>NZ_JAKZJH010000007.1:0-113069 GCF_031142795.1 Streptococcus sp. IsoGale021
ATAATCTTCTAACCTTGTTATAGTTACAAAAAATAATAAAACATCCTTTTTTGTTCCACAAAAAGCCATACTAAAATTCTCAAACTATCTATTTCCTTTCTTGACATCTCCCATCAAAAAAGTTAAAACGCTTTCATCCTCAAACTATACTATATAGGGGATGTAGATATGAAATTTTCTAATCGTTTATTGCTATTACTTGCAGGAGTTGTTTTTGTCCTTTTAGCACTTTTCCTATTTACAAACCCAGCAGCTAATCTTGTTGCTTACAGTTGGTGGATTGCATTTGGTTTACTGGTTGCTTCTATAGCAGCTATTTTAGGCTATTTCTCTGTACCAAAAGAGCTTCGCTCACCTGTTTATCTTTTCCAAGGGTTTGTTAATCTTCTCTTAGCTCTTTACCTCGTTGCTTATGGCTTTGTGACCCTGCCGGTCGTCATTCCGACCATTTTAGGAATTTGGTTAATTTTAGAAGCCATTATTGCTTTCTTTAAAGGCAATCGTCTGGGATTGATTTTCCCTATTATTGGTAGCCATATCATGTGGATAGCCTTGCTTGCATTTTTACTAGGTCTAGTGATTCTGTTCAATCCAGTAGCTACAGGTGTCTTTATCGTTTATGTCGTTGCCTTTGCATTTTTAGTTGCTGGCTTCACCTACATTATTGATGCCTTTCGTAAATAATCTAGTTGCTATTTCTATCGCATTCAAAAAAGCTGGGAAATCATATTCTCAGCTTTTTCGTCTCTTTAATTATCACTTTTTCGCATCCCATTCTGCGTAGAATTGCTCTAAGTATTCTTCCAAAAAGTGATGACGACCTATTGCTAATTGCTTAGCATAGTCTGTATTCATCAAATCTTTTAACTTCAACAACTTTTCATAAAAATGTAGAATTGCTGTTCCTTGATTACTTCGATATTCTTCTACCGTCATATCTTCTCGTGGTCGCAAGGCAGGGTCATGAATGGGTCTGCCCGTATATCCAGAATAAGCCATAGCTCGAGCTATTCCAATTGCTCCAATCGCATCTAAACGGTCGGCGTCTTGAACAATTTTCCCCTCCAAAGTGCTGACATTTTTCTGCTGATGTCCACCTTTAAATGACATCGTTGCAATAATCTCCAGTACATGAGCTGTTTCCTCATCTGAAGCCTGATGATTCTGTAGCCATTGCTTGACCTTTTGCAAGCCCACCCCTTCATTCTCATTTAATTTCCCGTCAGCTATATCATGCAGTAAGGCAGCTAGCTCACAAATAAAAACATCTGCTTGTTCTTGTTTGGCAATTTCTACAGCATTGTTTGTGACACGCACAATATGCCACCAGTCATGCCCACTCATCTCGTCTTTCAATTCAGCATAAACAAAATCTCTTGCTTCTTGAAGAATTTTCGCTTGTCTATCCGTTATCATCTATCTCCCTTTTTATTTATATACACAAAAATCTCGAAGTGATTTCGAGACTTTCTTGATTGAATTTATTTCTCAAGCCCAATTGTTTTCATTTTTTGTTGAATTTGTTGGTAGACGTGATTCCAGTCATTTGGATTTGCAATATCTAAATCATCCGTTGCAATTCTCATTTTAGGACTGTAATTGTAATCCTCATACCAATTTTGGTAATGCTTGTAAAGCAGTTGATAGTAGTCAGCGAGTCCATTTTCTTCATTTGGTTGCTCATAATCGCGACCACGTTTTTTGATATTATCCATAATGTGGTCAAAACTACCGTCTAAATAGATCAACAAATCTGGCGCTTTCTTAGACAGACCTTGGATTTCTTCCATCATATTGTCCAAAAGTTCCAAATAGATATTGTACTCTTGCTCACTAATGCTGCCTTTGAGTGTATTGATATAGGTAAACAGAGCATCTTCATAGATAGAACGATCTAGAATATTGTTGTCATCATGATAAGCCGCTTTGATCATTTTAAAGCGTTTATTTAGAAAATAAATCTGCAAAGCAAAACCATACTTATCAGGGTCTTCATAATACTTATCCAAAATAGGATTTTCTTCTACAGGCTCAAAAAAAGGCTGTGTTCCTAATTCCTCGGCTAGTCGATAAGTGTAGGTCGTCTTTCCTACCCCAATCATGCCCGCTAAAATAATCACTATCTTCCTGCACCTCCCAAATCTATCCAATATCAGGTTATCAGCCTCAGCTGAACCACCATATATTGTGCCAAAGAAAATGATAACACAATATATTGATGACGTCAAGATATAAAACTTCTAAATGTATAAACAATAAATAACCTTGTATAAAGAAGCACGATTAACTCCAATACAAGCGTTATTTTTAGGATTCTCCATTCGTGACAGTAAATTTAATATGCGAATAATCTTTTTCTAAATCTTTCCCTTTCAAAAAAGCTGTCGCATCTTTTTTAATCTGAATGAGGTCAATTCCTTGCGCTTGTGCTGCAAATACACAACCACAATAGCATTGGCGGTAAATGTCGTACTCCTCGCACATTTCGACCGAGCGCTTATAGCCTTGATTTTTCTTGAAATCACTAGGAAGATACTGCGTTGCGTAAACTTTCTGCACTTCAATTCCAACGCTATTGATCGTCTGCGAATTTTTATGAGGGCTGATTGTCAAGGCGCTTCCAAAATAGTCAAATCCCAAATCAACCGCCACTTGCGCTGTCTTATCCAAGCGATAATCATAGCAAACTTTACAACGATCGCCACCTTCCGGCTCTTCTTCCAAACCGTGTACTGTTCGGAAAAATTCTTGTGGCTCATAGGGGGCTTCTAAATATTGAACATGATTACCAGTATTTTCATTAAAATCGTGAACAAATTTTTGTGCAACATAGGCACGGCGCTGGTATTCTGCTTTGGGATGAATATTTGAATTGGCAAAATAAACCGTCACGTCCGCATACTGGGTCAAATACTCCAGCGTATAAGTGGAGCAAGGCGCACAGCAGGTGTGCATTAAAATCGTAGGACGCTTCTGGTCCGCCTCCCAAACTTTGACCATTTTTTGCATCACGCGGTCGTAATTGATCTTTTGATTGGGATTCATCTTGCTCAGAATGGCTTCAACATCAATCATCGTTTTCTCCTTAGAAATGTATCACTATTTTACCACAGAAAGGGAGTGGAGACAAATAAGCAAAAGAGAATGGCTTTGTCAAGTGGTACTAATTTATTAAGTAACAGCAATAAATTCCTAATATTCATCGAACATTTTTGGAGCTTCTATTTTTACTTTGTATCCTTTTTGTCTTCTATATGAACTCAAGCTAAAAAAGAGGTTGAGACAAAAGTTCCCAACCTCATGCGTTTTATAGTTTGGCTTGTAAGACGCAGTGGTTGGTTGGATAACCTTATCCCTTGTTATACCGGTGATAGCGGCTATCCTAACCAACTGTGCGGAGGTGAAAGTCAAAACAGTCCTGTGGACTGTTTTAGGTCAGCAACTAGAAATTGGGACTTGCTGAAAAATCAAATTCTTCGAATGATTGATTTCTGTCCCACTCTCAAAATTGAACATGGTTAAGAGCTACATTTCAAAAAGCATTTAACTAGCCACATATTTAGGCATTCTCACATCTCTTTATTATCCAAACTAAACCTACCGCTCAAGATAATTATGGAACGAGTAGGATATTCTGATCCAGAAACTACTCTAGCTATTTATAATCACGTCACAAAAAACGCAAGAAAAAATGTTATAGACGCTCTAAACAAGTTATAATCTTTTGCCCCTTTTTTGCCCCTCCTTGTCTTTAATCGTGTATCAGACAATAGTAAAACCCTTGATATTACAAGGGTTTTAGTTATATATTACATCATTCCACCCATCATGCTTGGATCCATTGCTGGAGCGGGGCTAGCTGGTTCTGGTTGGTTAGCAACAACTGCTTCAGTTGTTAAGATGAGGCTCGCTACTGAAGCTGCATTTTGAAGAGCAGAACGAGTAACCTTGACTGGGTCAATAATTCCTGCATCAATCATATTCACCCATTCACCGGTAGCAGCATTGAAACCAGTCCCTGCTTCCGAATTTTTCAAGCGGTCAATGACGATAGAACCTTCAAATCCTGCATTTAGAGCGATTTGACGAACAGGTTCTTCCAATGCTCGAAGAACGATGTTGCGACCAGTTGCTTCGTCACCTGACAAGTCTAGTGCTTCAACGGCACTTAAAACATTGACAAAGGCTGTTCCACCACCTGAAACAATCCCTTCTTCGACAGCTGCACGAGTTGCATTGAGGGCATCTTCAATACGGAGTTTCATTTCTTTGAGTTCTGTTTCTGTTGCAGCCCCAACTTTGATGACAGCCACACCACCTGACAATTTCGCTAAGCGTTCTTGGAGCTTTTCACGGTCGAAGTCAGATGTAGAACTTTCGATTTGGGATTTGATAACAGCCACACGGTTGGCAATCGCTTCGGCATCACCAGAGCCTTCAACGATAACAGTGCTATCTTTGTCCACAGTTACTTTTGAGGCTTGTCCAAGTGCTTCAATCGTTGCATCTTTCAATTCCAAACCAAGGTCTTCTGTAATCACTGTACCGCCAGTCAAGATAGCAATATCTTCTAGCATCGCTTTACGACGATCCCCAAATCCTGGTGCCTTCACAGCGACTACATTGAAAGTACCGCGGATTTTATTCAGTACAAGAGTTGGAAGAGCCTCACCATCTACATCATCTGCGATAATCAAAAGCGGACGGCTTGTTTTCAAAATATTTTCCAACAAAGGAAGAATTTCTTGGATATTAGAAATCTTCTTATCTGTAATCAAGATATATGGATTATCTAAATCAGCAACCATTTTTTCATTATCTGTTACCATGTATTGAGAAAGATAGCCACGGTCAAACTGCATACCTTCAACAACATCCAGTTCTGTTTCCATTCCTTTTGACTCTTCAATAGTGATGACACCATCATTGCCAACTTTTTCCATAGCTTCAGAGATGTATTCTCCGACTTTTTCAGAACGTGATGAGACAGCTGCAACTTGCGCAATCGCTTCTTTATTAGAAACCGGAACAGAATTTGCTTTTAAGGCTTCAACAGCTGTTGCAACAGCTGTTTCAATACCACGACGAATGCCAATTGGGTTTGCACCAGCCGTTACATTTTTAATCCCTTCGCGGACAATTGCTTGGGTCAACACAGTCGCAGTAGTTGTTCCGTCACCAGCGATATCATTGGTTTTTGATGCAACTTCTGACACCAACTTAGCTCCCATATTTTCAAAATGATCTTCGAGTTCGATTTCTTTTGCAATGGTGACACCGTCATTTGTGATGAGTGGTGAGCCAAATGATTTTTCAAGAACGACATTGCGCCCTTTAGGGCCTAAGGTTACTTTAACGGTATCTGCCAAAATATCAACACCACGCACCATGGCGCTTCTTGCATCCGCTGAAAATTTAATATCTTTTGCCATTTTTACAATTCCTCTTTCTATAAATTTTTATTTATTCAACAATCGCTAAAATATTTGCTTCATTGACAACGAGGTACTTTTCTTCGCCGTCTTTAACATCAATTCCCGCGTGGCTTTCAACGAGAACGGTGTCACCAGCTTTTACTCTTGGCGCAACGAGTTCACCGTTGAGTGTACGAATCCCTTCCCCGACAGCCACAACTTTTGCCGTCTTTGTGGCGTCTTGTCCTGCACCTGCAATGACAAAACCACCAACTTTCTGTTCTTTTTCTTCTATTTTTAAGACCACACGGTCACCTAATGGTTTAAGCATTTGTTTACCTCCAATATCTTATTTTAGCACTCCATTAGTGCGAGTGCTAATATTTACATTTTCTATTGTATCACTTGGTCAGAAATAGTCAAGAAAAAAACTCTGTCAAACGACAAAGTTTTTAGGGGGAAAGCAAATAAATTTTTATCGAACCAATCTTAATTTTTCTTCAAAATCATCAATGACTTTTTTGAGATTCAATCGTCCTTTATAAATACCATAGCCAAAAACGAGCATGGCTAATATTCCCAACACTGCTAGGATCATTCCAAGAACAAAGGCAATGAGATTGATTTGACGGAAAAAATAGACCAGAACAAGACCGATACTAGCAATGGTAAAGAAGAGACTAAACCAACGTCCGAGATTTTCAATCATGTGTTTTTGATATTGAATTTCCGTTTCATAGCCTTGAATCAATTCTTGTTCTGTCATAATTTTCTCCTATTTTTAGTATTTCAATCCTGGGTTGAAGAACCCAACCAATACACCAAGGAAGGCTACTACAACGAGAAGCAACATTACTTTAATTGGTGAAAGGTTTTTCTTCGCCATCAACCACCAGCAAAAGACGATAAACAAAGCTGTCAATAGACCTGGATAAACACCATCTAATTGATCTTGCAGTACCAAGAAAGCCTTTCCTGAAGAGTCTTTCAATTTGAAAGCTGTCTTAACAGGTACCCATGTCGCTGCAACAGCACCGATGACCATACCACCAATGATAGAAACAGACTTACGGATAGCTTGTCCTTGAGGTCCGACAAGAAATTCAACCGCTTTGTCTCCAAGTTCATAGCCTTTAAAGTAGGCAAATTTCATACCAAAGTAAGCGAGCAAGTTCCAAACAACGATATAGAAAATGGCACCAAGTGGCGAACCACCATTTGACAAACCAAGAGCAATACCTAGTATAATCGGAATCAAGGTACCAACAATCAGTGAATCACCAATCCCTGCAACAGGTCCCATCAGACCAGCACGAAGACCGTTGATTGTTTCGTCATCTACTCCATCAGCACCATTAGCACGCGCTTCTTCTAGACCAGCTGTAATCCCTACAATCAAAGCACCTAATTGAGGTTCTGTGTTGAAGAATGCAGTGTAAGTGTGCATTGCTTTGGCTTGGTCTTCTTTTTTAGGATATAATTCTTCCACGATTGGCAGCATTGAAGCTAGGTAACCAAATGTTTGCATATGTTCTTGTGAGAAGCAAGTTAAGTTCCCATAATACCAATGATGGAAAGATTTTCCTAATGTTTTTTTCGTTAATTTAACCATTTTAAATATCCTCCTCATCGTCGTCATCATCAAAACTTGCACTTGCGGCTGCTTGTGCTCTTACATTTTTAGCCATTTGAATTTCATAGAATAATACTGCGAAAATCAATGAAATCACTGCACAAGATACAAGGTTAAGTCCTAGTGAAGCTGCTAATGTAAATCCAACAAAGAATGGAATGAAATCGACAGCTTTTTCAACAATTTGTTTCAAGAGGATTGCAATTCCGACACATGGAAGGAGAGAACCAACTGTGAAGAGGGTTTTCATTGGAATACCGTCCAATGGAAGTGCCGTTTTTAAAGCCGTAACTGCATCTGCACCTAATTTACACATAATGAGGGTTGGCAAGAATGAGAATACCAAGTGTGAAATCCAAGGAAAGCCCCAGTCTACCATATACAGGCGTTTAAATTCACCTTTTTCAACAGCTTTCCAACCAATATGTTGCCAAAGCAAGTTCATGGTAGCTGTACCATAGAAAAGAACTGTACCAACTGTACCAACGAGTGTTCCCATTGATTTAGCCAAGTTAGCAGCGTCTGCAGAGTCAAGTGATAGTCCTTGCGATTGAATAGCTACCATTGCCAACGGAATTCCAATATAAGAAACCGCACGAACGTCAGCCGAAACCGTACCACCAGGTGTTACCAAAGCGATATAAACGAGCTGCATTGCAACCCCACAGATGATACCTAATTTCACATCTCCTAGGATCAGTCCTGAAACTAAGCCACCTACAAGTGGGCGTCCAAGAGTATAGTTACCAATGGAAGTACCACCTAAACCAGGCATAGATGACAGACAGGCAAATAACCCTAGTAAAGCGGCTTGAAACCACGAAATTGTCATAATAAAGCCTCCTTAATGCTTATTATATTTTTTTAAAAACCAAATTTAGATTTGAAATCGTCCCAGTAGCCAATAGACACATCTGGCAAGAGTTGGAATTTCACTTTATAGCCAGCTTTTTGAATCGCTTCAAGCGCTTCCGCTTCCTCTTGTGTGATGGATTGGTTATTTCCTAATTTAATAGCTCCTGGACGGTCATTGGCTGGACCAACAATAATTTCTTTGATATCGCCAGGCACAAAACCTTGATCAACTAGTATTTCTTTCATGTCAATTGGATTTTTAGTAATCAAGAAATAGCGACTATCGGAATCCAATACCTTTTGTGATTTTTCTTTCCATGCTTCTTTTGTCCAAACGAATGTTTTTTTATCAGAAGCTGCTTTGTAGGCTTGTTTCAAAACTGCATTTCCTGCTGCAGCATTATTGACAGCAACTAAGCCGTCACAAGGATATTCTTTTGCCCAACGAGTTACTGTTTGACCGTGAATCATACGGTCATCAATACGTACAAATGAAATTGTCATGATAAATCTCCTTTTATTTCTTCTTAAATGTCATCTTCGTCATCTTCATCACTAGCAGTCACATCAAATTCTTGCAGAGCTGCAGATGCTTCTGAGAGAATGGCTTGTGCCAAGTCTTTTCCTTCCAACATATCTTTCATTACTAAGCCTGTGAGTGCCATTGTCAAATTGAGACCACCAAGTACGACTGCCGTGTTTAACTTACCAAGTTCTGACAAAACGTTGCAAGCTGTCGTCAAAGGGCTTCCTCCGACAATGTCTGCCAACACCAAAACCGTATCTTCTGTTCCCAGATTTGCTAATGCTTGACGAAAGTCAAGAGCGAAATCATCAACGGATTTGCCTTCTTTTAGACCTACTGCAATGACTTGGTCGGTCTTATCACCAGCAAACATCTTCAATGAGCTTTGCACACCTTCTGCTAGTCCACCATGACTGACTAGTACTAGATATTTCATGTTCTTTCCTCCTTCATTTCTGTCTTTATTTTACTAAATATGGAACCGGTTTCACATTGTCAAATGTCACTTTGTAAAGATGACATTTGTTAGTTAAAATATGACAAATGTCATATAGTTTTTCAAAAAGAAAAATAGCCAGCTTTGAGCTAAATCTCTCATCTGACTATTTTGATATTTATTCTTCGTTAAATCTCTATTTGCCTGTTTCTTCCATTTCCCTTTGAATACTTGGTAAGATACTGTCTATTTCATTGTTTTTGAGAGCATTTCCTAGTAAATAATCCAGTCGTTCCAAAGAATGATAATCTAAGTCTCTGCTAATATCTAACACCGAATGCTTCATCATATGATCCAGTCGTTGCGATGTCAGCGAATCCAACCCAAAATCATCTGCCTGTAAAATCTTTTTCGTCTGACTGCTTTTGACAACTGATGTCAAGACAGAGGTCCCTTGTGATTTTGCAAATAGTTCTTGCTGATTTTTTTGATTTTGACACAGCAATTTCATAAACTCCCAAGCTAATTTATCCTGTTTTGTCTTTGAAGACATAGCAAAAAGAGACGTTTTCACTTGTGTTGCAGGAATGCCCGCTTTAGCGGCTGGCATAGGAATACAGGTCCAAGAAAATCTAGAATATTTTGCCACATGATAGGGATAGGGTTTATAGGTTCGATATTGAGCCAAACTCATGGGATAAAAGGCTACCTTACCTTCATCAAAATCATTTGACGTTACCTTGTACCGTTGATTTAATGAATCCAATTTACTGATAAAGGAGAGTGCTTGATGCATTTCCACACTATCAACATTGACACCACTTTGATTTCTCAAATGCCCATTATAAGCTACCAGAGCCTGTTTCCAAGTATAATCCGTAATGCCATACTGGTCAATCAAACCATCACCATTTGTATCCTTTGTGACTTTTTGACAAATTGCATATAAGTCTTCTAAAGTCCAATTGGAATTAGGAATCGAAATGCCTTCTTTTTCCAGCAAATCCTTATTGACACACATCATGATAGGATTGCTTTCAATCGGTAAAGCATAACTGTGTCCCTGATATTGCCCAGCTTGATAAGCAACTGGATAGTAAGCTGCAGCCTCTTTCTTACTAATCAAAGAATCCAAGGATTTAAAAGCCCCAGAAGTCGCTAACATAGAAAAATCATTTTCAGGCACCATAAACACATCTAGTTGTTCACCTTTTAGAATCTTTTCTGCTAGCCAATTGTCATAGTCCTTTTTAGGAATGCCGCTCTCATAGACGACTTTGACATTGGGATGTGACTTTTCAAATTGGCGGATAATATTGTCTAATACTCTATTCTCACGACTATTCGGAACGTCCCAGCTGCTGCCTGCATACACTCCAATTCGCAAAATCTTTTTTTGATTGGAAGTCCATAAAACAAAGCTAAGGGTCACTAAAAGGAGAGCCGAGACGAACATCGTCAAATACCTCATCCGCCACTTCATTTGTCATTGTCCTTACTAAAATCACGTTGGGTAACACCTGTCTGCACAGCCCAAATAGCTAATTGCGTGCGATCTCGCAAATTTAATTTCGCCAGAATGCCTGACAAGTAATTCCGCACTGTCCCTTCAGACAAGAACAACTTCGCTGCAATTTCCTTGTTTGAAACTCCAAAACCAATTTGTTGGATAATCTTCCACTCAGTCTGACTCATGTCTTCCACATTTTCTTCGGCAACAGAAATAGCAAAATTGGACTGTGCCATTTGTGAAAAGATTTTAAACACTTTGGTAGCAATGTTAGGGTTAATCATAGCACCACCTTTGTAAACCGTTTGAATGGCTTGGTGCAATTCTTCAGTAGAAACTCCTTTTAAAATGTAACCAGAAGCGCCATATTTCAATGCCGAAAAGATGAAATCATCATCATCGAAAGTTGTTAGAATGATAATTTTGATATCTGGATATTGTTCTTTGACCGCCTTTGTACAGAGAACGCCATCCATAACAGGCATTCGAATGTCCATCAAAATCACATCTGGATGTATATGGTGAAGTTTTTCGAGCACTTCCTTGCCGTCACCGACTGTTCCCACCACTTCAATATCTGAATGAGCCGATAAAATAATTTGTAAAGACTCACGAATCAAGGCTTGATCATCTGCAATTAAAACTTTAATCATTCTTTCCTCCTATTTTCGGAATTTCAATATAGGTATAGAAACCGTTGCGATTTTCAAAATGAACATTCCCACCAATAATCGCCAAACGCTCCTGCATTTGTTTGAGACCGAAACCATAGTGAAGCTCATCAAAGCCGACCCCATCGTCTTGTATGGTCATGATATAATTTTCTTTTTCCAATAATTCAATCCAAATCGTCTTGGCATGTCCATGCCGTACCGAATTGGTAATGGACTCTTGAATCACCCGAAAGACAATATCTTCTTTTGCAACATCCAAATCAATCGTGTCCCATTCATAGAGAAAATTAATTTCTAAATTGGAAATGGCTTCATATTCTCGAATAATTTTGAGCAATGCTTCTTTTAAACTATTGTTTTCTAGAGCGCCGGGACGCATTTTATTGAGCGAGCCTCGCACATCACGGATACCGTCTCGCACAACCACAGAAACATTTTCTAACTGCTCCTTAGCACGATTTTTGTCAATATCCACCAAAACCTTAACCGCATCAATCCCAGCTGAAATTCCTGTCAAAGCATGCCCTAATGTATCATGGATTTCTCTGGCAATCCGCTTTCTTTCACGGTCTTCCGCAATTTTTTCAGATAAGGCTAAATAACTATTTAACTCACGATTGGCTTGCGCTGCCATCCGCAGCTCTTCTTCAATATGGTGCTTTTCGGTCATTGCAGATAAAATATAGAATAGCAAAGAAATCATAAAGACAACCAGATTTAGTGAAAAGAGAAAATTCTTTCCAAAAAGGAGTGCCATGCGAATAGATTCTGGACAAAAACGAATATAAGTATCTAACGAAGGCAATTTAACAAAAAGCGACATCAAGTCATAGTTGGACAAGAGCAACATACTAAAGCTCAAAACGATAAAAGAAAACCAATATTTCCGATCTTTGGAGGTGTTAAATTCCTTAGAACCGTAAAAAATATCTGCAAAAACCAATAGAATCAGACCATTATAAGAAGAATGCAAGACAGCAAAAATAACCAACATCAGCAAAATCTCAATAATAGTTACTTTATCATAAACAGATAGCTGATTTGGATGCTTCTCACGGTAATAAAAAACCAACAATAAGCAAACATAAAAGGCAATCGACATCCAAAAACTAAAGCTCGGCGAGCCTGGGATAGCATCCAAACGTCCTAGCAGTGAATGAGCATAGCCTTTTGCCACTACGTAATTCGTCGCAAAAAGATAAATAGAGGCATTATAAACAATGGCAATAAAATTGATGACCATTAAAGCAATTTTGCTATAAAAAATACTTTTATTTCGTCTCATTATTGCCACCCTGTAATTGTATATTGCCCGATATTATCTTTATTCACCAAATGAACAGGAATGAGATATTCCTCTTTGTAAGCTTGATGCTTCATCATGCGCTCAATCACTTCTGTCACCTTTCTGCCCATTTGAATCGGAGACTGAGCAACCGTTCCTTGAATATCATTGGTGTTGGCAAGGAAATTCTTAATATCAGGCGAGCCATCTACGCCATAAATTGCGATCTTATCTGTCACACCTTGATCTTTTATAGCCGCGAGAGCTCCGATAGCAGCACGATCATTTAAAGACATCACGACGTTAAATTGCATTCCTTCGTTCAATGCTTTTTTTACTTGAGGCATACTTTCTTCCGTTTGCCCCAATGTTTCCCGCTCAGAAACCACCTGATAAGCAGGATGCCCTTTAATCGTATCTAAAAATCCTTGAATCCGATCCATCGCAGACACAGCGTTATGATGTTCCAACAGTAAGATATTCGCACTTGACAAACGTTTCATCATGTCTTTAGCTATCAGCACACCGGCTTGATAATTGTCTGACACAATAGTAGTATCAACTTTAGCATCTTTGCTAACAGGTGCATCCACGACAATAATCTTGATTCCCGCTTTTCTGGCTTTATTTAAAGAAGTCAGAATCTTTGGACTGTCACTCTTAACTGGGTTTATAACAATCACATTTACTCTTTCTTGAATAAAATAATCAATCTGTTGGCTTTGCTTGTCTTCGTCTAATTCTGGGTCTCGCACATAAAGCCGACTTCCTTGTTGATTGGTTTTTTTCTCAATTTCAGCATTTAAGGTTTTATAAAAATCATTGTTCATCGTCATATAGGTCGCTCCTATCTTGACCTGCTTGCTATCTGATGA
The DNA here is from genome assembly GCF_031142795.1 of Streptococcus sp. IsoGale021. Classification (NCBI taxonomy): domain Bacteria; kingdom Bacillati; phylum Bacillota; class Bacilli; order Lactobacillales; family Streptococcaceae; genus Streptococcus; species Streptococcus sp. IsoGale021. Next base: position 13,209 of record NZ_JAKZJH010000007.1, read on the forward strand.
ATTCCCTTTTACATAGAGGAAAACTAAGCCAGCCAATACAAGGACAAACAGAAAAAATAATAGATATTTACGATAATAGCGATATTGCTTTTGTCCTTTACCTGCTCCCATTTTTTCTCCTTATCAACATCAGTCTTAAACAGAAGACTCTGTTTTATCTAGGTTTATTATATTATATTTATACAAAAAAGCAAAACCTCGCCAAGAAAAAGAAGTGTAAAAAACTTGAAAAATCCCCCTAACTTCCTTGTTTTTAAACTCAAGTTAAAACTAAATGCAATTCTCAGACTGTTGACTTCTATCTTCCCCATATTATTCATACATCATTGAAAGCATAAAATGCTAATTTTTTCGCTGACTAGAGACAAATAGACTGGATGTTGTCCAGCCTAGCTTATCTTTATTAAAATGGCAATTCCTCTTCTTCCAGAAGCAAATCTGCCAAGTCTGCACCTGCATTATTCTCACGAAGAGCTCGCTGTGCACGGCTTTCTAATAGCTGGAAACCATTGCAAAGCACTTCTGTGACATAATGCGTCACTCCGTCCTTCTCATAGCGGCGAGTGCGAAGTTCGCCGTCTAGTGAAATCAAGCTGCCTTTACTTGCATAACTTGCCAATGTTTCGGCTAACTTGCCCCAAACAACGACATTGACGAAGTCTGCTTCTCGTTCACCATTTTGTCCTTTGTAGCGACGATTGACCGCAAGTGTTGCACGCGCCACAGATTTATCATTAGCTGTTTTGTTTAACTCTGGTGTATTCACCAAGCGACCGATTAAAATTACTTTATTATACATTTTGTTTTCCTCCTAACTATTTATTCGTAAGAGAAAAGAAAAAAATCGTGAAAATTCACGATTAAAACTTAATTTCTATTTTACTCTTGCCAATGCTTAGTTGGATCAAAGGCTGTTCCTACTACTTCCGAACTTGCTAATTCAATAATCCCACGTTTTTGCGGAGCGTTTGGCAGCTGCAATTCGCGAGGACTACACATCATGCCAAAACTCTTTTCTCCACGCAACTCACCAGGGAAAATCAAGTTTCCTTTTGGCATCATAGCACCCGGAAGCGCCACAATCGTCTTGAGACCTACTTTAGCATTAGGCGCACCTGCTACGATTTGAACCACTTTATCTGCTGCTATTTTTACTTGACAAATATTAAGGTGGTCACTATCTGGATGGGCTACCATTTCCATAATTTCACCAACCACAAATTTCGGATCAAGGTCATTAACCAATTCTGGTTCAAAACCTGCTTGGCTCAATTCTTGATTCAGAATTGAAATTTCTTCATCTGTCAAAAAGACTTGACCGCGTTCGGTAATATTAACAAGATTAGAAATCTGAAAAATATTCCAAGCAACCGTTTCTCCATTGTCCAAACGATAAACACGCGCTACGTTGCCCTTGCGTTCAGCAGCTAACTTAGCAGCTTGATCGTCTGCAACAATCACCATTAGCACGTCACCCACATGCTCTTTATTATATGTAAAAATCATTATTTCTCCTATATCTTCAGTTTAATTGGGCTAAAAATTCATTGATTTGCGTCTGCGTTTTTCGCTCGCGATTAACAAAACGGCCAATTTCTTGTCCATTTTCTAGGACTACTAGGCTAGGAATACCATACACATCCCACTTTTTGGCAACTTCCATATAATCGTCACGATTGACCTCAACAAAGGTAAAATCAGGATTCTCTGCTTCAATCTCAGGCAAAAAAGGTTTAATAAAACGACAGTCTCCACACCACTCGGCTGTGAAAAAGAACACAGTCTTTCCTTCGCGTTTCACAAATGATGCCAATTCTTCTATATTTGCTGGAATAATCATTGTTCTTCCTCATAGGTCAATTCACCATTTTCATACACAAATGAAATATGGCGATCATCTTCATATACTACACCACCAACCAATCGGTGTTCGTCTGACTTGTATAATTGCACATACAATGTGGCAATCGGACCCCATTCAGACAAACTTTCCCGAATTTCAGCAACTAATTGCTCACGCTGCTCAGCTTCTTTTCGTTCGTCCAACGTTTTTTTAGTCGCATAAGCTGCAATCCCTACTCCTGCAAGTGCAGCCGTTGTTAATAGAATCTTTTTAGCTTTCATGACAATATTTTAACACAAAAGATAAATTGGGACAAATCGAAACACTACTGTTTTTTATCTTTGAATGCTACCCAACTATGATAGAAAATGATAAAATAAGAACAGAAAGAAGGTTAAAGATGTCAGAATTATTTTCAAAAATCAAAGAAGTAACAGAAATTGCTGCCGTTTCAGGGCATGAAGCGCCTGTTCGCAATTATTTGCGTAAAAAAATGACTCCTCATGTGGACGAAGTCGTAACAGACGGCTTAGGAGGCATTTTCGGAGTAAAACATTCAGAGACTGTTGATGCACCGCGTGTCTTAGTAGCTGCCCACATGGATGAAGTTGGCTTCATGGTGAGTGAAATCAAACCCGACGGAACTTTTCGTGTGGTGCAAATTGGTGGCTGGAATCCACTCGTCGTTAGCAGCCAACGCTTTAAACTTTTTACTAGCTCTGGAGTTGCAATTCCTGTCATTTCAGGATCCGTTCCTCCACATTTGACTCGTGGAACAGGTGGACCAAGTCTACCAAGGATTGAAGATATTGTTTTTGACGGTGGATTTGCTGATAAAGCAGAAGCTGAAAGCTACAGCATTCGTCCAGGCGATACGATTGTACCAGACAGCTCTGCTATTCTCACAGCTAATGGGAAGAACGTTATCTCAAAAGCTTGGGACAATCGTTACGGTGTCCTCATGGTGAGTGAACTGGTTCAAGCTCTAGCTAGACAAAAACTTGGCAATGAACTCTATGTTGGAGCCAATGTCCAAGAAGAAGTCGGCTTGCGTGGAGCCCATGTTTCAACGACTAAGTTTGACCCAGAAGTTTTCTTTGCAGTAGACTGTTCGCCTGCTGGCGACATTTACGGAGATCAAGGAGCTATCGGAGAAGGGACTCTGATTCGTTTCTTTGACCCAGGTCACCTCATGTTGCCAAATATGAAAGATTTCCTTTTGACAACGGCAGAAGAAGCAGGCATCAAGTATCAATACTACTGTGGCAAAGGTGGAACTGATGCAGGTGCAGCACATCTGAAAAATGGTGGCGTACCTTCAACTACTATCGGTGTCTGTGCACGCTATATTCATTCTCATCAAACGCTCTATGCAATGGACGACTTCCTCCAAGCTCAAGCTTTCTTACAAGCTCTGGTTAAGAAGTTGGATCGCTCAACTGTTGATTTGATTAAAAACTATTAAAAAGTGCATATTTGAAAAGGCTGTGGACAGTGATGTCTCAGCCTTTTTCTGCTCTCATTTTTTTACTTATTGTTTAATCCCATTAACTTACGTAATTCGGGGATTCGTTGCAACTGTGGAACAATGAGCATTGTCACAACTACTCGTAAAGGAATTTCAAAAACAGACCATGCCCGAGTAGCGTATAGTGCAACAAAGGGTACTCCATATTGTAAATGGAGAGCTAAGGGCGTTAAAGTAAAGGTCCCCACTCCCATAACAGCGATAGTTGCTAGCGTCACCCAAAGCCAGTCTTTCTTCCGTTCAAATCGTAATTCTTTGCCATAAAAGAAATAACCATAGAGAATACCTTGCAAGGCTTCAATCAATGTAAACCAGATAATGAATGGTTGTCCCTGACTCAAAAAGAAAAAGGAAAGCATATCATATACGGCAGAAACCAGACCAGATAAAACCGGACCAGCGACACTTCCCATAAGGGTATAACCGATAAAAGCTGGACTCAGCTTCAGCAAACGAGGGATGACAAAGATTGAAAACTTCTCTAAGACAAAACAAAGAGCCACAATCATTGCGAGGGCAACCAATAGTTGCACCGATAACTTTGGCGAGTTTTTTTTCATATTCGCTCCTTTTCTTTCGGGAGCCGTCAAAATGACAGCGGATGCAATGGCCTACCGCACAAATGTTTCGTTGTATGGCAACATCCCATCCATACACACTTAACGCAGACCACTTACTCTGTGCAAACAAATTGCTCTTTCATTCTATCACATTTTAACTATTTAGAAAACCTCCTTTTACCTATCGCTCATTAGATATTTTCTAACTTCTGCAAGGAAATAGAGAGAGCCTGTGATAAGCAGCAGCTCTTTCTCTCCATGCTTGGCTTTTTTGTATTGCTCCAAATAAGGCAACCACTCTACATATGCTAACTTTTCTCGCTTTGCCAAACATTGCATTTCTCCTGTTGAAAAACTCCGTGAATCCTCAAAAGTTGTCAAAAGTACGCGAGATGTGGGAACCATTTTTAGTAAAGCAAGCATTTCATCCAACGCCTTAGTTTGAATACATGTAAATAAAATCGTTTTTTGATAATCTGGAAAATGGCTTTCTAGGGAAGCAAGCAGAGCTTTCAGTGCATGAGGATTGTGCGCCCCGTCCAGCAAGATCAAGGGTGCTTTTGAAATTTTCTCCAAGCGAGCAGGCCAATACGTTCGTTTCAATGCCCGTCGCACCTCATTTTCACTCAACAATGGTAAACCTTTCAAGCTGCAATATTGATCACACAGTTCAATTGCCAGTCCCGCATTCTCAACCTGATGAACGCCCAAAAGAACAGTTTGATAGTCCTCTTCTCGTCGAAAGGCATTTGAAAAACGAAATTTTTCTCCCTCTTCTAAGCCTTGCACAGACTCCACCTGATAATCTTTCTTATATCGTATGTGGAGTGCCTGACATTGCTGAGCAATAGTGTGAATAACTGCCAGTGCTTCTGAAGAAATCTTCCCTGTCACTACCGGCACACCTTGCTTGATAATCCCCGCTTTTTGCTTGGCAATGTCTTCTAATGTCGTACCTAAAATAGCTGTGTGATCTAGTCCGATTGTCGTAATAGCTGTCAAATCCGGTTGACACACATTGGTACTGTCCAATAAACCACCCAGACCTACTTCCATTATGACCACATCTACCTCTTGCTGGCAGAAATAATCATAAGCCAATGCCGTAATAATCTCAAACTCTGTTATTTCCTGCAATATCGTATCATCTGCCTGCTTTTTTAATAACTCTTGATAAGATTGCAACAAAGAATAAAAGTCTTCGCCTGAAATAGGCAAACCATTGATTGCAATTTGCTCATTATAGTTAAGAAGATAAGGCGATGTAAACGTTCCTACACGCAGTTTCTTTGCTTGCAATAGCTGACGTAAATGTGCAATCGTTGAGCCTTTTCCATTGGTACCTGCCACATGAATGACTGATATTTGTAAATGAGGATTGCCTCGCAGCGATAATAGTCGTCGCACTCTTTCTAAGCCCAAATGTGGCTCTTCTGTTTGGTGCTGCTGCAACCATTCTAACTGTTTTTCTTTTTGTATCATTGCTCTTCTCATCCAATCTATAATGCTCTCATTTTATCATAGAAGTGGGATTTCTACAAAACAATTTACCAAAAAATAATCAAGAAAAGAAGAGAAAAGCTATTGCGCACCAAATGACTGAAAATGGAAAATTCCAAACGAAGAGTTGGCTTGGAAATCAAGAAAGAAAGTAAACTCCTTAAACCTGTATAAACAATAAAACAAGTTAAATCAGCTGGATTTCGTAAAAGGATAAACAACAAACTCCCTATCACAAAACTCGTTCGTGCTTGACCTTTTGACACAAAAAAATGAATAATGAATGACCGCACCTCAGGCACGAGAGCTACTATATCAACACCTAATAAGAAAAGAGAGGAGTGGATGAACAGACTCATAAATAATTGTTGACTTTCTGAAACAGCAGCCGTCCCTTCTAAAATCATCAGATAAACTCCTATCGCATTGATAAATACTATCATGAGATAAGATAATCGCAGGAGAGGCCAATAACGAGCCGTTAAGATCTCTGATTTAAAATCTGTTAATTCTCTGGAAAAATAGCGAAAATAAAGCAAGCCACAAGAAAATAGAATGAACAAAAATACAAAACTTGACTGCTGAAAGGTCAATGTTTTGGACAACGGCGTCGTTAGCAGTACCAAGGTAATCTGTGTCAGAACGATTAGCAAACTCATTTGAAGAATATTTTTTATCTTTCTCATTTCAACTCCTTTTTCTACCTTTTTAGTATAAAATATTCCAAAGATTTCCTCGGAAGATGCCCTAAAAAGTTATTTTTTATCTTCAAATAGTAAAAAATGAAAGAAAAATAAAACACATTTCCCTTAACAGTCGTTCTTTGTCCCACACCAACAAGTCGACGTAAAGTGACAACTCAAAAAAACAGACAAAATCTCTTTTGGATTATCTTCAATTAAGATTTTGTCTGTTTTTGAATGATAATTTAGTTCTTGTTTCAGACCTATTTATTTGTCTTTCTTCGTTAAGATTGCAAGTGTTTCAAGAAGATTGTCAACATGAACTTCAATGGTATCACCTGTCGCTTTGATTTTGACTTCAACGATGCGGTCAGCTGCTTTTTTCCCAACAGTCACACGAATCGGTAAACCAATCAAGTCACTGTCACTGAATTTCACACCAGCACGTTCGTTACGGTCATCTGTCAAAACTTCGTAGCCAGCTTTGACCAGCTCTGCTTCTAGTTGTTCTGTCAAGGCAAGAGCTTCCTCGTCTTTGACATTTACAGGGATTAGATGCACATCAAACGGTGCCAATTCTTTTGGAAAATTGATCCCCCAAGCATAGCGATAGTCTCCTTTTGGCGTTTTATTGACAAAGAGACGTGCATGTTGCTCCATAACAGCTGATAAGAGACGACTAACACCAATACCATAGCAGCCCATTACGACAGGAACTGCACGACCATTTTCATCTAAAACCGTCGCATTCATGCTTTCTGAATAACGAGTTCCTAATTTAAAGATATGTCCAATTTCAATGCCGCGTGCAAATTTCAAAACGCCTTGTCCGTCTGGTGAAACTTCTCCTTCACGCACCTCGCGAATATCTACATATTCTGCTGTGAAGTCTCGCCCTGGATTGACACCTGTCAAATGATAACCGTCTTCATTCGCACCAGCGACTGCATTGCGGATGTCTTCTACCTTGCGGTCTGCGATGATTTGAACATCTTCTGGAAGATGAACGGGTCCAAGAGATCCAAAGTTTGCTCCAAACAGTTCACGAACTTCTTCTTCGCTTGCCGGTTCAAAGAAATCAGCACCTAGATAATTTTTCAACTTCACTTCATTCAGTTGATCATTTCCGACAAGCAAAGCCACGATAGGCTTTTCGTCAGCAATGTAAACTAAGGTTTTGATTATTTGACTTTCATCAACATGAAGAAAAGCAGCGACTTCATCAATTGACTTGCAATCTGGGGTTTCTACACGAATCAATTCCTCTTCTGCCACGACACGATTACTTGGTTTGTATTCATTTGTTGCCATTTCAAGGTTTGCAGCATATCCTGACTCACTCGAATAAACAACAGTATCTTCACCAGACACCAACCAGCTCGTCAATTCTTCTTTTATCGCTTCTTGTACATCTGTCGGAATTTCATCAAAACTAGTGACTGACTTATCTAGAACAACCCAGCGCGTAAGGTCGGTACGGTCAGGTGTAATGGCCATAAATTCTTGGCTATCCTTTCCACCCATAGCACCACCGTCACCGATAATCCCTTTGAAATCAACCTCACTTCGGGTAAAAATATTCTCGTAGGCAGTCTTATACTCATCGTAAGTCACATCTAGGCTATCATAATTGGCATGGAAGCTATAACCGTCTTTCATGATAAACTCACGTGTCCGCAATAAGCCATTGCGAGGACGCTTTTCATCACGGTATTTAGCCTGAATCTGATAAAGATTGAGCGGTAATTGCTTATAAGATTTTACAGAATCCCGTATAATTGCGGTGAATGTTTCTTCATGAGTGGGCCCCAAGATAAAATCTGAACCTTCGCGATTTTTTAACTTATAGAGATCTTCACCATAGGTATCGTAACGGCCTGATTCACGCCAAAGGTCGGCACTAAGGAGGGCTGGAGCTAACATTTCGACCGCACCGATTTTTTCAAATTCTTCTCGCATGATTTTCTTTGCTTTTTCGATCACGCGATTAGCCAATGGTAAGTAAGAGTAAACACCTGCTGAAATTTGGCGGACATAGCCCGCACGCAGCATAAGTGCATGACTGATGACTTGTGCATCACTAGGCATTTCACGTAGTGTTGGGATTAACATTTTACTTTGTTTCATAAATTCTTCCTTTTATTTATTATTTAGAATTCACCTTTTAAAAGAAGGTTCTCATAATATCATTCCAGGTCACCGCAATCAGCAACACCACCATAATGGCGACACCTGCTAAAGTAACATAGGTTTCTGTTTCCTGCTTTAATGGCTTGCGACGAATGGCTTCAAGAAGATTGAGCACAATCTTTCCACCGTCAAGCGCTGGGATAGGAATGAGATTAAAAATACCAATATTCAGAGAGAGCATAGCTAAGAGAGCGATAACACTTTCAATTCCACCTTTAGCAGCGTCACTACTAGCTTTGTAAATCGCCACAGGTCCGCCTAGTTTATTGATGTCTGGGTGGAAAATTAAATTTTTTAAAGCGCCAAAGATGCGGAAACTAGCGTTCCAAGCCATGCTAAATCCGCCCGCAATCATAGACAGAAAATCTGATTTCAAGCCCGGCATCACTCCTAATAAATATCTGCCTTGCTCTTTTTTAGGCTTAACTGTCAGCTCTTGAACTTTAGTTCCACTTTTAACCGTCACATTTAGTTCTGATTGCCCTTTACTATTTTTTGTTTCAGACTGAACAGCCTGGGTCAAATCCGACCAATTCTTAATTTCGGCTTGACCAACTTTTAAAATCTGGTCATTATTTTTTACACCGGCCTGAGCCAAGGCACCGCCCTGTAAAACGCGAATGTGATTTGTATTGGGATTGGCAACGCCACCCTGCATAAAAATCAACAGCAGAAAAGCTACAATCCCTAAAATGAAATTATTCATTGGTCCTGCAAAGTTGGTAATGAGGCGCCCGCCTAAACTAGCATTTTGATACTGCACATCAAGCGGAGCAATCCGAACCTCTGTACCGTCTTCTTCTACAATTGTTGCATCATGGTCAACTGCATAGGTCTTTTGTTCATCTAATACCAAACCAGTGATTCCCAGCTTGTCTTCTAAATCAAAGCCCGTCACATTCATCGGCAGAGCGGTTTGATCAATTTTCTTGCCCGAAAGATTGATTCGGACGACCTTACCTGCTTCATTTAAAGTCAAACTAGCAGGTGTTCCGGTTTTAATCTCGGTCGAATCTTCGCCCCAACCAGCCATACGAACATAGCCACCCAGCGGTAACATCCGAATGGTATACGCCGTACCGTCTTTTCCGATATGAGCAAAAATTTTCGGGCCCATTCCGATAGCAAACTCCCGCACCAAAATACCCGATTTTTTCGCAAAATAGAAATGTCCAAACTCATGAACGACCACAATAATTCCAAAAACAATGATAAAGGTGATAATTCCTATAATACCTGACTGCATTACACCAACCTTTCTACTTTCTGACATGATCATCTTACTGAATTGCACACAGCAAATCAAGAATACTTCACTCGGCTTAAGATTTCCTTATAAAGTTCATTCACAAAGAGGCTGGGATGAACGTTCCCCAGACTCTTACAATATATTATTTTTACTACAAAACGCAGTGGTGAGAAACTCTGTTAACTTTAGTCAATTTAGAGTTCCCATGCACAATTGATTAGGTCCTTTAGTGCCAATCAATCACTGCTGAGTGGCAGTTCTAATCCCTTGCTACGCAAGGGATGACGACCAACCCCTAGTCAACTGCATAAAGTAAAATGACAAAATCAATTTCTTGCGAAATATTGATTCTTTACGTCATCTTCTCAGATTTCATTTTTCTGTGAGTGACTATAAAACAATCACGTTAGTCTGTCCTACTTCATTTTATCCTTCTCATTAGAACAATCCAAAGAAATGCATCAAGGGAAAGACAAACAGCATGCTGTCAAAACGATCTAACACACCACCATGTCCGGGTATAAATTTACCAGAATCTTTGACTCCAAAATGGCGCTTAATCGCACTTTCTACCAAGTCTCCAAACTGTCCTGCAATACTAAAGAATACTGTGAAAAGAAGCATGACAAACATATGATGAGGTGCGGCAACGTTTCTATCAATCAACATGAAAACAAATGTTACAAGGACTGCTGAAGCAATGCCCCCTAGACTGCCCTCAATAGTTTTATTTGGAGAAACATGAGGAGCCAAGCGACGTACGCCATATCTCCGTCCGATCAAGTAAGCTCCGCTATCCGTTGCCCAGACGATAAACAAGGCTAAGAGCACTTTGTCAAAACCAGCCACTCGTGCATCTAGCAAAGCATTGAAGCCAATCCCCACGTAAAAACTCGCAGCGATTGGATAAGCCGCATCTTCAAAACTGTAATTTTTCCCTAGAACAGTTGAGCCTAATAGAAGAAAAACAACTAAACTATAGGCCACAACATTTCCGTCTATCGGCAAAAATTTCAAATAGTTTTCGAGTGGAATCGTCAACACAAAACCTGCCAACATGGCTAAGACACCTTCTAGCGTGGTACTTCTCAGCCCTTTCATTTGCAGCAATTCATGAACACCCAGCATGGCTAGAAGCCCCATTCCAATTTGCAGAAGCGCCCCTCCTATCATCAAAACTGGAATGAAGATAGCAAGTGCCACTCCGCCAAAAATAACACGTCTTTGTAAATCCTTATCCATAAATTCTCCTACACACCACCAAAGCGACGATTTCGTTTACTATATTCTTCAATAGCTGCTTTCAAAGCTTTCTCATCAAAATCCGGCCATAAAATATCTGTAAAATACAGCTCACTATATGCACTTTGCCAAGGCAAAAAATTACTCAAACGCAATTCTCCGCTCGTTCGAATGACCAAATCCGGATCGCGCAATAATCGAGGTAGATTGCTGGTTTGTAGATAATTGGCAATCATCTCTTCATCAATCTCACCCGGACTGAACTTGGCATCTAACACATCTTGAGCAATCATTTTAACCGCCTGAACAATCTCAGCACGGCCACCATAATTCAAGGCAAAATTCAGAATCAAGCCTGTGTTGAGCCGCGTTAATTCTTCTGCTTTGCAAAGCGCCTCATAAGTTGCCTTAGGTAGCCGCTCTATATCTCCAATCATTTGAATTTTTACGTTATTTCTATGCAACTCCGGCACATAACGGTCGTAAAATTCAACCGGCAAGTTCATGATAAAGCTGACTTCTTTTTCAGGGCGCGACCAATTTTCTGTGGAGAACGCGTAGACTGTCAATACTTGAACCCCCAGCTCTTTAGCTGCAATGGTAACGTTTTGTAAAGTTTCCATTCCAGACTTGTGTCCGAAAACGCGCGGCTGCATTCTCTTTTTAGCCCAACGACCATTCCCGTCCATAATAATACCGATATGTTTTGGGATTTGTAACGGAACTTCAATTTTTTCTTTTTTCTTAAAACTAAACATCTGCTTGTTTTCCTAATAAAGTTTTACATTTCATTATATCATAAATCCTCTAAAAATGGGATTTATGCTAAATTTCAGATAAAAAAGAAGCCGAAACATAGAAATTTTGGGCTCCAATTTCTTTTTCACATTATTTTACGATAAAAATTAAATGCTTTATCTTTTTAAAATTCCTATTCTGCTAAGGGAATATTTGTTACTTGGTTAGGCTTTGGCATCAAAACAGCTAATTGGCGACGTCAAAGTAGAAAAAGAATTATTCTTATAAATTGTAAAAGAAACCTTTCAAACAAAAATAAAAGAACTGGAGAAACTCCAATCCCTTTTTCTAGCTTAAAACACTACTATTCTTCTTCAATAGCTGTATCTTCTGACATATCAACACTTCCGTCTGCACCAGCAACTGCTGTGATTCCCTCTGTGAGAGGTAATACAGTCTTGATAGCTGTTAATTCAAATGTCAAGTAAACACCGTCTACATCAAGAACAACCGTTTTCTTTTCAGTATCAACTTCATCAACCGTACCATACAAGCCACCAATTGTGATAACTTCATATCCTTTTTGTAGTTTGTTCAAGCTTTCCATCCGTTTGTCTGCTTGTTTCTTTTGAGAACGTTGCATGAAGAACATTAAGCCCATCATCACAACCAACATGATTAAAATTGAAAAACCGTTACCCATTTTAGTCTCCTTTAGATTTCATATATTATCTACTATAGCAGATTCCTAGAGAATTTACAAGGAGGGGCTGAAATTTCTAAAAGGATTCCTCCTTAAGCCTGACTAGCAGCGAATTCTTTTGACAGTATGCTCTGCTTTTTCCAAAAAGCGTAAAAAGTCCGCATAAGCGATATTGAGCGTTGTTGTATTGACAAAAGGATGAAAACCCACAGTCAAGTTCGGATCAACCTCCTCGTCCACAATCAGCTGGACTTTCTTTTCCTTATCAAAAAGCAACCCAAAAGGTGTAACCGCACCTGGCTCTACCTGTAAAAGCTCCTCCAGCTCCTTATCATTGGCAAATGATAATCGTTTTTCATCAAGGATTTCTGCCAAATGCTTGATATCTGCCGTTTTTTCGTCCCGCAAAATGACCAAATAAAATTGACGTCCCTTTTTATTTTTCAAAAAGAGATTTTTGACCTGTTGCCCCGGTAAGACGACTCCCTTTTCAGCCGCCTCAATAACGGAAAAAATTGGTTCATGATCCAGACGAACATAAGAAATTTTCAATTCATCCAATAACTGATAAATCATACTTTCCTTTGTCATCTTCACACCTCCGAGATAGAGTTTTCTATTTTCATTATAGCACTTCTAGTTAGAAAAACCGAAGCAAGCCTCGGTTTTTTTTCTTGATAGTTACTATTTCAAATTTTTCACAACTTCTACGACATGAGCAACGGTGAAGCCATATTCTTCCATTACCTTAGCAGCTGGGGCAGAAGCACCGAATTTGTCAATACCGATAACAGCTCCGTCAAGTCCGACATATTTGTACCAAGACTGGGTTGCAGCCATTTCGATAGCAACACGGCGACGAACTGCATTTGGTAAAATTTCTTCTTTGTAAGCAGCATCTTGTACATCAAAGATGTCTGTTGACGGTACGCTGACAACGCGAACCTTTTCTCCTTGTGCTTCCAACTCTTTTGCAGCTGCAACAGCTAAGTTGACTTCAGAACCAGATGCCAGAAGAATTGTATCAAAGTCACCTGCTGTCTCATACACGACATAGGCTCCTTTTGCTACCTTGTCAAAGTCAGTTCCAGCTTCAACAGTCAAGTTTTGACGTGTGAGAACCAAAGCTGTTGGAGTTGATTGACTCTTGAGTGCCAAGTACCAAGCCGCCTGTGTTTCACGCGCATCTGCTGGACGCAAAACATTGAGGTTTGGAATGGCACGAAGACCTGCTAAGTGCTCAATCGGCTCATGAGTTGGACCATCCTCACCAACTGCGATTGAGTCATGCGTAAAGACATAAGTCACAGGTAAGCCTTGAAGAGCTGACAAGCGAACAGCTGCTTTAACATAGTCTGAGAAGACAAAGAATGTACCACCGTAAACACGAAGTCCCCCGTGAAGTGCCATACCATTCAAAATAGTACCCATAGCAAATTCACGCACACCAAATTGAATATTGCGGTTAAGACGGTGAGCATCATCTTGCAAGCCGTCTTCTTTGATATAAGTCATATTAGAATGAGCTAGGTCAGCAGAGCCACCAAGGAATGTTGGAAGTACTTTTGCTGCGGCATTTAAAGCATCTTGGCTAGAATTACGAGTAGCTTGTGAGAAACCTGTTTCTACTACTGGGAAATCTTCTGGCTTGATCTCAACTGGATCTTTTCCAGCAATAATGGCAGCAACTTCATCAGCTAAGTCAGGATAGGCTTGTTTGTATTCTTCAACGAGTTTTTCCCAAGCATCATAGGCAGCTTTGCCGCGTTCTGCAACATTAACTCGATAATCTTCGTAGACTTCTTCAGGGATTTCGAATGGTGCGTAATCCCAAGCAAGAGCTTTGCGAGTAGCTGCTGCTTCTTCTGCACCAAGAGGCGCTCCATGAACAGCATTTGTCCCTTGTTTATTTGGAGAGCCATAACCAATCACCGTTTTGACTTCAATCAATGACGGTTTGCCAGAAACTTTTGCAGCTTCAATCGCCGCATTGATTGCTTCTAAGTCTGTTCCATCTTTAACCAAAGCTGTGTGCCAACCGTAAGCATTGTAACGGTCACGAACGCTTTCTGTAAAGGAATCCTTCGTTTCTCCGTCCAAATTGATGTCGTTTGAATCATAGAGAACGATGAGCTTATCTAGCTTTTGCAGTCCAGCATAAGAAGCTGCTTCAGCAGACACACCTTCCATTAAGTCCCCGTCACCACAGATGACATACGTATAGTGGTCAAAGATATTATAGCCTTCACGGTTGTACTTAGCAGCTAGGAAACGTTCTGCTTGCGCAAAACCAGTTGCCATCGAAATTCCTTGGCCGAGGGGTCCAGTTGTCGCATCTACGCCAGCTGTATGTCCAAATTCTGGATGACCAGGCGTTTTAGAACCCCATTGACGGAAGTTCTTGATTTCGTCCATAGTGACATCTTGAAAACCAGACAAGTGAAGAAGTGCATAGAGCAACATAGACCCATGACCTGCTGACAAGATAAAACGGTCACGATTGACCCAATTTGGTACTTCTGGATTCACACGCATTTGCTTGGTAAACAAGTCATAAGCCATCGGTGCTGCGCCCATGACAACACCTGGATGCCCAGATTTTGATTTTTCAATGGCATCAATTCCTAAGAAACGAATGGCATTGACAGATAAATTTGACATTGAATTCTCCTTTTATAATACTACCCTTTCAGTAGCAATTATTCTACACTATCATTATATGAAAATTATCCGCATATCGCAATGTATACGGATAATTCCCACTTAATTTTTTATAGTAAAGCCTTAAATTGAATATTCGAATCGTGCTCGAAGCAATCATCAAAACCACGTGGGTGATGATATTCAATCCTGTCTTTGTCTTGCGGATAGGTATATTTACCACCAACTTCCCAGATGAATGGGTGGAATTGATATTGGAGGCGCTCTTTGCGCATCTTCCACAAGGCTAAAATCTCGTCCGTTGAAGCCATGAAGTTAGACCAGATATCATAATGAACCGGAATAATAACTTTGGCACGAAGGTTTTCAGCCATACGAAGCAAATCAATCGAAGTCATCTTGTCTTGAATACCGATTGGGTTGTCACCGTAGTTGTTAATCGCTACATCAATATTGAAATCTTTTCCATGTTTGGCAAAATAGTTTGAGAAGTGAGAATCTGCGCCATGATAAATCGTACCGCCCGGTGTTTCAAAGACGTAGTTAACTGCCTTACGCGCCATTTCTTCGTCAGTTACAGCAAGCCCTTTCAGCTCACCGTCTTGAGCATCCGCACCATCAACTGGAAGTGTGACCAAGCAAGTTCGGTCAAAGGATTCCACAGCCGATACTTTAATATCTTTAAACTCAAAACTTTCGCCGGGTTTAATCACGATGATACGTTCTTCTGGGACACCCCATTTTTTCCAAATTTCGCTACATTCGTAGGGGCCGACAAACTTCACATGATTTAATTTTGGATTGTTGACGATAGCTGCAGCAGTATTGATGTCAATATGGTCGCTGTGGAAATGAGAAACAAGGTAATAGTCTAGTTCGTTAATCGCAAATGGGTCAATCACCATTGGTTGCACACGGAGATTTGGTTGCAATTTGCGGACACCAGCCATATTGGCCATTTGGTGACCACGCACCATGTCTTTGACCTTTTTGGTTGATTTTCCGCGGTTGGACCAGAGATCCATGACCACATTAGCACCACCTGGTGTCTTAATCCAAACACCACAATTCCCTAACCACCACATAGCAAAGTTACCTTCTGGCACAACTTCTTCTTCAATTTCTTCATTGAGCCATGTTCCCCATTCTGGGAAAGTGGATAAAATCCAAGATTCTCTTGTGATTTCTTTTACATTTGGCATTGCTTATCCTCCTCAAGATATTTTATTCTACATTCTTAGTATAACTCCCTTCAATAGATTAAAAAAGACCAAATAAAGCACATGTCTGTGTTCAAGATTGGACTATTTTTCACAACTAAAAAAGCCGGGAATTTTATCCCTAGCCAGTCATCTTATTCTTTCATTCTTCCATTGAAGTTGATAATAATTCTTCGTTGACAAGTTTTTGAATTTTATTTTTCAGCTCTTGTGTACGCGTTGAATCCTTGAGGTATTGTGACAAAATTCGTTCTAAATCTTGACTAAATCGCACGCCTTTAGTAGAAAGGGTCTGATCTTTCACAAAAGAAGTAATATTCAATACGTCCTCGTAGTCCAAAATGGGCTGAACCTGGATCGTTGGCAGAGTGGTTTCCAATCCGTCATTTGTCGTAATTAATAAATCCACATTTAAAATGTCTTCGACGCTTTTGAATTGTTCTGTCGTAAAAACAGCACTTAAATTTTCATTTGGTAAATGATACAAGCACTGTTTGAGTAGCAATTTCTGCACAGCTACTCCTTCATCACAGACTAAATAAATCCGTTTGGCATCTTGTTTTTCAGCACGATTATGTTTTAAGAATCCACCCATATGAAGAGCAAGATAAGCAACTTCATCATCAGTTAGTGAAATAAGCCATGCTTCCTCCAAAATCACAGAGCAAGACTTGGTGACTGCAAACAAATCTGCATATTTTTCCTTGATCTGTCGTGTCAATGGATTTTTAGACAGAATGCCGTAGGTTTTACGAAACAGCAAAGCCTTGCAGTGCGTCAATAAATTTCGCAACAAATCTTCTTTATTTTCAATTTCAAAGTGCGAACTAACTTCAAACCGCCAGATAAACTCATCAATCGCTTCTTTTAATTGGACAAAATCTTGACTGGTTGCATGAATATCCCTGTCCTTTCGGTAAGAAAGCAAAAGAACGGCTAAGAGAGAAATTTCAATATCATTTAATTGCAAGCCAAATGTTGCCTGTAAATTACTATTCAAATTCTTGGCTGCTTGGTATTCTATCCGCTTGCGAATCAAGGTAAACTCACGCTTCAAATCTTCCTGTTCTTCCTCACTTAAAGCCATATTTCGACAGCTCAACAGAAGATATGGTAAGACTTGCAACATAAATTTGATTTCATGGCGATTGATTTTCTTACCTAAATCCTGCTCCACATCTTGTACTCTTTGGTTAAGAAAGTCTTGTAAATCATCCGACAGAAGAATCTCATCACCAACAAAATTCCTTATCTTCTTTGTTAAAATCGTAACAAAACTATGATTTCCCTCTACAAAAATGTGATACAAGAGAGAATGAACATATTGGATTTTATTGAGTGGATGACATTTTAAAAAATATCCTTGCGCTTTCGTGGAAGCGAGATTGACTTGATACTGCTCCGAAGCTAACTGATTGCGGATTTCATTCAAATCATTGAGAACCGTATTGCGGGATACTTCTGTCAATTCCATTAGCTTTTCAATAGTCACACGCTCCTTAGCAATACAGATATAAAGCACAGTCAGCTGCATACGCTCGGTCATGCTCATGACATAGCTATAAGAGTCAACGCCTTCCAATAACGCTTGGCAGAGTTCTTTTTGGTGTGCGGTTAAGACAATCCCTACTCTAGGACGGCTGCTAATGACTTCGCCAGCATCCGCTAAGGCATCATTGATTTTTTCTAAATGATAATAGATTTTCCTCCGCGATTGACTGGTTGCCCGTGAAATGGTCATAATCGTTTCTGGCTCTTCCAACTGAATGAGGTATTTTAGTAAGTCACAACTTGTTTGATCCAATAATATCATCATTTACTCCTTGAAAGGGATTGCAAACCATTATAACATCTTTTCACACATCATTCACATGAAATCGAAAGAATTTATTCGTTATTTTGGTCATTTTTAGCGCTTTTTCATAGCAAAATGAGAAAAGCAAGGCGAGGAACCGGCATCATGACTGCTCTCAATCATGGTAGTCGTCCTCCTCCTTGATTTTTCATAATTATTTTTTCTGTCCGTAGTAAGCATTCTTTCCGTGTTTTCGCAGGTAATGCTTGTCTTTAAGATCTTGCGGCACTTCCGTCACTTCTGGATTGATAGCTTCTGTGTAGCGTGCCATGCGAGCGGCTTCTTCCAGAACAACTGCATTATAAACAGCAGACTTTTCGTCCTTGCCCCAAGCAAATGGTCCGTGGTTGCGGACGGTTACACCTGCTACTGCGAGCGGATCTAAGCCACGTTTGGCAAATTCTTCGATAATGACTTTCCCAGTTTCTTTTTCGTACTCGCCATTGATTTCCTCTGGTGTCAAGGCACGAGCGCATGGAATTGGACCGTAGAAAGTATCAGCATGCGTAGTGCCATAGCATGGAATATCGCGTCCCGCCTGCGCCCAAGCCACTCCTTCTGTCGAGTGCGTATGAACAATGCCACCCACTTCTGGAAATGCTTTGTACAGTTCCACATGCGTCGGCAAATCTGACGACGGATTCAGGTCTCCTTCGACAATATTACCATCCAAATCAGTCACAACCATATTTTCTGGAGATAATTTTTCATACGCCACACCAGAAGGTTTAATGGCAATCAAGCCCTTCTCACGGTCAATTGCCGAAACATTTCCCCAGGTAAATTTCACCAAACCATGCTCTGGAAGCTCCATATTGGCTTTATAAACACGGTCTCGTAATTCTGGTACTAACATTCACATAACCCCGCTTTCTCAATGAGTGGATAAAGGAAATCTTGCGCTTCTTTGATAGCAGCTTTGGTTTCTTCCACCGTTTCGCAATTCTCAGACCACATTTCAATCAAGAACGGTCCTTGGTAGTTAGTTTTTTTCAAAATGGCAAACATTTCTTCCCAATTGACACAACCTTTGCCAAAAGGAACATCGCGAAATTGTCCTTTAGAATGCTCCGTTACGGCATAGGTATCTTTTAGATGAAGAGCCGCAATTGCCTGATGACCAAGGTAAAATTCACTCCTAAGGTCATTGTGCCAAGCAGAAACATTGCCTGTATCTGGATAGACAAAGAGATAAGGCGAATTGATTTCTTTTTCCACAGCCAAATACTTCTCAATGCTGTTGATAAATGGATCATCCATGATTTCAATCGCCAACATAACTTGTGCCTGTTCAGCCCAATCACATGCTAGACGCAGATTTTTTAAGAAACGAGCACGCGTTTCAGGTGATTTCTCTTCGTAATAAACATCATAACCCGCTAATTGAATGACCCGCACACCTAAATCCTGTGCTAACTCGATACATTGTTTCATCGTTTCAAGCGATTTTGCTTCTAACTCAGGATTGTTTGAGCCTAATGGATAACGCCGATGTCCACTAAAGCAAATACTTGGAATCCGCACACCTGTATCATAGATAGCTTTGACAATTTCTAGACGTTCTTTTTTAGACCAAGCGAGACGCGCCAGCCGAGCGTCACTTTCATCAACCGACATTTCCACAAAATCAAATCCCATTTCCTTGGCAAATTCTAACCGTTCTTGCCAAGAAAAATGCTTAGGCGTTGCCTTTTCATAAATTCCAATCGGACGTGTCATAGTTTACCCCCAGATTCGCTTGATTTCGTCTTTGAAAGCACGCGCTGCTGCTGCTGGGTTTTCAGCTTCTGTTATTCCGCGTCCAGCAATAAAGGTAAAGACATCCACTCCTTCAAAAAGTTTGAGCGTATCTACATTTAAACCACCTGTCACAGACACACGGAATCCCATTTCAATCAATTTCTTAACTTTATTGAGATCTTTTTCACCCCAAGTTTCACCCGCAAGAAGGGCATCACGTGATTGATGGTAAATGGCTTGTGAAATGCCAGCGTCAAGCCAAGTCTGAGCTTGCTCATAAGTCCAATCGCCGTAGAGTTCAATTTGAATCTCACCGCGCTCGCCACGTTCTTCTTGAATCGCTTTTAGAGCGGCTTTCATAGTTGGAATTGTTGCACAGCAAATGCAAGTCATCCAGTCCGCTCCGCGAACGGCATTATTTTTGGCAACCGTACCACCAGCGTCAGCACACTTGGTATCTGCAACGATGATTTTATCCGGAAATAAACTGCGCAACACTTCTACTAGCTCACTGCCGACTTGCAAGAGACAAACCGTTCCTGCTTCAATAACATCTACTTCATGACCTACCGAGACAGCTGCTTTAATAGCTCCTTGCAAATCAGAATGATCCAGTGCTACTTGTAAATTCGGTAATCGTTTTGTCATAATTTTTCTCTTTCTATTTTCTAATGGCTTAAATCAAACCAGTTACTAACTATCTAAATCTAATCCTTCTAAATATGGACTATTTTTTGACTCATCAATCAAAGCTAGAACTTCTGCTTCTGTTTGACATGCTAATAGGCGGTCAATAGAATTTTCCAATTCAAACAGGGCGATAATCTGCGGAATGGCAACACTCGTATGAATTTTTGAACTCGTTGCCGCAAGAGCTAACAAGACACTCACTTCTTTTCCGTCTGAGAAGGTTACAGGTTCTTTCAAAGTCACTAAAGAAAAGGCATCTCTTTGCACACCAGCTTCTGGACGAGCATGCGGCATCGCCATACCTGGCATCAAAA
Organism: Streptococcus sp. IsoGale021; assembly: GCF_031142795.1. Taxonomy (NCBI): domain Bacteria; kingdom Bacillati; phylum Bacillota; class Bacilli; order Lactobacillales; family Streptococcaceae; genus Streptococcus; species Streptococcus sp. IsoGale021. The sequence goes on from NZ_JAKZJH010000007.1 coordinate 33,925, forward strand.
TATAGTAAGGCCCATAGCCTTCTGTGGATTCGATAATGGCATTATAATATTCAGGTTTGACGGCCCCACTTTCAATCAATGGGTCAACAGAAAGTTTAATTGCTTCTTGCCAAGTCGAAGCAGAAAGACCCAACCGAATGGACTTGTTTTCAATCAATGCTTGCTTTAAATTCATTGTTTCTTCCTTTCGTTGGAAATGGAAGCTCAAAACAGATTATCAAAGAGAAATCCTATGTTGTTGAATCAGCACAATGGACTTCAACTTTGCTAAGTTTTCAGTTTCACGTATCCTTTTAAGCGAATGGGAGTGGGACAGAACTTATCTTGAAAATTTTAAGTTCGTAGTCCCACCCCCGCAAAGGTGCTTAAACACTTATCAAGCTGTTTAAGATTGTAGATGAAGAAAACTTCGTTTTCTTCAAAGGTGCTCTTCCGAGCTTGAAAAGTGAATGAAGAGTCCAATCACCTACTGCGTCATTCGTTTAATACTAAATGAGATAGAGAATAAAATACTTTTTGCTCAGCCTCTATATCAATTTCTTAAGCGACGAGGCTGAGACGAACCTCTAACCGCATCATTCCAATACTTGTGATAATTTTTCAGTAATTTCTTTGTCGTCCATCAGATTATCCAGACCAATCAATTTACCATTTGTCCGTCCGTCCAATTCATGAATCAAATGAAGAGAGGCAATGACAATATCATAACCAGAAGCTAAACTTTTAGCTTCGCCCACACTGCATGAATTGACAGTAAAATCTGTTTGCCCTAGTTTACGTAGAGCGTTTTCTACTTTCATCTTAATCACCATAGATGAACCCATACCATTTCCGCATGCTGTTAATACCTTAACCATATTATTTTCCTCCGTTAATTAAATCTATTTTTATTCTTCTTCCGCTTGGACATCACCACGGTAGTACGCTTCCTTGTCTTTTGCTTTGGCAAATTGCAACTGCGGAATAATCAGCAAGAATACACAAACAAGAATGTAACCTACAATGCCAAGATATTTGAAAAGATAACCAAAACCAAGCCAAGGGAATTCAAAGTCAATATTTCCATGGTAACCACCGTAAGAAGCTAGACCGAGAAGTGCCACACAGAGAGCACCAAGCGCTACTTGCAATACACCTGAAATAAAGGACAAGATAACTGCCGCTTTCCAGCCGCCACGCTTATCTGCATAAACTGCAATCGCTGCATTATCAAAGAATACTGGAACGAAACCAGTGATAATCAGAATTGGATTCTTAAAGATAATTAAGAGCATAATGGTAATCAATTGACCAATTAAGCCAAAAGCAAATCCTGAAAGCACCGCATTTGGTGAACCAAAACCATAAGAAGCTGCAACGTCCACAGCTGGGAATGAACCAGGAAGCAATTTGTTAGAGATACCTTGGAAGGCATTCGTCAATTCTGCTACAAACATCCGCACCCCTTGCATCAAGACAAAGAGATAAACTGAGAAAGTAAAGGCTGTTTGAATGATATACATGTAAAAATCTTGCTTAGCAGGGTTGTAAACTGTACCTGATGTAATGACTTTTGCATTGGACATGATATCCGGACCCAAAATTAAGAGAATAGCTCCAAAGAAAACCAACATCAACGTCGCCGAAGCAACCACTGTATCATGGAAAATAGACAGGAATTTTGGTAATTTCAAGTTATCAAGATTTTCTTCCTTCTTACCAAATTTACCTGCAACTTTATCCACAAACCAAATCGCAAATTGTTGTTGGTGACCAATCGCAAAACCACCGCCACCTGTCAGACGTTGTGTTGCTTCTACTGTCATATTGGAGCTGACTGCCCAGTAAAGTCCACAGATGACACCGATTGCCAGCACGCCCCAGCTATTACGCAATTGAGGAACAAGGAGAAGAACCATCAATGAAACAGTCGCTGCTTGTTGAACCATGATATGACCTGTAATGAACAGCGTCCGCACTTTTGTAATTTTCCGAAGAGCAACGAGCAGAATATTGACACCAAAACCAATCAACAGCGCCGTTGTTGCTGCTCCAACAAAGTTTGGAAATTCCTCTGCAATCTTTGTATTTGCCGCTGTTAATCCAAAGTAAGGGTCAATTACCGCTGCACCAATCTTAAACTTAAAGTTCAGAGCCGCTAAAATCGGACGGAAAGTTGTTACCAAACCTCCAGCCCCAACGTTCAGCAGCATATAACCAACTGTTGCTTTGATGAAACCGGCATAGACATCATGCGCTGGCTTTTTCAATAACGCATAGCCAACGAGAACCAAGAGACCTACAAAGAAGGCTGGATTCTGCAAAATATTTTGCGAGAACCAGTTCAGAATGTTTAAAATGATGTTCATTTTAACTCTCCTTTTTCTATTTTATTTGTTCTTTATAAGCCTATTATAAACCATGTAAGCGGTAACAAAAAGACCAAGAATTACACAAGCAACTGTTCACTCTTGGACTGTGAAAAATATGGGGAATAAAAAAAGAAGCTGAACAGCTTCCATGATTGTTCTACAATCATAGGAAACCGCCCACTTCTCTGGAGAATTATGCTTTTGTAGCTGAATCATCTGTTGCTTCCTCAATGACTAATTCATCATCTTTAAGGTCAGCTAAGAGATGTTTTACATCCAAATGATCCAGATGATAGTCGGTTACTTTGTCACGGATTTGTTGTTCAATCACACGGCGAAGCGGACGAACACCCATGACTTCATCGTAACCTTCTTCTGCTAGGTAAGCTTTTGCGGCATCCGTTACCGTCAGAGTGATGTCTTTCTTAGCAAGCGTTTGGTTGACTTCATCTAGCATCAATTCAACAATTTCAGCCAAGTCTTCTTTACCAAGGTGTGAGAATTCAATAACTGCATTGAACCGATTCAAGAATTCTGGACGGAAGTATGGTTTCAATCGATCCATAATTTTCATATCTTTTTCTTCGTCACCTGTAAAGCTTTCATAGCCAAATCCTGCGTTAGAAGTAGCAATAATAACCGTATTCTTAAAATTGACAGTATTTCCTTGTCCATCTGTCAAACGCCCATCATCTAAGACTTGCAGTAACAACGTGATGACTTGTGGGTCTGCTTTCTCAATTTCATCTAGCAGAATGATTGAGTAAGGATTGCGACGAACACGTTCTGTCAATGTATTGCTATTGTCGTCATAGCCCACATAGCCAGCTGTTGTACCAATCAACTTCGATACAGCTGTACGGTCAGAGTATTCAGACATGTCCAAACGGATAATCGCGTCTTTTGTACCAAACATATCTAGCGCTAATTGCTTTGCTAGCTCTGTTTTTCCGACCCCAGTTGGTCCGACAAAGAGGAAGCTACCAATCGGACGGTTACCTTCATCAAAGCCTGCACGATTCCGACGAATAGCACGCGCCACCGCTTCAACCGCTTCATTTTGTCCAATGACTTTTGTCTTCAAGCGCGCATTCATCTCTTTCAAGCGCTCAATATCGCTGCTGCCCATTTGGGAAACAGGAATACCCGTCATACGTTCTACAGACTCTGCCACATCATTGACAGTTGCTGTCACTTTCATGTCTTCTGTATGATTTTCAATTTTCTTTTCCAGCTCTTCAATACGCATCTTGGCATTCAAAGCTGTTTCAAAATCTTCTTTTTCAACCGCAGCTTCTTGTTTTGCCTTTTGTTCTGCAATTTCACGTTCCACTGCATGCACATCTGTAACGGGGTGTTGAGCTGCTAAGTGAGCCGCTGTCACGTCCACTAGGTCAATCGCTTTATCTGGCAAACTGCGTTGCGGAATGTATTGAATCGAATAATCCACAGCCGCTTTTAACACTTCATCTGGCAAGATAACATTGTGGTGTTTTTCGTATAAGTCACGAATTCCTTGTAAAATCTTATAAGTATCTTCTGCAGAAGGAGCATTTACCTTTACTTCATTGAAACGACGAGCCAGAGCTGCATTTTTCAAAATGGTGTTGCGGTATTCATCTTGCGTCGTCGCACCAATTACCGTTAAATCCCCGCGAGAAAGGGCTGGTTTCAAAATATCCGCCAAACCTTTAGAGCCACTATCTCCACCTGTGCTGCCGGCACCGAGGATTTGATGAATTTCATCAAAGAAGAGAATAACATTGCCCGCTTCTTTTACTTCAGAAACCAAATTTTGAATATTTTCTTCAAAGCTACCACGATACTGTGTACCTGCTTCTAATCCCGAAATATCTACAGAAATAATTTCTTTATTCTTAATAGCAGCAGGAACATCACCATTAACAATCGCCTGCGCCAAACCTTCAACAACTGCAGTCTTACCAACTCCAGCATCTCCGACTAGAACTGGATTGTTTTTCGTCCGACGAGACAGAATTTCTGCTGTTTCTTGAATTTCCTTGTTACGCCCAATGACGGGATCTAGCATATCTTGACGCGCTTCCTCTGTCAAATCACGACCCAACTTCGCTAAAATGCCATCTTGTTTTGGAGCAGTCGCTTGCCCTTGCATTTGTGGATTTTGAGCCTCCATTGCCTGTTTCGGAAGTTTCCCCGTTGCACGGTATTGTGCAAATTCCTCTGGTGTTACTTCACGTCCATTGATGAGATAACGCCGATTTTCACTATTAAAACCGCCCATTCTTCCCATCAATTGATTGAAAAGATCATCCATGTTATCAAAGTTGTTGTAGTTGTTGTTCATATCTGTACCTCACTTATTATTTTACATAATTTTTATAACCGCTTAAAATATAAGACAAAGTGAGTAACTCTATCTTTTGGATTTATACTTATAAGGACAGTTAATATTTTACATAATTTTAATCCTCTCTCAAAATAGAGATGAAATCTCTTTAACTGAACACAGCTAATAATTTCATCTTGTTTGAGCGAGTGTAACGGACTTTCTTTCCGTTTACAAATGTAATTATATACTATAACAACAAAAAAGTCAATAGATTTTTAGAAAAAATTTACATAATTTTTGTTTTTCTTTTCTGACTGACTTTACTTTAATATTAGTCTTTCTAGTTTAAAATTTTATGTTTTACATAATTTTTTCAAAATCAGACTTCCACTTTATCTCAATAGGACAAAAATCACCAAGCCAACACTTGATGATTCTTCATAGGTATTATTCAACTGTTACAGATTTAGCCAAGTTCCGTGGTTTATCCACGTCAAGTCCACGATGTAGGGTTGCGAAGTAAGCAATCAACTGCGTAGGCACGACCATAGAAATTGGTGATAGATATGGATGAACAGACATCAAAACAATATCGTCTCCTTCTTTTGCCACGTTTTCTTCCACAATAGTCAAGACATTTGCACCACGCGCTACGACCTCTGACACATTTCCACGAGTATGGCTGGCCAATTGCTCGTCAGAAGAAATCAAGGCTAATACTGGCGTACCGTCTTCAATCAAGGAAATAGTTCCATGTTTTAATTCTCCTGCTGCAAATCCTTCACACTGAATATAAGAAATTTCTTTTAGCTTTAGACTAGCTTCCATAGCAACATAATAATCTTGACCACGACCGATATAGAAAGCATTGCGTGTTGTAGCGAGTAAATCACGCACTTTTTCGTCAATACCGTCTTTTTCAGATAGTGTAGCTTCAATTGCTTGCGCTACAATGGATAATTCATGCACTAAATCAAACGTTTTCGCTTTTTCATTGCCATTAGCATCTCCAACTGCTTTCGCAAGGAATGCAAGAGTCGCGATTTGTGCTGTGTAGGCTTTTGTAGAAGCAACCGCAATCTCTGGTCCTGCATGAAGTAGCATCGTGTGAGTCGCTTCACGAGACAACGTTGAACCCGGTACATTGGTTACAGTCAAGCTTGGAATTCCCATAGCATTGGCTTTGACCAAAACCTGACGGCTGTCGGCTGTTTCGCCAGATTGGCTAATCAAGATAAACATTGGTTTCTTGCTAAGCAATGGCCATCTGTAGCCCCACTCAGAAGAAATTCCCAATTCGACCGGTGTATCCGTTAATTCTTCTAGCATGCGCTTGGTCGCAAAACCAGCATGATAAGAAGTTCCAGCTGCCAAAATATACAAGCGGTCAGCTTCTTGAACGGCTTGGATAATGGCTGGGTCTACTGAGACTTTATCATTTTCAGCCGTATAAGCTCGGATGAGTTTGCGCATCACAGTTGGCTGCTCATCAATCTCCTTCAACATGTAGTAAGGATAAGTGCCTTTACCAATGTCAGACAAATCAAGCTCTGCCGTGTAGCTTTCACGCTCAACAGGATTACCATCATAATCTTGCACTTGAACACCATCTTTTGTCACAATGACCAATTCTTTGTCGTGAATTTCCATAAATTCACTTGTTTCACGGATCATTGCCATAGCATCCGAGCAGACCATATTGTAGCCATCCCCCAAGCCAACCAAAAGAGGGGATTTATTTTTGGCAACATAAACTGTATCTGCATCTTTTGCATCCATCAAAGCAAAAGCATAAGAGCCTTCGATAATATGAAGAGCCTTTTTGAATGCTTCAAGAACTGATAAATCCTCTTCCTCAACGAATTTTCCAATCAAGTGAACCGCAATTTCTGTATCCGTTTGACCTTTTAAATCATGTCCAGCGAGATAAGTGTTCTTGATGTCTAGGTAATTTTCAATCACACCATTATGCACCAAAACAAAGCGTCCAGTTTGAGAAGTATGTGGATGCGCATTGCTTTCGCTTGGTTTTCCATGCGTTGCCCAGCGTGTATGCCCAATACCAGCAGTTCCAGCCACATCAATCCCGATTTTTGCACGAAGATCAGCTATGCGACCAACTGATTTCACCAAACTAGATGTTTTCCCATTGGTCACAAAAATCCCAGCCGAATCATAACCCCGGTATTCTAATTTTTCTAGACCTTGCATTAAAATATCTGTTGCATTTCGATTTCCAACAACTCCAACGATTCCACACATACTATTATTTATAGCAAACAACTTTCAGAAGTCTGCTATTTCCTCCTTCGTTTTATAAATTGGTATAGTCTAATAACAACTATCCAAAACAAGCGAAATCAGTATATAATTTTATTGTAAATTTGTCAACAAGAAAATTGGTATAGTTCAAAAAGAAAGTATAGAGGAAATCAAAAGACTTTTAAATAGCTCATTCTCCCACCTGCACGGTTGATTCAGATATCTTTATCCACATTTTATGTTTCAGGAGTATTAGGTAATCACTTCAACAATCTTTTTTTCAAACAAAAATGAAAGAGAGTGAGACAGACATTCATTAGGATGGCGCTCATGAATGTCTGTCTCAGCTTCTCTTCTTAAATATTATGACTTGTAAATTAAACGTTTTATTTTTGGTTTTTGAAGCGCTCAACATCACGTGCAATAACTAATTCTTCATCTGTAGGAATAACAAGTACTTTCACCTTAGCAGCATCACTTGAGATGATACCTTCAGCTCCACGTACATTTTTTTCCGGTAAAATATCACAACCAAACCACGATAGACCTGAAATAACAGCTTCGCGCACCTCATCAGAATTTTCTCCGATGCCAGCTGTGAAAATAATCGCATCCGCACCATTTAAAACAGCAAAATATTGACCGATATGTTTTTGAATGCGATCAACAAAAATGTCAAAAGCCAGTTTACAATTATGATTGCCTTCATGCATTCCTGCAATAATGTCGCGCATATCACTTGATGTTTCAGATACTCCTAGAAGCCCAGACTGTTTGTTTAAAATATAATTGATGTCTTCTGGTGTATTAAAATCTTCTGTATGCTCTATCAAATAAGGAATAATCGCCGGATCAATATCCCCTGTGCGAGTTCCCATCATCACGCCACCTAGCGGAGTAAAGCCCATTGAAGTATCTACAGAAATTCCTTGATCAACCGCTGTAATGGAAGCACCATTCCCAATATGGCAAGTAATTAGCTTCAACTCTTCAAGTGGCTTTCCAAGTGCCTTTGCTGCTTCCTTGGTAACATACTGATGACTTGTACCATGCGCTCCATATTTACGCACTTTATTTTCGGTATAATATTTAGTTGGCAATGGATAGCGGTAGGCTTTTTCTGGCATTGTTGTATGGAAAGATGTGTCAAATACAACAACACTTGTAATATCCGGCAACAATTCTTTAAAGGCACGAATTCCTGCTGCATTCGCTTTGTTATGAAGTGGTGCAAGAAGTGCTAATTCTTCTACTTTTTGAATCACCTCTTCGCTATCAACAAGTGCAGATTCTTTGAAGTATTCACCACCTGCCACGACACGATGACCAACACCCGTGATTTCATCATAGGATTTGATAATACCAAAGCGCATCAAGTCATCTAACAAAATTTTTACAGCTTGTGTGTGGTCATCAATATCCAAAATTTGCTTTTCTGCACGACTGCCAAATTTCACTGTTGAAATGGAGTCTTTGAGACCAATCCGTTCAATCAGTCCTTTGGCAATGACCTTTTCAGCTGGCATTTCGTATAATTGCCATTTTAAACTAGAACTTCCGGCATTGATTGAAATTGTTTTTGACATAAATTACCTCTTTTAAGCGTTTTCATTTATTATATCAAAAACTTGTTTAAATTTCACTTTCTCTGCTCCAATTTTGAAACTTTTCGCTAAATTCCAATAAATCGTTCTGATCTTGCAAATCGGACAAAGCATAAACAAACGGTTGAACAGCTTGTTCTTCTTGCTTTTTCAGCACAAAAATTGTCTTGGCATAAGCGGCATTTCCAAAGAGTGCTTCTGGCAATGCAATCATCGCAACTATCTGGGCATGCTTTTGTAGCCAAGTTTTCAGCAAATCACTTTGCGAACTAGTCAATAAATCATTCGGTGCAAGGAAAATAGCATAACCGCCTGATTTGAGATACTTGAGCGATTGCTCCATTAACAGATGATGAGCATAAGTATGCTCCTCTGTACTAGCCACTTCATAGCGCGCCGCAATGCTATCATCAGGATAAAAGCCAACTGGTAAATCGCTAATAATCACATCGCTTTCTTTCAATACCTGCGGACGCACTGCGTCGCCTTGTACAAAACTGACCTTTGCGTCCATCACATCTGCGATACTGGCTGATATATCAATTAACAGATCGTCCAATTCTAGCCCTAGATAATCCACGTTTTTTTGTGTATTATTGAGAATCGTCTCAGCTAAATTCCCCATTCCACTACCAATTTCTAAAATATCAATGTGTTCTTTTTTACTCAATTGATCAATGAGAAAGGTTAAGATAAATCCAATAGAATCTGGAGTAAATTGATGATTGGCTTGTAAAGGCTCTGTTTGAGCTGCTTTCATCAGCAAAAACTGGTAGGCTCGTCGCCATTCTTCTTTACTTAATTTCAACGCTTTCAGTTTTTCATTGTTCTGCCGAACACTATCTAGTTCAATATCCCCGTCCAGATAGCTGCCATTTTGCTCTATCAAAGCATCATAAAAGCTCGTTAAAAGATCATTTTGGATTTCTTGGACATTTTCTAACAAGAGCGTATAGGCCTGTTCAATTTTTTCAAAATTCATAGCATCCTCCGCTCCCTATCATACCAAAATTTAGCTTTTTTTGCGAGTGTACTCTGTTACATACACACCATTTATTTATTCAATTTTTTATCCATCTGCTTTACTTTTTCGGTCGGAAAGGAAAATTGATAACAGCGACCAGTCTTCATTGTTACTGTCAAGATGAGCTCTTTCTCACTCTTTTGGTCTTGGACATACCCTTTATCAAATTCCCTTTGCTTAGAATTTTCGTTGGCTAGAAGAGCCATTGCATAAGCCTGTGTTCGTTCTCGGTTTAGGGTGAAATTCCTATGATTAGCAGTTTGACGATGAAGGTAAAATTGTAAAAGCAAGCTAAAAACTGCCGCCATAAAGAGGGCATAGAGCATAATGCCCGCTTTAACTTTCTGTTTCCACACGATAGACAAACTCCCTTTCCAATCCTCGCCTAAACGTCAGTCTGACATGAATCAGCTCATTTTTCTGTGAGATTTCTGCTTTTTTCACATCATAAACCATCGGCTGGTAACCTTTCCCATTCGCATTGGTTTTTCTAAAATCCTGTCCACTTGACTTTCCAAATGCAATCACCTTGCTGTCCTGTTTCATATATAAACGATTATTCTCCACCTTTTCAAATGAAGAACGAGCCAACTCTGCTTCTAGTTGATCAGCAAACAAAAGCCATTCTCGTTGTTCACTATGTTGCCGAGCTTGAACTTCAAAAGCCAGAAGACGCGTCATTGACTGAAAAAGCAGCACACTTCCGCTGAGTACAAATAAGGCAATCAGAGCCTCTAAAAGGGTAAAAGCTTTCACTTTATTTGCCTTGAACACCGAGAATCAGCTCCTTCCCATGATAAATTTGAATACCTTGTTGACTTGTTTCAACACGCACTTCAATACCGTTCATTGTCAAATGGCTTTGCTTTGTCTGCAAAGCCATTTTAGCTACCCTTAAAACTTCTTCTTCTCTAAGCAAGTCATTTTCTGCTTTTCGAGACTGGTGAATTTGTCCCAACAACAGGGTCACAATTGTCGCAAAAACAGCCAAAGCCAGCAGCGCCTCTAATAAAATTGTTCCTCTAACGCGTTGTTTTCTTAAATTTTCCATTTCCTAGATATAATTGATACGTAACTGTCTGCTTTTTTGTCTGAAAGACAATCTTTCCGAGCGATGAATTACCACCTGCCTTATCAAAATGAAGCGTCAAATCTTCTGGCGCTTGAATCGAATGAGGAACCGCCAAATGGTTGTAACCATTGGAAATCCTCTCGCGAGAAAAATTCATGTCCAATTGACTTTGAGCTGAACTACTCAACTTCTGACTTTCCCGATAAAAATGCTCAAACTCCAGAAAGAAAATCTGCTCTTCCACCTGTTCAAAAGAAGAACGAACAGAGCCCGACACAGCAAGCAATAAGAAACTCGTTATAAATAAAGTCAGTAAACTTTCCAAAAGCGTAAATCCCTTAATCTGCAACGGAACGAGCTTCTTTTGTATGTTTCGCATAGTAAGCCTTATAAGATGCCGCTTGCTTGTCTGTAATCGTGCCTTCGTTGACTAATTTTGAGAGTGTCGCTTTTTCATTAGTGTGATTGACCTCAAACAGCTCCGCTTGGCTTTCCACAACTTTTACCACCGCTGCATTTCCTTTTTCTGTCACCGCTTCTTTTTGCTTGGTCAAATTCGGTACAAATAAGAGCATCAAAACACTGATGATAAGGAGCACGACTAACATCTCTACTAAAGTAAAACCTTTAACCTTCAATCTTTTTAATTTTTTCATAATTGAACCTCCATATTTTGATAAATTGGCAGCAACATGGCTGCATACAGCAATACAATCATTAAAGCCACAAAGACAAACACTAGTGGTTGGATGACATTCATCGCTTGGTGAACACGTTTAAAAAATGTCTCCCATGTTTTTTGAGCATAAACTTCTAATTCACGCCCCAATCTAGACTTCACTTCGCCGTATTCGATCATCAAGCCCAATTCCTTTTTAAAAAATGGGTATGTTTTAACCCTTTGCGAAAATTCCTGACCATTTTGCAGTGCAACTTCTAAATCTTTCCCAATTTCTTGAAACATAGCAGAGCGTTGTCCTTGCATCATCTGAAAAATCTGACTAAGTTCTAAACCTTGACCAATCATATTCCCCCATTCTCTCGCATAATAAGCTGTCAAATACGTTTGAATAAAAGCACCAAAAAAAGGAAGGCGAGCCAACAAACGAAATGCTGCTATTTTGGAGCTTTTCTGAAACCAATAAAAACCTATCACGAACAAAACAAGGACTACTCCTAATGAACCCAGAAAAAGTTGCGGCAAATTACTGATAATCTGAGTTGCTATATTTTGACGATCGAGTTGCGGGAGTAAATAATTACGTAATCCCAGCATAATGAATATCAAAAAAACAAACAAAATAAAGGGATAAGTCGCCACTTCAACCAACTTCTTCTTAATTTTTGAGATATTTTCCAAGTATTCCTCAATCTTACTCAGGCTGAGTGAGAGATTTCCGTGTAATTCTGCCAGCGAAAGCTGTGTCACCACGTTATCTGAAAAACCTAAGCTTGCCATAATGTCCGAAAAAGGCTTTCCTGTTGACAACCCCTCTTTCATCCTGTCCACATAGACTTCTTCTAACAAGGCACTTCGCTTCAAAAAGTCGATAATTTCTGCCAAATGAAAGCCACTAGAAAAAAGATTATTCAGTAACTCTACGACCTTTTTCTGCTTAACTGTGGATAATTTTTTCCGCTTCTGCTTGTTCAAGATTGATATGTCCTGCTGCATGAAGCTGATCAATCTGTCGATTCCAGTCGCTTGGCTCGTGTTCTTGATACTTTTCACTGACAAAATCCACTATTCCTCCTTTTGCAATTAAACGTTGGTAACAAATCCCTTGCAAGACAATTTTCAGCTCGGCTTCTGTCACTCCCAATTCCAACAACCGTTCATAGACACCTCGTACGCTTTTAGCATGAATGGTTGAAAAGACAGTCACTCCTGTCAAGCTAGCTCGGACAACAGCCCGTGCTGTCTCCCCATCTCGAATTTCTCCGATGATTAGCAAATCCGGTCGGTGCCGTAGAGAAAGTTTAATCAAATTTTCATAAGTCAAACCAATCGCTTCATTTAATTGCAACTGTAACATGCTAGGCTGCTTGATTTCAACAGGGTCTTCAATGGACATGATTTGCTGACCAGCAAAGCGCTCTTGGGCAAGTTGGTGCATGAGAGTCGTTTTTCCACTCCCTACTGGTCCCGAAAAAAGATAAAGTCCGCGTTGTTTGAAGCGTTCTTTGAGCTCTGGGATTTGAGCAAACCAAAACTTCAACTCTGCCTCTTCATCATGCAATAAACGAATCACCAGACTTTCATATCCACGATAATCCCCTACTGTTGACAGTCGTATTGACGTTTTCTTATCACCATATTGATAATCACAAGATCCTAGCTGGCTTCTACGTTTTTCGCCGACATTCATCCCAGCGGTAAACTTGAAATGACTAATTACTGCTGCCATCTCTTCAAATGCATACTGTTGGATAAAACGCCGTTCATCGCCAATTCGCATGTATAGCTTATACATATTCTCCTTTGGAACAACGTAAATATCCTGTGCCTGCTCTTTTTTAGCTTGGCAAATAATAGCCTGTGCAATGTTTTGAACCATATCTCCTCCTCACTTTATACTATTCGCAGAAGAAAATAAAAAATGGTGAAAAAATCACCATTTTGCAAATTATTTAAATGTTAGAGAGCAGGCACGATGTTCCTCTTCACTATTTTGTTTATTGTAACCCGGTTGCATTTTTTCTTTGGAAATAACAGTATCATTTTCTAACAGAGCCAGAGAATGATACTGCTGAACAGAGTCGCCACATTCCTCGCACCAACGCAAATCTCCTGCATCCCAAAAAATAGACATCAAATCACTTCGACTTTTATAGAAAGGAAAAGAATCTGCCAACTTCAGCCATTGGCGTTTATAATATTTTAAAGCAGCATAATAGTTATCAAAATGCTGTACTGATACGATATTAGCTTCCCAGCCGTCGAAAAACCACCACGGTTCATCTTTGCCATACATTTCAATAACACGATACACCTGCTTCACCTCCCTTTGTTCTGTTTATTATACCGAAAATGTCATAATTTTCAATAAATATGCTCCATTATACCAGTTTTTTCGCCATTTGCTCAAAACTGTAGAAAAAAGTGGCATTATTCTGATTAGTCGTTTTTCATTCATCAAGAAAACGAGACTTTTTCTAAGCCTCGTTTCCAATTTATTAATACAAATCAAGGTAGTTGTCTACTTCCCATTGGGAAACGAAAGTGGCATAACTTGCCCATTCGATGCGTTTTGCTTCTACAAAGCTTGTATAAATATGGTTCCCAAGTGCAGCTTTTACAACTTCATCTTCTGTCAGTGCTTTCACCGCATTATGTAGAGTAGAAGGAAGGTCTGTAATACCCGCTTCTTTGCGCTCTTCTGCTGTCATGACATAGATATTTTCTTCAATCGGAGCAGGTGCTTCAATTTTATTTTCAACCCCATGAAGTCCAACTTCAAGAAGAACCGCCATAGCAATATAAGGATTAGCCATTGGGTCAACAGAGCGCAATTCCAAACGAGTTCCCATACCGCGTGAAGCTGGCACGCGAACAAGTGGAGAACGATTTCGTCCTGCCCAAGCAACATACACAGGAGCTTCATACCCCGGAACCAAACGTTTGTAAGAATTGACAGTTGGGTTCATGATAGCTGTATAATTGTAAGCATGCTTAATTAAGCCACCAAGAAAATAGTACGCTGTTTCTGATAATTGCATACCATTTGGATCTTCCGGATCAAAAAATGCATTCTGACCATCTTGATTAAAGAGCGACATGTTACAGTGCATACCTGAACCGGCAATACCAAATTTTGGTTTCGCCATAAAAGTAGCGTACAAGCCATGCTTGCGAGCAATTGTCTTAACAACTAGCTTAAACAACTGAATCTTATCACAGGCACGGAGCACTTCATCGTATTTAAAGTCAATTTCGTGCTGACCAATAGCTACTTCATGGTGACTGGCTTCTACTTCAAATCCCATTGTTGTAAGAACATTGACGATTTCACGGCGTGTATTGTCAGCCAGATCAGTCGGCGCAAGGTCAAAATAGCCGCCCTTATCATTTACCTCAAGAGTTGGATCGCCATTCTCATCAAGTTTAAATAAGAAAAATTCTGGCTCAGGACCTAAATTAAAGGATTTGAATCCTAATTCTTCCATGTGACGTAAAGCGCGTTTTAAATTTCCACGTGGATCTCCTTTAAAAGGCGTTCCTTCCGTCGTATAGACATCGCAAATCAGTCCTGCGACACTTCCGTTTTCGTCTCCCCAAGGGAAAACCGTCCATGTATCCAAGTCAGGATAAAGGTACATATCTGACTCATTGATACGCACAAAACCTTCAATGGAAGAACCATCAAACATTACTTTATTTGACAAAACTTTATTCAGCTGTTCATCGGTCGCTGGAATTTCAACGTTTTTCATTGTTCCCAGAACGTCTGAAAACATCAAACGGATAAAGGTAACATTTTTTTCTTTCACTTCGCGACGAATGTCAGCTACTGTAATTGACATGAGTATCTCCTTATAAAATTTTAAAAATTAATATTGGTCAATGCATACGACCAAATGGTGGAAGGGAAGAAGCAAAGCGACCTTGTTGTAAAATGTCTTTATGAAGGGCTCGACGAACGTCTTTCTCACTCACCGGCTTCTTGTATTTCGCTTCGCGCTCGGCGTATTTTCGCTTAATCGCAGCAATATTGTAACCTTCTGAAATGTAATCTTTAATCTCCAACAAGCGATCCATATCATTTAATGAATACATGCGGCGATTTCCTTCATTTCGATCAGGCTTAATCAATTCTTGATCTTCATAATAACGAATCTGACGTGCTGTCAAATCCGTCAATTTCATAACGCTACCAATGGGAAAAACAGCCATATTGCGACGAAATTCTTTTTCCTTCATTGCAAATTCCTTTCTTATGCTCTATTATAATCTGAAAAAATTTCTACGTCAAGAACTAATGTTATATTTTCTAACATTATTCTTCGCTTTTTAATTTCAATACTTTCCGCAAGCGATCCACATCAGAATTGACCAGCATGGCAACGAAAACCCCCATGAACGTCTCAAAGACACGTGCAAATACATACAAAACTGTCTCTCCCGTGGGAATAGATAAAGTAATAATCAGCATGGCAGAAACACCACCAATCACTCCCGCTTTGTTGTTCATAGCGACATTTGTCATAATCGTTAACATCGTACAAAGAGGAACAACCAGTAAGGTCACCCAAAACTGCTCATGAAACAGGTTATTGATGAGAAAGAAGAGCAAGGCATACAAACCACCAATACTATTTCCTAAAATACGAGAGGTTCCAAAATGGACGCTCTTATCAAAATCTTCGCGCAAACTGAAAACAGCTGTCAGAGCACCAATCTGTAACCCTTTCCAGCCAAAAAGCCCAAAGACAAGCAGAACAATAAAAACCGCGACCCCCGTTTTAAAGGTTCGCATTCCTAATTTAAATTTCGACTTATCAAACTTATACTTCTTAAAATAACCCATTCACGCATTTCCTTTTATCTTTATTCTAACATATTTTAGAGAAAAGATAATGAACTTTCTTATGGAATTATATTTTTCCAATAAAAAAAGTGGAACAACTAACTATTCCACTTTCATTATTTAATGATTTCTATGTATAGGAAAAGTTTATCAATAAGGGTAAATATAAGTTACCTTTCCATAAAATATTGTAGGGTCAAACCAACCACGGTAATTGTTAACTTGTTTTTGACCTTTGTAATTTGACTCCAGCACTTGAATTGCGCGATTATTTGCCACAGCTGTTACATAGGCTACATGTCCAAATTGACCGCCATCCCAAACAGCAATGGCTCCAACTTGAGGAGTTGTTCCTATACGAAAGCCTGAGTATGCAGCATTGGTAGCCCAATCTTTTGCATTTCCCCACCAATTACTAGCCCAAGGTGCCAATGTTTTTACACCCCAAGTGCATTGACCAACTGGATAAGAGTTTCCTGTTGCTGTAGTCGTATTTAGTACCACATCCTCTGTATCAGAACTTGGACCTGCACTTGTAGCAGTTGGTTGTGCTACTGCATTTGTCTGACTAACAGTAGTAGCCATTGGGCCATTTACTTGTAACGTATCTCCAGGAAGGATAGTATCGTAAATTATTTTTCCATTTTTTGCCGCTAAATCATAGGGACTCATTCCAAATTTTGTCGCAATATCATAAAATGAATCACCATATTGAACTGTATAGGCATCTGCTTTAGCTGTGTTTTTACTTACTATCAACAATAAAACAGCTGCTGAGAGCCCAACTGTAAACTTGCCTATATGGGGATACTTAGATAATTGACTGACTTTCATAACCTTCTCCTTTTTCTATTTCCTATCCTATATTACTATATAATTATTGCATAAATTTTAATCCTATATTTTGAAATCATTACAAAAAATAAGGTTAAAAGACAGAAGCTTAAAATCTATCTTTTAGCCTTATTAAAATAGCCATAAATTAACGGAAAATCTCAAGTCAATCCAACCAAAACTTAGTCATTCTCCTCTGTTTTCCGTTTTAACTGTCCTAAGCCTAAAACACTTAACAATGCAGCTACTCCCAAGTAAGGCATATAGCTCACACTCGTTCCTGTTCTTGGAAGGCTTGGAACAGCTAAAGCATGAAGTGCCTGCTTCGGTTTAGCTGGAGTTGATGGGGTTGATGGGGTTGGAGTTTTCGGTTTTGGTGTCGTTGTACGAACTGTATTAGATGCGTAAGTCACACCATTAACCGTATTTACATAGGTATTTTCAAAAGTACCAACTGCAATCCGTTTCATTTGGACATAGCTTTCGGCTTGGAAAGCTGAATCAACTGAAACAGAGCGTAAGAAATCTTCCTTGAATTTAATCGTAATGATTCCTTTAACTGAATCAACTTCTGCTTCCGTATACTTCGTTAAATCATCACCTGATTTGATAACTGTTCCATCTTTAAGAGTCATATCAACCTTGGCAAAGACCTTATACTGACCAGTATATTGATCGCCTGTTTGATCATAATCATCAGAGAAACTGTATTCAAAGAGCTCTTCTGAATGATTTGAAGGAATGATACCACCGATTAAACGGTAATTAAAGACTGTATTTAACGGAAGTGTTTGACCATCCACATTGTTGGTGTCTGCGGGATCCAATGTTAAAGTGACATCCTTTTTAGGATCAATTTTAGGAACATTATTCGTGACAATATTGGATTCATAACCATTACCAAAGTCAATTTGGTAAGCTCGGTTTTCATAGCTGCCACCTGTTTGACCCATTTGTGCTTTCACCACCATTGGAGAGACAAGCGTCAAATTGATGCCTGTTTTAACATAAGTATCATAAAACGCTTGTGGATCATCTGCCGTAAAGACTTGGAAAGCACCTTTAGGATGAATACGGGCTTTGGTAAGCATATCTTTAACTGCTTGAGGTGCAGTCTCCACACTCTTATAATGAGCGACGCTGACACCTGTTACAGGATTTCCATTAGCATCTTTCATCGCCACTAAATCCTGACGTAAATCCAGTGCTTCTTCTGGATAATCATCAACATAATAGAACCCTTTTTGAATGGTATCCGCTGACGATTTGTCTCCTTTGTATTGATCCAAATCCCAAGTCAGCTCATAATAATTAGTTGATCCTGCAAGAACAGTCTTCCCATCAATCACCACACCGTCTTTGTTCTTGTTTACTTTACTTGGTTTGATGTAGTTGTTACTTGGATTATCCGGATCGTTTGGTTTGCCCGGTGTTGTCACACGAACGATATTGGATTTAATTCCATGAGCATCATTGACTGTTAGCGTGAAGTTATTTTTATAAGTTGCACCATCATTAAGGACTTGTCCCACTACGGTCGGATAAACCGTTGCTACTGACTTGGTCAGATCCGCATTAAAAGCAGCCAAAGTTTGTGCAGTTGCTTTGAAGGTAACTGTATTCGTCGCTGAATCATAGCTAACATCAAAGCCAGGACTAGCTACTTTCGTTGCCTCAAGATCCAATTGATAGCCAGAGGGTAATGGATCGACTAAAACAAAGGAAGTCGTCTTATCCCGTCCAGCTGGTAGATCGGCTGTCTTCAACTGAAACTTAACGATAGACTGTTTAGCTACCAGCGTTTTATCAATATTCGCATCATTATTATTTTTAATTTCTTTATTGACTTGTGGCTGTACGGCTAACTTAAAGTAATGGTAGTGAACAGTCGGTACAGCCAGAGCCGGAGGCGTCTTCTTATAGACAGGATTTGCTGGCGGTGTTGGTAACACCTCATAAGTTGGTTCAGCAGGTTTGTTTGGTTCTGGTTGATCTGGTGTTGGGGTTGGCGGTGTTGGCTCTGCTTCATAACTTGGCGCAACAGGAGCCGGCTCTAATGGTTTTTCGGTCTCATAAGTTGGCTCTGTCGGCTTATTGGGCTCTTCCTGATCCGGAGTTCTGGTTGGCGGTGTTGGTTCTGCTTCATAAGTCGGAGCTACTGGAGCCGGCTCTAATGGTTTTTCGGCCTCATAAGTTGGCTCTGTCGGCTTATTGGGCTCTTCCTGATCCGGAGTTCTGGTTGGCGGTGTTGGCTTTGCTTCATAGGTCGGAGCTACTGGATCTGGCTCTAATGGTTTCTCGGTCTCATAGGTTGGTTGAGCGGGAGATGTTGGTTCCACCGGTGGTGTTGGTTTTTCCTTGGTCACCTTAGGAACATTAACCGCACGAATCTTACCATTGAGGGAGTACCAAATATTTGGTTTTTTCCCTTCTGTATTGTCTTTTCCGTTGACTTTAGGCATTTCAGAAACGGACATTACATTTGTTGCGGAGGTTGCACCTACTGTAACTTTGTTATTAGACCCAGACATCTTAATAGCACCTGCACCATACCAGGAGTTAGGGGCATCTGAAGTATCCCAACCAGAACCTGATTGACTGTTCTTATACATAGTCCAACGGGCACCGCCTTCACCCTGTTTAAAGTTTAGGGTATCCGTTGCATAAATCATACCATTTTTCTCACCAATAGATGACCCTGAAATTTTAACGAATTTACCTGTATAATCTTTAGCCATTTCAATAGAATTATGTTCACGATTAAGAGAAGCTACTGATAGCAGGGCATTGTCAAAGTTGATCGGATTTCCCTCTTCGTCATAAAAAGTAAATTCATTTTTAATGAAGATGGAAGTATTTTGCTCTACCTGACCAGTATAAGCGGAAGCAAAAACACCTAAAGTTGGATCGGTGAAAATACCTAACCAAACCTTTTGACCCTTAAATTTTGATTCAGGGTCTACTGTATACTTGTAAACAATTTTAGAAATCTTTTTACCATTATAGTAGGAATTTTGAAGATTAGTATAGGTTGCCGTAGCACTTTGACCGCGCTCTAAGAGTACAGAACCCCACTTTGCCACACCAGAACTGCTGACTGTTGTAGTCCAACCTGCTTTAGTGCCAAAATTACCATAAAGCTCCATAGATGAAGCCACATCATCAGCCTGCTCTAAGTTGCTTATATCTAAATCATCTAACTGCAGGATCTTTTGATCATATTTTCCTTTTGACGTACTTTTGCTAAATGCATCATCTACAGCAGAAGCCTTAAGGAACTTCCCATCTGTTGTCAAAGATAGATTTGCATTTGGTTCAAGATCGTAGACCAAGCTTTGAGCAGAAGGTTCAGTTAAGTTCCCATCTTCATTTTTATGTTTTTCTAGTTCAGCTAGCGCTGCCTTAATAGCTGCCTGTTCATCTTCATAGGCTTTGAGCTTGCTTGGATATTCAGCTAGATCTTTTTGATATTTAGCAAGATCCGCTTGGTATTGAGCTAATTTAGCTTCATAATCTGCTTTTGCGATTGTATTGCGCTGTTTGATGGCTTTGTTTTCTGCTGTAATCGCTGCATTGGCCACTGTATTTTCTGCTACTGCTTTTTCATAGGCAGCCTTAGCTTCGGCATTGGCTTTTTGAACACGAGCCAGCTCTGTTTGATAAGCTGCCAGCTTGGCTTGGTAATCTGCTTCGTTATCGGCATTAGCTTTTTTCACCGCAGCTAAATCCGCTTGATATTGAGCTAATTTAGCTTCATAATCTGCTTTTGCGATTGTATTGCGCTGTTTGATGGCTTTGTTTTCTGCTGTAATCGCTGCATTGGCCACTGTATTTTCTGCTACTGCTTTTTCATAGGCAGCCTTAGCTTCGGCATTGGCTTTTTGAACACGAGCCAGATCTGTTTGATAAGCTGCCAGCTTGGCTTGGTAATCTGCTTCGTTATCGGCATTAGCTTTTCGGATAGCCGCTAAATCAGCTTGATATTGGGCTAATTTAGCTGCGTATTCAGCTTTTGCTGTTGCATTGCGCTGTTTGATGGCTTCGTTTTCTGCTGTAATCGCTGCATTGGCTGCTGTATTTTCTGCTACTGCTTTTTCATAGGCAGCCTTAGCTTCGGCATTGGCTTTTTGAACACGTTCTAATTCTGCTCGATAGGCGGCTAATTGGGTTTGATAATCTGCTTCGTTATCGGCATTAGCTTTTCGGATAGCCGCTAAATCAGCTTGATATTGGGCTAATTTAGCTGCGTATTCAGCTTTTGCTGCTGCGTTGGCGGCATTAATCCGTTCAACCTCTGCTTTGTGAGCAGCCATATCCTTCTCATATTGTTCTTTAGTTGCTTGATTTTCAGCGTTGATCTTAGAAACTTCTGCTTCATGAGCGGCTACATCCGACTTATATTGATCTGTCGTTTTCTTGATGTCTTCAGCTTGTTTGGCATAGTCTTCTTTAATTTCAGTTTCTTTTTGATCCGCCTCTTGAGCTGTTTTTACCGTCCCTTTATCAACAGTTTCATCTTGGACAACATTAACACCAGCAGCTTGAGCATTATTTATTGCTTGATTAACATCAGTTTTAGGCACTTCTACTGGCATGGAGCCATTTGACTCTCCAGCTTGTTTTTGACTCTGTTCTGCTTCATTGCTCGCATTTCCTTGAGCATCTGGCAAATTAGTGGCTGGATTGCCTGTTTGGGTTCCAACCACAGCTGTGGTATCTACTTTACTTGTCGTTGTTGTCGTTTCATCAGCAAAAACATGTTGTCCTGCCATAGAAACCGCTGCTACGGTCCCTAGAACAGCGCCACAAAGCGTTTTGCTAATTTTACTTTTACGAAAACCAAATACTTCTCTTTTTTGCATTTTTCTTCCTTATTTCAAATTATTAGATTGTTCAAATTACTTTAAATTTGACACTTATTATATTTTAGCAACTTTTCAAAACATTTACAAGTGTGTAGCACACTCTTTCAATCCTTTACTTATTTTATTTCAAAACCGTGAATACAGCAAATTAAAATACAGAAACTAGCTAGTTTATTTACAAAATATAAAAAAGGCGGAAAAACCGCCTTCTGTTAAAATTATTTTTCGGTAAGTGCTGCAAGTCCTGGTAACTCTTTACCTTCGAGAAGCTCCATGCTAGCGCCGCCACCTGTAGAGATCCATGAAAACTTGTCTGCTCGACCAAGATTGATAGCTGCAGCAGCTGAGTCACCACCACCGATGATAGATTTCACGCCTGGTTGTTTCACGATAGCGTCCATGACACCGATTGTACCAGCTTGGAAGTCAGGATTTTCAAAGACACCCATTGGACCATTCCAAACAACTGTTTTCGCACCAGTCAATTCTTGGTCAAATTTAGCGATTGATTTAGGACCGATATCAAGTCCAAGGAAACCAGGGTCTACTGCTTCACCTTCAGTATCTTTTACTTCAGTGTAGTCCGCAAAAGCATTGGCTTCTTTCGAGTCAACTGGCAAAATCAATTTACCGTTTGCTTTTTCAAGCAGAGCTTTCGCAACCTCCAACTTATCTTCTTCTACAAGTGAGTTACCGATTTCGATACCTTGTGCTTTGTAGAAAGTATAAGTCATACCACCACCGATAAGGACTTTATCAGCTTTTTCAAGAAGATTTTCGATAACACCAATCTTGTCTGATACTTTAGAACCACCTAGGATTGCTACAAATGGACGAACTGGATTTTCAACAGCTTCTTTGATATAAGCAATTTCGTTTTCAAGAAGGAAACCTGCAACTGCTTTGTCCACATTAGCAGAAATACCAACATTTGAAGCGTGAGCACGATGAGCTGTACCAAATGCATCATTTACAAAGATACCGTCTCCAAGGCTTGCCCAATATTTACCAAGTTCTGGATCGTTTTTAGATTCTTTCTTGCCGTCAACATCTTCAAAACGAGTGTTTTCAACAAGAAGAACTTCACCGTCTTTAAGGGCATTGATCGCTGCTTCAAGCTCTGCTCCACGAGTTACTCCTGGAAGGAAAGCAACATCTTGACCTAATTTTTTAGCTAAATCAGCCGCAACTGGTGCAAGAGATTTTCCTTCTTTATCAGCTTCTTCTTTCACACGTCCAAGGTGAGAAAAAAGAATAGCACGTCCACCATGTTCAAGGATATACTTGATTGTTGGAAGAGCAGCTGAGATACGGTTGTCATTTGTGATAGCTCCGTCTTTAAGCGGCACATTGAAATCAACGCGAACAAGGACTTTTTTGCCTTTCAATTCAACGTCTTTAACAGTAAGTTTTGCCATGTTACAAAAACTCCTTTTTCTATTTTATACGAAACTATTATATCATATTTTCTAAAAGTTTTCTTGATATAAGGAAAGTTTTCACAAAATAATTTTGAACATAAAAAGAGCCGAGAAGGCTCGACTCTTTATTATTCTACTGGAGTTGTTTCTTCCACAGGTTCTGTTACAGTTGTATCTTCGATAATTTCGACTTCATTGACAGCTTGTGGTTCAAGGTTACGGTAACGAGCCATACCTGTACCAGCTGGGATGATTTTACCAATGATAACATTTTCTTTGAGACCAAGCAAGTGGTCTTTCTTACCACGGATAGCCGCGTCTGTGAGGACACGAGTGGTTTCTTGGAAGGAAGCCGCTGACAAGAAACTATTTGTTTCAAGAGATGCTTTAGTAATTCCCATGAGGACTGGGCGAGCAGTCGCAGGAACTCCTCCAGAGATGACCACATCACGGTTAGCATCGGTAAAGTCTGTGATATCCATGAGTGTACCCATGAGAAGGTCTGTATCTCCTGGATCCATGACACGCACTTTGCGAATCATTTGACGAACCATTACCTCGATGTGCTTGTCACCGATTTCTACCCCTTGGCTGCGGTAAACTTTTTGTACTTCAGCAAGCAAGTAAGTTTCAACAGACAAGACATCACGAACAGCCAGCAAGTGCTTAGGCTGGATAGAACCTTCTGTCAGAGCAGCGCCACGAGAGATTTTATCCCCTACTGCTACTTTCATACGAGCTGTAAATGGTACTACATATTCCCCTTCACCAGTTGCCCCTTTAACAAAGACTTTCTTAGTCCGAGTAGAAGCATCTTCTTCAATCGCGGTCACTTCACCTTTGACTTCAGTAATAACTGCTTCCCCTTTCGGATTGCGGGCTTCAAAGATTTCTTGGACACGAGGAAGACCTTGTGTGATATCGGTATTAGACGCAACACCACCCGTGTGGAAAGTACGCATTGTAAGCTGTGTACCAGGTTCACCGATAGATTGGGCGGCAATCGTTCCGACTGCTTCACCGACTTCAACCGCATCGCCCGTTGCCAAGTTGATACCGTAACAACGACGACAAACCCCATGACGTGTATTACATGTAAAGACAGAACGAATAGTGACTTCTTCGACACCAGCGCTAACAATCTCATGCGCCATATCTTCTGTAATCAATACATCGGGACCAACGATGATTTCGCCTGTTTCAGGATGTTTAACTGATTTCTTCGTATAACGACCAATCAAGCGTTCTTCTAATGGCTCAATCATTTCCTTACCATCAGTAATTGAGCGGATAACAAGACCACGATCGGTTCCACAGTCGTCTTCACGGATAATCACATCTTGCGCCACATCAACCAAACGGCGAGTCAGATAACCTGAGTCAGCTGTTTTAAGGGCTGTATCAGTCATCCCTTTACGAGCACCGTGAGTAGAGAAGAACATTTCCAAAACAGACAAACCTTCACGGAAGTTAGATAGAATAGGCAATTCCATGATGCGGCCATTAGGAGCGGCCATCAAACCACGCATACCAGCAAGTTGTGAGAAGTTAGAAATGTTACCACGGGCTCCAGAATCCATCATCATAACGATTGGATTCTTAGGATCTTGGTTGGCAACCAAACGTTTTTCCAATTTTTCACGAGCTGCACGCCATTCAGCAGTAACTGCATTGTAGCGTTCATCGTCTGTAATCATACCACGACGGAATTGTTTGGTAATTTGTTCCACACGTTTATGAGACTCTTCGATAATTTCTGCCTTATCTTCAACGACCGGAATATCAGCAATCCCTACTGTCAAGCCTGCTAACGTTGAATGGTGATAGCCGAGATCTTTCAGACGGTCAAGGAAAGCAGATGTTTCAGTTGTACGGAAGCGTTTGAAGATTTCAGCGATGATATTTCCAAGATTTTTCTTCTTGAATGGCACATTTAATTCCAGCTTACTGATAGCTGCTTTGACATCTTGACCAGGTTCTAAGAAATACTTAGCTGGCACACCTTCTGCCATGTTTGAGGCATTTGGCTCTTGCAAATATGGTAATTCATCTGGCATGATATCATTGAAAAGAATCTTACCCACTGTTGTCAAGAGGATCTTGTGTTTTTGATTTTCTGTCCATGGTTTGTTTAAACTATCCGTCGCAATCCCAACACGCGTATGTAAGTGAACATAGCCATTACGGAGAGCCATTACAGCTTCATCACGGTCTTTAAAGACCATTCCTTCTCCTTCACGACCAGCTTCTTCCATAGTCAGATAGTAGTTCCCCAAGACCATATCCTGTGAAGGGGTTACTACTGGCTTCCCGTCTTTTGGATTGAGGATGTGCTCAGCTGCCAGCATGAGAATCCGTGCTTCTGCTTGGGCTTCTTCTGACAAGGGCACGTGGATCGCCATTTGGTCTCCATCAAAGTCGGCATTATAAGCTTCACACACAAGTGGGTGCAAACGAAGAGCTTTTCCGTCAATCAAAACTGGCTCAAACGCTTGAATTCCTAATCTGTGAAGCGTCGGTGCGCGGTTAAGGAGTACTGGGTGTTCTTTAATCACATCTTCTAAAATATCCCAGATGCGTTCATCATTCCGTTCTACCAAGCGCTTAGCAGCTTTGACATTTTGCACAATATCACGCGCGACAATTTCACGCATGACAAATGGTTTGAAGAGTTCAATAGCCATTTCACGTGGCACACCACATTGGTACATCTTGAGTGTCGGACCAACTGCAATAACCGAACGTCCTGAGAAGTCAACCCGTTTACCCAGCAAGTTTTGACGGAAACGTCCTTGTTTCCCTTTGAGCATGTGACTCAATGATTTGAGCGGGCGGCTTCCTGGTCCAGTAATAGGACGACCACGACGACCATTGTCAATCAAAGCATCAACCGCTTCTTGCAACATCCGCTTTTCATTTTGCACGATGATTCCAGGAGCATTTAGTTCCAAAAGACGTGCCAAACGATTATTCCGATTGATAACACGACGGTAAAGGTCATTTAGGTCAGAAGAGGCAAAGCGTCCACCATCCAACTGAAGCATTGGACGTAAGTCTGGCGGAATAACTGGCAAGATGTTTAAGACCATCCATTCTGGCTTGTTACCAGATTTTTGGAAGGCATCTAAAACATCCAAACGACGAATGGCCTTGACACGTTTTTGTCCAGTTGCCGTTTTTAATTCATCTTTGAGCTCTGCAATTTCTTTTTCCAGATCTACTTGTTTCAAGAGATCTTGAATTGCTTCAGCACCCATTTTTGCAACAAAGGAGCCTTGACCATATTCACGTAAGCGTTCACGATATTCCCGCTCTGTCATAATGGATTTGTGCTCAAGTGGCGTATCTTTTGGATCAATCACCACATAAGCTGCAAAATAGATGACTTCCTCAAGGGCACGAGGGCTCATGTCCAAGGTCAGACCCATACGGCTTGGGATTCCTTTAAAATACCAAATATGAGAGACAGGTGCCTTTAACTCAATATGTCCCATGCGTTCACGACGAACTTTGGTACGAGTTACTTCAACACCACAACGATCACAAATGATTCCTTTATAACGAATCCGTTTATATTTTCCACACGCACATTCCCAGTCTTTCGTAGGACCAAAGATGACTTCATCAAAAAGCCCTTCGCGTTCTGGTTTTAGTGTGCGGTAGTTAATTGTTTCAGGTTTCTTCACTTCCCCATAAGACCAAGAGCGGACTTTACTAGGAGAAGCTAGGGTGATTTGCATACTTTGAAAACGATTTACATCAACCACTATTTCTTACCTTTCTTTATTATCTATTGAATCAGTTCTTATTCTTTCCCTTCAGCATCAAAAGCGGCTTTTGCTTCTTGCGCTGCTTTTTCACGTGCTTTTTCAAGATCGTCTACATGAATCACATCATCATCCATACCTTCATCCAAGTCACGAAGTTCGACTTCATTGTCGTCTTCATCAAGGACACGCATGTCAAGACCAAGTGATTGCAATTCTTTCACAAGGACACGGAAGGATTCTGGAACACCTGGTTTTGGAATCGGCTTACCTTTGGTAATGGCTTCATAAGCTCTCAAACGACCATTGATATCATCTGACTTGTAAGTCAAGATTTCTTGAAGGACGTTAGAAGCACCGTAGGCTTCAAGAGCCCAAACTTCCATTTCTCCAAAACGTTGCCCACCGAACTGCGCTTTACCACCAAGAGGTTGTTGCGTAACGGTTGAATAAGGACCAACTGAACGAGCATGGAGCTTGTCATCAACCATGTGGTGAAGTTTGATCATGTACATGACACCAACGGACACACGATTATCAAATGGCTCACCAGTGCGTCCATCATAAAGAATTGTCTTGGCATCACTATCCATGCCAGCTTCACGAACGGTTTCCCAAAGATCATCTGAGCTAGCACCATCAAATACTGGTGTTGCAATGTGAATGCCAAGGTTGCGAGCAGCCATACCGAGGTGAAGCTCCATAACTTGACCAATATTCATACGAGATGGCACCCCAAGTGGGTTCAACATGATATCAACTGGTGTTCCGTCTGGAAGATACGGCATATCCTCAACTGGAACAATGCGGGAAACAACCCCTTTGTTTCCGTGGCGTCCGGCCATTTTATCCCCAACACGGATTTTCCGTTTTTGAGCGATGTAAACACGTACCAACATGTTGACACCGGATTGCAATTCATCACCGTTCGCACGAGTAAAGATCTTCACATCACGGACAACACCTGCACCACCGTGTGGTACCCGAAGGGAGGTATCACGCACTTCACGAGACTTATCACCGAAGATTGCATGAAGCAGGCGTTCTTCAGCAGATAAGTCTTTTTCACCTTTCGGTGTTACTTTACCGACAAGAATGTCGCCTTCTTTTACCTCAGCACCAATGCGGATAATTCCCATTTCGTCAAGGTCTCTCAAAGCATCTTCACCGACGTTTGGAATTTCGCGCGTAATTTCTTCAGGTCCAAGCTTTGTATCACGTGTTTCTGATTCAAATTCCTCCAAGTGAACAGATGTGTAAACATCGTCTTTCACTAAACGCTCACTCATGATAACGGCATCTTCAAAGTTGTAACCTTCCCATGTCATATAAGCAACGATTGGATTTTGTCCAAGTGCCATTTCACCTTTTTCCATAGAAGGTCCGTCTGCGATAAAGTCACCTTTTTCAACTGTATCGCCAACTTTTACCAGCGTACGTTGGTTGTAAGAAGTACCAGAGTTTGAACGGCGGAATTTCGTAATATGATAGACATCAAGTGAGCCATCTTCACGACGAACTTCAACTTTGGCTGCATCAGAATATACAACTTTACCGTCGTGTTGGGCAATAATCGCAGCACCGGAGTCATGAGCTGCTTGGTATTCCATTCCCGTACCAACGTATGGTGCATGCGGATCAATCAACGGTACCGCCTGACGTTGCATGTTGGCACCCATGAGAGCACGGTTTGAGTCGTCGTTTTCAAGGAAAGGAATACAAGCTGTCGCAACCGCAACTACCTGCTTAGGCGATACATCCATGAAGTCTACTTGATCTGAAGGAAATTCTTGGTTGTTCCCTTGGTGACGTCCCATGACAATCGCTTCTGCAAAACGACCATCTTCTGTTAATTTAGAATTTGCTTGCGCTACGATAAATTCATCTTCTTCATCCGCTGTCAACCAAACGATTTCATTAGTGACCAGACCTGTTTCACGATTCACTTTACGGTAAGGCGTTTGGATAAAACCATATTTATTCAAATGACCATAAGAAGACAAGTTATTGATCAAACCAATGTTTGGTCCTTCAGGTGTTTCAATCGGACACATACGTCCATAGTGGGTGTAGTGCACGTCACGCACTTCATATCCAGCACGGTCACGAGTCAAACCACCAGGTCCCAAGGCTGACAAACGACGTTTGTGAGACAATTCAGACAGTGGGTTATGTTGATCCATAAATTGAGACAATTGAGAGGAACCAAAGAATTCTTTAATCGCTGCTGTGACTGGGCGGATGTTAATGATTTGTTGCGGTGTCAACACTTCATTATCTTGCACACTCATGCGCTCGCGAACATTACGCTCCATACGAGACAATCCAAGACGTACTTGGTTAGCAAGCAATTCACCAACGGCACGAATCCGACGATTTCCCAAGTGGTCAATATCATCCACACGACCCAGCCCTTCAGCGAGGTTCAAAAAGTAATTCATCTCAGCCAAAATATCTGCTGGCGTAATCGTATGAACTCGATCACCTGGGTTAGCATTACCAATAATAGTTACCACACGATCTGGATCAGTTGGCGCCACCACTTTGAATTTTTGAAGAACAACTGGATCTGTCAACACAGCTGCATCATTTGGAATATAAGTAATTTTATTCAAATCACCGTCCAAGTATTCTGCAATGCTATCAATGACACTACGTGTCATAACAGTTCCAGCTTCAACCAAGATTTCACCTGTTTCTGGATCTACCAAAGGCTCTGCAATCGTTTGATTTAACAAACGTGTTTTAATGTTTAATTTTTTATTGATTTTATAACGACCAACTGCCGCCAAGTCGTAACGATGTGGATCAAAGAAACGAGCGACCAATAGACTACGTGAGCTATCAGCTGTTTTAGGCTCACCTGGACGAAGACGTTCATAGATTTCTTTAAGCGCTTCATCCGTACGTGAATCCATTGGATTTTTATGAATATCCTTTTCAATCGTGTTGCGAACGAGATCGCTGTCGCCGAAAATGTCAAAGATTTCATCATCACCAGAAAAACCAAGCGCACGAACAAGTGTCGTAAACGGAATCTTACGAGTACGGTCAATCCGAGTATAAGCAATATCTTTTGAGTCTGTTTCCAGCTCTAACCAAGCTCCACGGTTAGGAATGACAGTTGAACCATAACCAACTTTACCATTTTTGTCTACTTTATCGTTGAAGTAAACACCCGGAGAACGAACGAGCTGTGATACGATAATCCGCTCACCACCATTGATAATGAAGGTCCCCATTTCGGTCATGATTGGGAAATCACCAAAGAACACTTCTTGGGTCTTGATTTCACCAGTTTCTTTATTAATCAAACGGAACGTCACAAAAATAGGTGCTGAATAGCTGGCATCATGGATACGTGCTTCCTCTAAGGTATATTTGGATTCTTTGATTTCATAACCAACAAACTCTAGCTCCATTGTATCTGTAAAGTTTGAGATAGGAAGTACATCTTCAAATACTTCTTTCAAACCATGGTCAAGAAAATCTTTGAACGAATCCGTTTGGATTTCAATCAAATTTGGTAAATCAAGAACTTCCTTGATTCTTGAAAAACTACGACGAGTACGGTGTTTCCCGTATTGAACTTCATGTCCTGCCAAGTTTTTTACTCCTTCTTCTTTCTACATTCTCTATTACATGATAGAGTAGCAATTTTCATTTGTCCTTTTTGAGTAATTTTCAGAATCTTTAAGTTTTAATGACAAACAATAAAAATCCCAAAAATAGGCACAAAAAGAGCAGCTAAATCTGACTCTGAAAGTATGATTTAACTGCTGTAAGCTTTATATGGACAATATTTCAAATAAAGCAGACGACAAATTATTAGCAATATTATACCTTATTTAACTCTGCTTTTCAAGTTTTTTACTTATGAAAATGTTTTTATTTACCTTTATTTAGCGTCCGCCTAAAAGTGCTGCCCAAGCTTTTTGATAATCACTGTCTGTTCCGCCGATTCCAAATTTATAGGTGGTCATCGGAGCACCGTTTTTCGCCCAATAGCTAGTAACTGTCTGTCCGGTCAGGTTCATACTGCGACCATTGACTGTTACTGTGCCAGCTCGTTCACCCGTTGCTTTAAGAACATTGGACTTAATGACACTAGAATCTAGATTGAACTTGTCACCAACTCCCCAGAGACTTGGGTCGGCTTGATAAATTGCATTTACTAGTTGAGCCATATACTGCGCATTGTTGTTGTAACCAGTCAAAGCTGCCATTGAAGCATTATTGTCATGACCAATCCAACCACCTAACGTTAATTTAGGAGTGGATACCATGAGCCACATGTCACCATTACTGTTAGTCGTACCCGTTTTACCAATCCAATCAGCATTAGCTAAACCGCTATTAATCTGCGTTAAACGAGATTTGAAGGTCGTCGTAGCACCCGAACTCAATACCCCACGCATAAGACTTTGCATAATCGTCGCCGTTGCCTTAGAGTAAACCTGAACAGGTTTTGCTTTGTGTTCATAGACAACTTTCCCGTTTTTTGTCGTAATCTTTTCAATCATATAGCGCTCTTGGTATGCCCCATTATTGGCTAAAGTTTGGAAACCATTGGTGTGTTGGGCGACAGATACTTCAATACCTCCTCCCATTGGCAGACTTTCAATATCATAATTTTCAATTTGATAGCCCATTTTCTCCATGTACCCTTGGACATTAACTCCTTTGTCACGAAGCAATTTATAGGTCCAATAAGCTGGAATGTTCCAAGAAGTATTCAAAGCTTCCTGCAAGTCCATCATGGCTGTACCACGGCTATCTACGTGCATAATCGGCTCACCGCTAGAGAAATTTGCAGGGTAGTTAGACAGCATGCTGGCACTTCCCATAAGCCCTTGGTCTATGGCAATACCATAGGCTAAAATCGGCTTAATGGTTGAGCCTGGTGAGCGCTCTGTATCAAATGCATGGTTGTTCTGGTTAGAAGCATAATCACGTCCTCCCACAAACCCCAAAATAGCTCCTGTACGATTATCCATGAGAACATTTCCAGCTTCGACTGCACCCGTTCCATCATCTAAGACACTACCAAAATTAGCTACTGCATTTTGCATTGCATTATGCACATTCTTATTAATAGTTGTGGTGACAGTGTAGCCGCCTTCACTCAACTCTTTCGCAGCTAGTTCTCTGTAAGCTTTCACTGTTGCATCATTTTTCAACTCTTGCTGTGAAACATTGTCACGTTTGATTAAGTAATCATACATTGCTTTTTGAGCTTCTTTCATAGCAACGTAATATAGATAGTCATGTGTTCTTGCCGAAGTCGTATCACTTGGTAAAAAGTCTCGTTTTAAATCATAATCTTTATACAATTGGTACTCGTTTTTACTAATCGCACCTGTTCGGTACATATTGTAAATAACATTTTTCGCACGATTGAGACCAAAAGTCATATCTTTAGCACTTTTCAGGCTACCGTCAGCTGCATAAGGAGAGTAAACAATCGGACTTTGTGGTAAACCGGCAATAAAAGCTGCTTGAGGAATTGTCAATTTGCTGGCAGGAACTCCAAAAATTCCTTGTGCAGCTTCTTCCACACCAGCAATATTTTGCCCTTTGTTATTTCTCCCAAACGGTGCCACATTCAAATAAGTCGTTAAAATATCGTCTTTGCTCATGTAGCGTTCTAAAGCCAGCGCATCAATGATTTCTGATGCTTTACGACTAAAGGTTGGAGCATCGCCAACAACTTGTTGCTTGATTAACTGTTGAGTTAAGGTAGAACCTCCACTTGAGGAACCAATCCCTGCAACAGAGCCTAGCGTCGCCCGCAAAACAGCTTTTGTGACAACCCCATTGTGCTTCCGAAAATTCTCATCTTCTGTCGCAATGACTGCTTTTTTCACATTGTCAGAAATATCTTTACTCTTAATTGGCACTCGCAACAAATCACTATCAATGGCTGAAATGGAGCTGCCATCAGCATATTTTAATTCAGAAATGGTTGAAATATCTTGAATTTTTTTGATGAGCTCTTCTTTTTTAGGAGTTTCAACCTTGTCAAAGATTCGTGCACCATATCCTAATGCAATGCCTCCACCAAACAAGCAACCTAAAAAAACAAATACAAAAAAGACATTTGATAATAATTTCAGAGTACGAAGGACAGTCTCGCCAACACTCCAAAGTGTCCAGCTTTCTTTTTCATTTTTGCTAGGACGATTCGTTTGAAAAAGTTTTTCAAACAATCGTTTCATCTTTTCAAAAACTTGTTGAA
Source organism: Streptococcus sp. IsoGale021 (assembly GCF_031142795.1). Classification (NCBI taxonomy): domain Bacteria; kingdom Bacillati; phylum Bacillota; class Bacilli; order Lactobacillales; family Streptococcaceae; genus Streptococcus; species Streptococcus sp. IsoGale021. The sequence continues at coordinate 67,202 of NZ_JAKZJH010000007.1, forward strand.
TCATTCTTTCTCCTTGAACTTTCTCTGCCTATTATAGCAAATTTATGAAACTTCTGACAACAGGAAAGGCAATCCTTGGCTGGAATCATTGTTTTTTTAAATTATTTTTGCAATTTCACTACATTCTAATGGCTGTTTGTGATACAATGTTACAATAACTAGAAATTTTATAAAGGAGAGACAGATATGCACATTTTTGATGAGCTAAAAGAACGTGGTTTGGTTTTTCAAACAACTGACGAAGAAGCGTTGCGCAAGGCCCTAGCGGAAGGAAATGTTAGTTTTTATTCTGGCTACGATCCAACAGCTGACAGCCTGCACCTCGGTCATCTTGTACCAATCCTTGTCATGAAACATTTACAGTTGGCAGGTCACAAACCCTACGCTCTCGTCGGCGGTGCAACTGGCTTAATTGGCGACCCATCATTTAAAGATACAGAGCGGAGTTTACAAACAAAAGACACCGTTGAGGGCTGGGTACGAAGCATTCAAGCGCAAGTATCTCGTTTTCTTGATTTTGAAAATGGCGACAACAAGGCTGAAATGGTCAACAACTACGACTGGTTCTCCGATATTAGTTTTATTGATTTTCTACGCGATGTTGGAAAATATTTCACCGTCAACTACATGATGAGTAAAGAGTCCGTAAAAAAACGAATTGAAACAGGGATTTCTTATACTGAGTTCGCTTACCAGATTATGCAAGGCTATGACTTTTTTGAGCTAAATCGGCAATACGGTGTCACTTTGCAAATCGGCGGTTCTGACCAATGGGGCAATATGACTGCTGGTACTGAATTGCTTCGTCGGAAGGCAGACAAAACAGCTCACGTTATTACAGTGCCCCTTATCACAGACGCAACCGGTAAGAAATTTGGTAAGTCAGAAGGCAACGCTGTATGGCTCAATGCTGATAAGACCAGTCCTTACGAAATGTACCAATTCTGGATGAATGTCATGGACGCTGATGCCGTTCGTTTCCTTAAAATTTTCACCCTTCTTCCGCTTGATGAAATCGAAGAAATAGGGAAGCAATTTGAAGCAGCTCCACATGAACGTTTGGCGCAAAAAATCTTAGCGCGAGAAGTCGTTACATTTGTGCATGGCGAAAAAGCCTACAAAGAAGCACTCAATATTACCGAGCAGCTTTTTGCTGGAAACATTAAAAATCTTTCTGTCAAAGAATTGAAACAAGGACTTCGCGGCGTGCCAAATTATCAAGTGAAAACAGATGACAATCTCAACATCGTAGAACTTTTGGTAACGGCTGGCGTTGTTAATTCTAAACGCCAAGCGCGTGAAGATGTCCAAAACGGTGCTATTTATGTCAATGGCGAGCGTATTCAAGACCTTGACTACAGATTAACGGACGCTGACAAATTGGAAAACGAACTCACCGTTATCCGTCGTGGTAAGAAAAAATATTTTGTTTTGACTTACTAAATAGGAAAGAGAGCAATCAACTACTACATCGTTGGTTTATTACGCTATATACTTTGAAGTTGGAGACTTTTCGCTCCAGCTTCTTTTCATTCTCACTTAGCAAAAAGCATATTGCCATGGTGCTTGCTTTAGCTCCAACCGCTTTAAAAGTGTGGTTCATTTTAAATGTCCCTTTCTTTATCTGCTTGCCAAAGCATTTCTCACATGTTACACTAGACACAGAAATTGATGAAAGAGAAAACGCATGAAACCCAAATTTAAACGCTTTGAAACTGCTACTTTCTTTGCTTGCCCTTTTTGCCAACAAGCCTTGTTTTTAGCAGAAAATAGTCTCAAATGCAAAAATAAGCATTCCTTTGATCTGGCAAAACTCGGCTATGTCAACTTGGCTCCACAGGTAAAGCAATCAAAAGCCTACGATAAATCCAACTTTCAAAATCGACAATTGATTCTCGAAGCAGGATTTTACCAGCCAATTTTGAAGAAATTACTAGAAATTTTATCATCTTTACCACAACACGACAATCTGCTGGACATTGGCTGCGGAGAAGGCTATTATGCTCGAAATTTGCAAGCACAATTGCCAGCTAAACGTATCTATGCATTCGATTTATCAAAAGAGTCTATTCAACTAGCAGCCAAAAGTGACCACAGTCTGGCGGTAAATTGGTTTGTTGGAGATTTGGCGCACATCCCTATTCAAGATGCTAGCATGGATGTGATTTTAGACATCTTCTCTCCCGCCAATTACCAAGAATTTCAGCGCGTCTTGCGGAAAAACGGCCTGCTCATTAAGGTTATTCCTAGCAGCCAACACTTGCAAGAAATTCGTAGTATCGTTGCCGAGCAATTAACAAACACAAATTATTCCAATCACAAAATCATTGAGCATTTTGAAGAAGCCTTTACCATTACGAATTCTTATGACGTTGCAGCCACTTTCAGCTTGAGAGAAAATGAGAAAGCGGCACTTCTTCACATGACACCGCTTCTTTTTAATATTGACATTGATAAAATAGATTGGTCACCATTAACTGACATCACGATTGCTGCAAAGATTTTAGTTGGTCAACAGAAATAAAGCAAAAAGAGGTAGAAACAGATTGCTGCGAGATACAGCAGTCTATCTAACCTCTTTTTATATGCTTCGATTAAAAGCTAACCAAATCATTCCCAAAGCTAAAACAACATAAGCAATCAACGCCAATAACCGTTGCCCCACTTGATAAGCTCTTCTTTCCCCTCGAACTGGAAAAATAACCGCACACAAAGCGCCCCCGACTGCACCACCTAAGTGACCTGCCAAACTAATTCCCGGTGTCAAGCTCAACACCAAGTTCATAACTAGAAGAACTAGGTATAACTGACCGAGTTGCTGAATATAGGGATTGCGAACTGCATAGCGCAAAGCAATAATAGCGCCAAAAATCCCAAACAAAGATGTAGAGGCACCTGCCGCCACAACATTTGGAGTGAAAAAGAAGACAAATACATTTCCTAAAATGCCAGACATCAAGTAAAGAAACAGAAAATTCCACGAGCCAAAAATGTCCTCGGCTTGCCGCCCGATAAAATACAGCGTAATCATATTCATCACAAAATGCTCCAAGCCGATATGAACAAAAATCGCCGATACTAAGCGCCAGATCTGGCTTGGGAAATATTGAATCGTTCGACCATTCATCGCTCCAAATTCGTAAATCGTTTGGGTACTAGCATAATTAAAGCCACGCAACAGAAACATTGCTAAGAAAACTCCTGTCGTGATAAGCAATAATAAGCTCGTCACTGGATAACGTTTATCATAAATTTTATTCACAAATCAATACCTCCTGAACGGGAATATCACAATCATCTGGTTGAAAATCAACTAACTGGTAAGGATAAATTGTACTGACTGTCATCCCTTTAAAATCAGCCAAATAGCGGTCATAATAGCCGCCTCCATAGCCAATACGATAGCCTTTTTTGTTAAAAGCAATGCCCGGAACATGAATCAAATCAATATGAGATTTTTCCACCACTCGTTCACTTCTTGGTTCCCAGATACCAAAAGCAGTCAATTCCAAGTCATTTGGATTATAATCCACAAAAATCATGCGCCCTTGGGGATAAGTCTTAGGGACCAAAACCCGCTTGCCATCTGCTTGAGCCTGCCTGATGAAAAGCCTTGTGTCAAACTCGTGTGGCAAAGATAAATAAGTCGCAACTGTTCTAGCTTGTTGATAAGCAGAAGATTCCAGCAAGTACTGAGTGAGCAAAGCATCTCTCTGCTGTTTTACTATCAATTCCTGCTCTTTCATTTTCCTGACTATAGTTTTGCGCAAATCTGCCTTCATTTATCTTCTCCTCGATCAGAAATATTATCAACATTCCCAGCCCGTTATTCATTAACTTTTGCACTTAAAAACTTCCCAAATTTTTCAATGGCAAAAGGCAAGGCTGCTTCATCTGGCGCCATTTTAGGATGATGAAGCGCGTAAGGACTATCAATTCCCAACCAGAACATCACACCCTTGACTTTACTGAGCAGATAACCAAAGTCCTCACCGGTCATTGCGGGTGAAATATCAATCATGTGCACGTCACTTTCTTTTTGGAAAAAGTTCATACATTGAGCAGCTAATTCAGGATGATTTTCCACAGGAAGATAACCACCTTGTTTCAGCTCCAAATCAAGCTCTACACCAAAAGACCGGGCTACTCCTTCAGCGATTTCCCGCAGGCGTTTTTGAGTGAGCAAATTCATCTCCTGCGTCATTGTTCGAATGGTTCCGTGCAGAAAGGCAGTTTCAGCAATCACATTATTCGTTGTTCCAGCATGGAATTCACCAAAGGTGACGACAGCTCCTTCAATCGGATCTACATTGCGACTCACAATGGTCTGAACCTGAGTGATAAAATAGCTAGCTGCTACCAAAGCGTCATTAGCATTATGTGGAAATGCAGCATGACCACCCTTGCCCTTAAAAGTTAATTTAACTTCACAAGTCCCTGCAAAAAGTGTACTAGTATTCGTAGCAATATCTCCTACCTTGAGGTCAGGTCGCACATGAAGCCCATAAAATTCATCTGGCAACCAATCGCCAAAGGCTCCATCTTCATACATCAGCATACCCCCAGCTTCATTTTCCTCAGCTGGCTGGAAAAGAAAAAGTAGATTATTCTTAGGCTGCTCAGTAGTTAATTTCTCCAACAAACCCAGAGCGATTGTCATGTGCATATCATGCCCACAGGCATGCATCCGTCCCTCATGTTGACTAGCAAAGGCAAACCCTGTCTCCTCAACAATCGGCAAACCGTCAATATCTGTCCGCCAGCCAATCGTCTTAGCAGGTGTACTGCCTTTGACAAAGACCAAAATTCCCGTACGCCAGGTCCGAATCTCGACAAAATCCAAGCCAGCAGTCAACTCATCAATTATTCTCATCAGATAGGCATGAGTCTTATACTCTTCCAGCCCAATTTCCGGAATTTGATGCAAGTCTCGGCGAATTTTTTGATAATCAATCATACATTTCCCTCTTTAAAGTGTCCGAAGAGCGTCTTCCAATGCTGTTTTCTGCTGGGTTTGTTCATCAATTTTCTTAATCACACGCGCTGGCACACCAGCTACAACAACATTTTCTGGCACATCTGTCGTCACAATAGCCCCTGCAGCGACGACAGAACCATTGCCAATCTGCACTCCTTCAATAACGACAGCATTGGCTCCAATCAAAACATTATCTCCCACGCGAACTGGCTCAGCACTGGCTGGCTCAATAACACCGGCAAGAACAGCCCCAGCACCCACATGACTGTTTTTTCCAACAATAGCTCGACCACCTAAAACGGCTCCCATATCAATCATCGTTCCAGCACCAATTTCAGCTCCGATATTGATAACGGCTCCCATCATAATCACAGCATTATCACCGATTTCCACCTGGTCACGGATAATAGCTCCTGGCTCAATCCGAGCATTGACCTCGCGCTTGTCTAACAGCGGCACGGCAGAATTCCGAGCATCCTGCTCCACCACATAGGTTTTATTCTCTTCTAGGTTAACCAAAAGAGGTTTAATTTCTTCCCAGTCACCAAATAGAACATTGCCCAATTTGACAACAGAATCCGGCACTTCGCCCGCTAATTTTCCTTCAAAAGTCACTTTTACATTTGTCTTTTTCTTAGCATCCGCTATAAACTGAATAATTTCCTGTGCGGTCATTTTAGTAGCTGGCATAAGCATTCCTCACTTCGATTTAGTATTAAGAGTTATTATAACATAAAATCAAGCATTTCATCATATAAAGCAAAAACACCACAAGTTTAACACATGTGATGTTTTCGTTAAATTTATTGGATGTTTTTCAACATATTTTCGATGTGCTCAATAGATTTTTCACGTCCAAGCAGGTAAATGGTGTCTGGTAATTCTGGACCGTGCATTTCGCCTGAAACAGCGATACGAATTGGCATAAAGAGGTTTTTGCCTTTGATACCCGTTTCTTTTTGCACTGCCTTGATTTGTGGGAAGATATTTTCTGACTTGAAGTCTTCATCACTCATAGCTTCCAATTTTTCTTTGAATGCTTTCAAAACAGTTGGTACTGTTTCGCCTGCCATAAACTCTTTTTCTTCTGCCGTTAGCTCTGGAAAATCTTCAAAGAAAAGGTCTGTGAGCGGTACGATTTCATCTACAGACTTCATTTGTGGCTTGTAAAGTTCAACCAATTTTTCAGCTTTGTTAGTCAAACGACCAGCCGCTTCCAAGTAAGGTTTCGCCATATCAAAAATAGTTTCAAAATCCGCATTTTTAATGTATTCATTGCTCATCCAGTCTAATTTCTTTTGGTCAAAAGCTGCTGGTGACTTGCTGAGACGATGTTCATCAAAGAGTTGGATCAATTCTTCGCGAGAGAAGATTTCATTTTCACCGCCAGGATTCCAGCCAAGCAGAGCGATAAAGTTAAAAACAGCTTCAGGCAAGTAGCCTTTCTTACGGTAATCCTCGATAAATTGAAGGGTATTTGTATCACGTTTGGACAATTTCTTACCCGTTTCAGAGTTGATAATCAAGGTCATATGACCAAATTGTGGCGCTTTCCAACCAAGTGCTTCATATACCATGAGCTGCTTCGGTGTGTTAGCAATATGGTCATCTCCACGGATAACATGTGAAATTTCCATTAAGTGATCATCAATAACAACGGCAAAGTTGTATGTTGGATAACCATCTTTTTTCTGGATAACCCAATCACCACCGATGTTGCCACCTTCAAATTCAATCTCACCTTTAACAAGATCATTCCACTTGTAAATACCAGATTCATTGACTGCAAGACGGACTGTTGGAACGATTCCTTTAGCTTCACGTTCTGCGATATAAGCTGCTTTTTCATCTTCAGACATTCCCAGATATTCATTGATGTAACGAGGTGTTTCTCCAGCAGCTTCCTGACGTTCACGCTCTGTTGCCAACTCTTCCTCCGTCACGTATGACTTGTAAGCCAAGCCTTTTTCAAGTAACTCATTGATATAACCTTGGTAAATGTCCAAGCGTTCAGACTGGCGATATTTTTCATGCGTTTCTGGGCTCTCATCCCAATCAATTCCTAACCAACGCAGATTTTCCAACTGCGAACGCTCCCCGTCTTCCACATGACGTTTACGGTCAGTATCTTCAATCCGAATGATAAAAGTTCCGCCGTAGTGACGAGCGTAAAGATAATTAAAGAGCGCAGTCCGCGCATTCCCGATGTGTAACAGTCCCGTTGGACTTGGTGCATAACGCACACGAATTTGATTCGCCAATTTTATGTCTCCTAATTTTTATCTTATATTTTCAACAGGAAAAACCTGTTTTTATTTCAAACGTTACTATTATACCACATAGTTGTCGAAAAGAAATAACAGAAACGATGAAACTTTATTATTCTTCCAATCATTTACAGAATTTTCTTAGCAATGTAGAGTCCGTTGTCTGGCTCACCTATCAATTCAATGCTCAGTTACACTAACTTACCCAAACACCTTCTCCAATACTTCTCCAATCGTTGTTACACCAATAACTTCAATAGTTTCGGGAATGTTCAATCCGTTCAGAGAGTTTTTAGGAGCGTAAACTTTGGTGAAGCCCAGCTTAGCAGCTTCATTGATACGCTGCTCAATGCGATTGACACGGCGGATTTCGCCCGTCAGACCGATTTCACCAATAAAACATTCTTGTGGATTCGTTGGCAAATCTTTATAACTCGAAGCAATTGCAACGGCAACAGCTAAGTCAATAGCTGGCTCATCTAATTTGACACCGCCTGCTGACTTGAGGTAGGCATCTTGATTTTGCAATAATAACCCTGCTCGCTTTTCCAAAACAGCCATAATCAGACTAGCACGATTGAAATCCAATCCTGTCGTTGTCCGCTTGGCATTGCCAAACATGGTCGGTGTCACCAAAGCCTGTACTTCCGCAAGGATTGGACGCGTCCCCTCCATAGTCACCACGATAGAAGAGCCTGTTGCCCCATCTAAACGCTCCTCTAAGAAAACCTGACTAGGATTGAGCACTTCAACCAGCCCACCTGACTGCATCTCAAAAATGCCGATTTCATTCGTAGAGCCGAAGCGATTTTTGACCGCCCGCAAAATACGAAAAGTATGTTGACGCTCACCCTCAAAATAAAGTACCGTATCCACCATATGTTCTAAAGTTCTAGGTCCAGCCAGAGTGCCCTCTTTCGTCATATGACCGACGATAAAGGTGGCAATATTGTTGGTTTTTGCCAGCTGCATCAGCTCCGCTGTCACTTCTCGCACTTGCGAAACCGACCCCTGCACGCTAGAAATTTCTGGCGATAGAATCGTCTGAATGGAATCTATAATCAAAAAATCTGGTTTAATTTTTTCAATCTCAGCACGAATACTCTGCATATTGGTCTCCGCATAGAGATAAAATTCACTGTCAATATCGCCTAAACGTTCTGCGCGCAGCTTAATCTGCTCGGCAGACTCTTCCCCACTGACATACAAGACCGTTCCTTTGTGAGAGAGTTGGGTCGAAACCTGCAATAAAAGGGTAGATTTCCCAATACCTGGGTCTCCTCCGATTAGAACTAAACTTCCTGGCACCACGCCACCGCCCAAGACGCGGTTAAACTCTTCCATATCTGTCTTGGTACGGTTGACATTGATAGAAGTCACCTCTGCTAACTTCATCGGTCGACTTTTTTCCCCTGTCAGAGAAACACGCGCATTCTTAACCTCCGTAACTTCGACCTCTTCGACAAAGGACGACCAAGCCCCACAGTTAGGACAGCGCCCTAAATACTTGGGGGAATGATATTCACAATTTTGACAAACAAATGTTGCTTTTTTCTTGGCTATGATAGATTCCTCTTTCTTAATGCCCCGTGCTTCCAAAACCACCTGTCCGCACACCATCTGCTTCATCATTATCAGCAAGCAAGAACGGCGCAAAAACAGCTTGAACGATACGATCTTCTTCTTCTAAAACCACCTCTTGATCTGTAATGTTCTGCATTTGCGCAAAAATGTGCCCTTCATTTCCCGGATTACCGTAGTAATCCCCGTCGATAACACCCACAGAGTTAATCAAAACTAATCCTTTTTTACGCGGATTAGATGAACGATCATAAAGATAAAGCACCTCACCAGCCTGCATATAGGCCTTGACACCTGTAGGCACCAATTTAATCTCTTTGGGCGCAATCACTGTACGCTCTGCTACCTTTAAGTCATAACCTGCTGCATGAGCCGTCTCACGCTTTGGCAGTAAATTTTCATTTGTAAAACTTGAAACAAGCTCAAAACCACGAATTCCCATATTTTTCTCTTTTCTACTTTTGCTTTCCCTATTATACTAAATTCGTAAACAACACGCAAAATGCCGGTCATTCTTCAACCTGCACTTTTTAAGTTATTCCAGTTCATTTAAAAATCGGATCACTTGCTCGTTGGCATCCACTTGAGCCTTCACCCCAAAAGGAACAATTGCTCTTGGGGTAGCATGTCCAACATTTAAATTATACAAAATAGGAATATCCGTATCAATGACATCCAGCAGAATTTGCTTGTACTCATCATAGTAAGTTTCATCCATTGGTTTTCCAACAAGCACACCATTTAAAACAGAAAAAAACCCTGTCGCCTTTAAGGCTTCTAGCATTTTTCGATATAAAATTGGTTCTGGTTTTTCCTCACTGGTTTCCAACAAAAGAATTTTTCCTGCCCACTCTGAAAGACTAGGAAAGAGCTGGTATTGAGCACACAGTTCAATGGCACCTTCATATCTTTCATCAAATATCTGATAGAGCGACTCCAAACAGCCTCCTAAAATTTCCCCTTCAAATGTTGCTTTTCCTTTCAGCAATTCAAATCCCTGATTTTCATGACGAGTCCGCTTCGTTCCTAAGGCTTTTTCACTAAAATCTGTCCTTTCATCATACCAGACATTACTCGATCTGATTTCTGAGATAGTTCCTGTTCCAATCAGTTCCTTAAAATATGACAGTGTATAAGGCAGCATTTCTTCCTCTAACTCACAAACATCAGCAAGAAATGATTGACCATAAAAAGTCTTCACTCCCAACTTATGGAGCATGAAGTGATTCATGGTAGTATCTGAAAAACCTAAAAATACTTTCTGATTCACAACCTTTTTTAATTGGTTATCTTCAAACAAATAGGGTAGCAATCGATACGTATCATCTCCACCAATAGCACATAAAATCATATCAATTAAAGGATCTTCAAAAGCTTGAATCAAATCTTGCGCTCTCGATTCAGGATGGTCTTTCAGATAATCCATTCCTCTTTGTGCGTGCTCTAAAAACGTCACTTCAAGTCCCAAGTCTTTCAAGCGCTTCAATCCCAGCTCAACCTCATGTCTAACGAAACTTTCTCCTATAATCCCGCTTGATAGACTAACGATTCCAACCGTCTTTATCATCTAATCTCCTCCCTTACTGATAATTTGAATCATTATATCACAAAATACAATCAACTAAAATGCTAAATGGCCAATATTCACAAAACAAAACATACTAAGATTAGTAGTGAGGAAATCTCCGACGAGAGAGTACTTACTGCTTTTTCTTTATGTTAAAGTAGAGGTGTCTTGTTAAGTCGTGGGTGTTTTTGACGCTAGACGTCGTACAAAAAACTAGCAAGACACCTGTTTTAGTGGGAATCTGTTCAAAGTATGTGGGACGCTTGACGTCGTGTATTGAAAATGACATCACTAAAATAAGGTATCATTCAAGACAAAGAGGGAATTATCATGCGGACTGTGTTTGGAATTGATGTGAGCAAGGCAAGTTCAGAGGTGGCTATTTTAGTCAACAGTGAGACGGTTCATGGCTACACCATGCCCAACGATACCATTGGATTCCGCCGTCTCTTGGAAGACCTGAAGCAAGTCCAAACACCAGAGATTGTTTTTGAAGCTACAGGAGCGGCTCCAAGCTTTTCTGGAGGAAAAGGGCTACACTTATACACGGCTCAATCCTTTGGAAACTAAGAAGCAACTGGATAGCCTGCGAGTTCGTAAAACAGATAAGATTGACGCTGAAAAACTAGCACAATCTCAATTTGTGCTCAATCGTAAACCGACCTATGTTCAAGAGGAGGTTTATCAAGACTTGCGGGATTTGAGTCGTTTCTATCAGAATCTGACAGAGGATACCGTTCGTACTAAAAACCGCCTTCACAAAGTACTGCAAGTAACCTTCCCAGAAATAGAGTCTATTTTATCAGCGCCAACAGGTGAACAATACTGGCAGCTGGTGAGGGCATTCCCATGCAAAGCTTTCGTCTTAGACTTGTCCGAGGAGGACTTAGCCGAAATCATCCACCAATCCACTTCAAAGCGGATTTCTGATAAACGAGTGGAATATCTCGTTGATAAACTGATTGGGTTAGCCAAACAGTCTTATTGTGCTGCCAAGAAAAACTCTCCAATGATTGAAGAGGTTCGTTACTATGCAGGAGAACTCCAACGATTGACCGAACGCAGACAGACTATCTTAGACAAAATGGTAGAGCTGGCCAAACCTCTACCAGAATACGAGATTCTTCTCTCCATCCCTGGTATCGCTGAAACAACCGCCACCTCTATCATAGGCGAATTAGGAGATATTCGCCGTTTTCAGTCTAGTCTGCCAATCAAATCAACGCCTTTATTGGAATTGATCTCAGACACTACGAATCTGGAAACTTTCTGGCTCAAGAACATATCACCAAGCGGGGCAATCCTTATGCCAGAAAGATTCTCTTCAAGACCATTCACAACATTGCTTCGGCCAGTCATACCAATCCTTGCCACATTGCGGACTTTTATGAGAAACGAAAAAGACAATCGCAGACGACTTCAACTAAGCCTCATACGATTGCCTCAATGCATCGCCTCATAAGGACAATGTATTACCTCATTACGCATAACAAACTTTACGATTACACTTTAACCCAAAATCATTAAAGCCGTCTATGCTCTATCATTGTAACACCTTATGAAAAAAATAGCTAGATAAGGTGTTGATTTTGTGTACTCTTTTTCCAATCAAAAGAGCCGAAAAGGGCTAGGATAAGCTATTAAAATCAAATCAATCATCAATTCTTTGACTGAAAAACATTGAATTGCTTGACAAATGGTAGAAAAATGGCTCCATAATCTCTGCAGTGGTGTTACCCACTACAGAAATTATAGAGCCAAAAAAGTTTGGAACTCCCCATTCCAAACTTTTTTACATCCCAAATCCTGTCACTGTCACTCCTAAAAGACGTACACCCTTTGTCTGCTCGTCCAAGCTATCATAAATCTCATGTGCAATGCGTTCAATCTGCTCCGCATCTTGCGTTCTTGTCGCTAAGCTCTGCCTTTTTGTCAATGTTGAAAAATCCGCATAGCGAATCTTCAGAACAATCGTCCTACCAGATTTTCCATGCTTTTTTAAGCTACGAGCTACCTTTTGTGATAAAAGGGTCAGCTCCTTTTTTATGTCGTCTTCGTTATGGAGCAATTTCCCATAAGTTCTTTCCTTGCCGCTAGACTTACGAATACGGTTGACTTTTACCGGCGAATTACTGATTCCTCTTGCCTTGCGGTAAAGGTCAAATCCAAATCGACCAAACAAGTCAATCAAGGTCATCTCAGGAATTTCTAATAAATCTGCTCCTGTGTAAACGCCCATATCATGCAGCTTTTCCACTGTCTTCTTCCCAACACCGTAAAACTCACTTACATCCATTGGAGAAAGGAAGGATTCTGCTTCTTCTGGCAAAACAACTGTCAAGCCGTGAGGCTTTTCATAGTCACTAGCCATTTTTGCCAAAAATTTATTGTAGGACACACCAGCTGAACTGGTCAAATGAAGCTCTGTCCATATCTCGTGCTGGATTAGCTTGGCTATCTTGACAGCAGATTTCATACCCAGCTTATTTTTGGTCACATCCAGATAGGCTTCATCAATACTGATTGGCTCAATCATATCTGTATATCGTTTAAAAATGGCTCGAATTTGCTGGCTGATTGCCTGATATTTTTCATAATTTCCCGAAATGAAAACCGCCTGTGGACAACGCTCATAAGCTTCTTTGGAGCTCATAGCTGAGTGAACACCAAACTTTCGCGCCTCATAATTGCAAGTTGAGACAACGCCTCGTCCGCCTGTTAAACGAGGGTCTGCTCCGATGATGACCGGCTTGCCTTTTAGTGCTGGATTGTCTCTTTCTTCTACGGAGGCAAAAAAGGCATCCATATCAATGTGAATGATTTTCCGAGATGTGTCATTGATTAAGGGAAAAATTAACATCAATACAGCTCCTTTCTTGACTCTGTTCTTTCTTCCATTATACAATTTTTATTATTTTTTCCAAAATATTTGAAAATATGCTGATTTTTCAAAAATATAATACAATTTACGCTAGTTTTTAAATCTGTATTATAAAAGAAAGTGCTTTTATGACCAGATTCCATTTGTGGAAACGATTACTATATGCTATACTTATTTTATAAATGTAACAGATTTGTGTTACTAGAAAGATACAAGAGGAAAAAAACATGGTTGTTAAAACTGTTGTCGAAGCACAGGATATTTTTGACAAAGCTTGGGAAGGCTTCAAAGGGGAAGATTGGCGCGAAAAAGCTAGCGTATCTCGTTTTGTACAAGCAAACTACACTCCTTATGATGGAGATGAAAGTTTCTTAGCTGGTCCAACTGAACGCTCTCTTCACATTAAAAAAATTATCGAAAACACAAAAGCACATTATGAAGAAACACGTTTCCCAATGGATACACGTGCTACTTCAATCGCTGACATTCCAGCTGGATACATTGATAAAGACAATGAATTAATCTATGGTATCCAAAATGATGAATTGTTCAAATTGAACTTCATGCCAAAAGGTGGTATCCGTATGGCGGAAACTGCTTTGAAGGAACATGGCTATGAACCAGATCCTAAAATGCATGAAATCTTCACAAAATACGTAACAACTGTAAATGACGGTATTTTCCGTGCCTACACAACAAATATCCGTCGCGCACGTCACGCACACACTGTAACAGGTTTGCCAGATGCTTATTCACGTGGACGTATCATCGGTGTTTATGCTCGTCTTGCACTTTACGGAGCAGATTACTTGATGGCTGAAAAAGTGGAAGATTGGAACGCTTTGACAGACATTGATGAAGAAACTATTCGTCTTCGCGAAGAAGTCAACCTTCAATACCAATCATTGAAAGAAGTTGTTCGCTTAGGTGACCTTTATGGTCTTGATGTTCGCAGACCTGCTATGAACGTAAAAGAAGCTATTCAATGGGTGAACATTGCTTTCATGGCTGTCTGTCGTGTTGTCAACGGTGCTGCTACTTCACTTGGACGTGTTCCAATCGTTCTTGACATTTATGCAGAACGTGACTTAGCTCGTGGTACTTTCACCGAATCAGAAATTCAAGAATTTGTTGATGACTTCGTTTTGAAACTTCGTACTGTGAAATTCGCTCGTACAAAAGCTTATGACGAATTGTATTCAGGTGACCCAACTTTCATCACAACTTCTATGGCTGGTATGGGAAATGACGGTCGCCACCGTGTTACAAAAATGGATTACCGTTTCTTGAACACATTGGACAACATCGGTAACTCTCCAGAGCCAAACTTGACAGTTCTTTGGACGGATAAATTACCATACACTTTCCGTCATTACTGCATGCACATGAGTCACAAGCATTCTTCTATCCAATATGAAGGTGTGACAACAATGGCAAAAGATGGCTATGGCGAAATGAGCTGTATCTCTTGCTGTGTGTCTCCGCTTGACCCAGAAAATGAAGAACAACGCCATAACATCCAATACTTCGGTGCTCGTGTAAACGTCCTTAAAGCTCTCTTGACTGGTTTGAACGGTGGTTACGATGATGTTCATAAAGATTACAAAGTATTTGACATTGAACCTATTCGTGATGAAGTCCTTGACTTTGATACTGTTAAGGCAAACTTTGAAAAATCACTCGATTGGTTGACAGACACTTATGTAGATGCTTTGAACATCATTCACTACATGACAGACAAATACAACTACGAAGCTATTCAAATGGCCTTCTTGCCAACTCATCAACGTGCTAACATGGGATTTGGTATCTGTGGATTTGCCAATACAGTTGATACATTAGCTGCTATTAAATATGCTACTGTTAAACCAATTCGCGATGAAAATGGCTACATTTACGACTATGAAACAACTGGTGACTACCCACGTTGGGGTGAAGATGACCCTCGCTCAAATGAATTGGCTGAATGGTTGATTGAAGCCTACACAACTCGCCTTCGTAGCCACAGACTTTACAAGAATGCAGAAGCGACTGTATCACTTCTCACTATCACTTCGAACGTTGCTTACTCTAAACAAACTGGTAACTCACCGGTCCACAAAGGGGTATATCTCAACGAAGATGGTTCAGTGAACTTATCTAAATTGGAATTCTTCTCACCAGGTGCGAACCCATCTAACAAAGCTCGTGGTGGTTGGTTGCAAAACCTCAACTCACTAGCCAGCCTTGACTTTGGCTATGCAGCAGATGGTATCTCTCTCACTACACAAGTTTCACCTCGTGCCCTTGGTAAAACTCGTGAAGAACAGGTAGATAACTTGGTAACGATTCTTGATGGTTACTTTGAAAATGGAGGACAACACGTCAACTTGAACGTTATGGACTTGAAGGATGTCTATGATAAGATTATGAATGGCGAAGATGTTATCGTTCGTATCTCAGGTTACTGTGTCAACACTAAATACCTTACAAAAGAACAAAAAACTGAATTGACTCAACGTGTCTTCCACGAAGTTCTCTCAATGGATGATGCCCTTAGCTAATTCAAGTCTATTCTCAAAAACCAGTTGGAAATTCCAGCTGGTTTTCTTCTTTTTTATGCTATAATAGACTTATTGTTAGTTAAAAGAAAAGGATATAGAAATGGTGGAGAAACGAAATTTAGAAAGGGAAGAACAATTCAATCTAGCTGTTGATGTCTTGATGTTAGCAGGCACACTTTTGCTTCAGAGTGGCTCTGAGATTTATCGGGTAGAAGATACGATGATTCGGATTGCCCATTCTCAAGGGATTATAGATTGTAATGCTCTCGCAATGCCAGTTGCCATTTTCTTTTCAATTGAAAACACCAACATTTCGCGGATGAAACGTATCACTCATTCAAATTACAATATTGAAAAGGTATGCGATGTCAATCAAGTATCGCGTGAACTGGTTAGTGGGGACATCAGTCTTGAAGATGCTTTTGAGAAATTAACTCAGCTAAAAAAGAAAAAAACACCTTACACAAACAGGCAACTGACACTTGCTGCTACTATTAGTGCCCCTTTTTTCTCTATCATGTTTGGTGGCAATCTCTATGATGCGCTCGGCGCTGCTCTTGCAACCTTCTTTGGCTTTGCCTTTTCTCTTTCGGTCAATAAATACGTGCGCATTCCTTTTGTCACAGCTTTTGCCGGAGCTTTTATTTTTGGTCTGCTGGCACAGATCTGGGCGCGCTATTCTGGCTTTCCTTCCAGTACTGACTTAATCATCGCTGGTGCTGTCATGCCTTTTGTTCCCGGTATTGCTCTGACCAATGCCGTGCGTGATCTGATGACCAATCATCTCAACTCCGGAATGAGCAAAATCTTTGAAACGCTGTTGATTACTTTGGCACTCGGAGCTGGTACTTCCGTAGCTCTTGTCCTAATGAAATAAAAGGTGAATCCATTGACTGTCTTACTACAAGCTGCCGCAAGTTTTCTTGCAATTGTGACGTTCTTAATCGTTTTAAATGTTCAAAAAAGTATGTTAATCCCAGGAGGAATCCTTGGAATGTTCATCTGGCTTTTGTATTATGTATTAAAAGGCCCAACAAATGTGATTATTGCTACGTTTATTGCAGCTATTATCGGATCTTGCATTAGTCAAGTTTTGAGCATTCTCTATAAGACCCCTGCTGTCGTCTTTATCTTAGCCATTTTAGCTCCATTAGTTCCGGGCTATCTTTCTTATCGTACAACTGCCTTTTTTGTTACCGGAAATTATAGTCATGCTATGGTTAATGCTACCTTGGTAGTGATTTTAGCCTTGGTCATTTCAATTGGAATGGCAAGTGGTACGGTGGTGCTCAGACTCTACCATTATCTGCAAAAACACCGTTCTTCGTAATTCAACAAAAACAACCAAACTGTCTAAAACCCTTCTTATCTTAAGATGGTCTTTTTCTCAGTTTCCACTTGAATTATGATAAAATGGAATAGAATAATATTTACATGAAACCGAAATATATAGAGGTAATGATGACAATTGGAATTGATAAGATTGGTTTTGCAACAACCAACTATGTATTAAAATTAGAAAATTTAGCAGCCGCACGCAACATTGATCCAGAAAAACTAAGTAAGGGGCTTTTATTAAAAGAAATCAGTATCGCCCCTGTCACAGAGGATATTGTAACCATGGGAGCGAGTGCAGCAGCATCTATTTTGGCCGAAGAAGATAAACAGGCTATTGACATGGTAATTGTGGCCAGTGAATCTGGAATTGACCAAAGCAAGGCTTCTGCTGTTTTTATTCATGGTTTGCTTGGAATTCAGCCATTTGCGCGTAGTTTTGAAATGAAAGAAGCATGCTATAGTGCTACTGCCGCACTGGATTATGCAAAACTACACGTTGAAAAACATCCAGACTCAAAGGTCTTGGTCATCGCTAGTGACATTGCCAAATACGGGATTGGAACACCGGGCGAGCCGACACAAGGCGCTGGTTCGATAGCTATGCTCATCACTAGTCATCCACGAATTCTAGCCTTCAATGAAGACAATGTCGCTCAAACACGAGACATCATGGACTTCTGGCGACCAAACTATTCCACAACGCCGTTTGTCAATGGCATGTATTCTACGCAACAGTATTTAGATAGTCTAAAAACAACTTGGGCAGAGTACCAAAAGCGCAATCAAGTCTCTTTGAAAGATTTTGCAGCAGTTTGTTTTCACTTACCTTATCCAAAGCTAGCTTTAAAAGGTATGCGGAAAATCATGGATAAGACATTGCCAAGCGAACAACAAGCACAACTGCAAGAAAATTTTGAGCAATCCATTCTTTACAGTCAAAAAGTAGGTAACATTTATACTGGCTCCCTCTTTTTAGGTCTCCTTTCCCTGCTTGAAAATAGTACGACACTCAAAGCAGGTGACCGCATTGCGCTCTTTAGCTACGGAAGCGGAGCTGTATCAGAAATCTTTAGTGGGCAGCTCGTAGCAGGCTTTGAGCAGCAGCTTGAAGCCAATCGTATGGAAAAACTTGACAGCCGTACACCTCTGAGCATTCCAGATTATGAGAAGGTATTTTTTGAAGAAGCAGAACTAGATGAAAATGGCTCTGCTAGCTTTACAGGCTATGAAAATCAAGACTTTGCCTTAGCAGAAATCGTAGAACACCAACGTACATACATCAAGGTGGAAAAATAATATGAAGATAAGTTGGACGGGCTTTTCAAAAAAATCGCTTCAAGAACGTTTGCAAATTTTAAAAGACTATCACTTACTAAACGAGGATAATCAAACAAACCTTGAGCATAATCACATGCTCCCTCTCTCAACAGCCGACCAAATGAGCGAAAATGTTCTGGCGACATTTGCTCTGCCCTACTCTTTCGTTCCTGATGTTGTGGTAGACGAGCAAGTTTATCAGGTACCTTTCGTAACAGAAGAGCCCTCTGTCGTTGCGGCTGCTAGCTTTGCAGCAAAAATTATTAAGCGCTCTGGAGGCTTCAAAACGACTATTCACAATCGTCAAATGATTGGACAGGTTGCTCTCTATCAAGTAGCAAATATTGAAGCGGCTATAAAAAATATCCAAAATCACAAGCAAGAATTGCTAGAGCTGGCCAATCAAGCACACCCGTCGATTGTCAACCGCGGAGGTGGTGCGCGTGATTTACGTGTAGAATGGCTAAATGGCGAAGCTGAATTTTTAGTCGTTTATCTAACAGTTGACACCCAAGAAGCTATGGGCGCCAATATCCTCAATACCATGCTAGAAGCGTTGAAAACACCATTAGAAGAGTTGACTGGCGGTGAAAGCTTGATGGCAATTCTATCAAATTATGCAACAGAAGCCTTAGTAACTGCCACCTGTGAAATTGATCTTCGTTTTCTTAGTCGAAATAAATCAGAAGCCATTGACATTGCTAAAAAAATCGTGCTGGCAAGCCAATTTGCCAAGCAAGACCCTTATCGTGCCAGCACCCACAATAAAGGCATTTTCAACGGAATTGATGCTGTCGTATTAGCGACAGGAAATGACTGGCGGGCGATTGAAGCTGGTGCGCATGCCTACGCTAGTAGAAATGGTTCCTATCAAGGATTGACTACTTGGTCAATCAAGGAAGTTACTCAAACGCTCTGCGGAGAGATTACGCTTCCTCTTCCCATTGCTACCAAAGGGGGCTCCATTGGGCTCAACCCTACGGTGGAAGTTAGCTTTGACTTGCTAAAACAACCAACCGCCAAAGAGTTAGCCAGTATTATTGCGTCTATCGGCTTAGCGCAAAATTTTGCGGCTCTAAAAGCCCTGGTCAGCACCGGTATCCAGCACGGTCACATGAAGCTACAAGCCAAATCTCTCGCTCTTTTAGCAGGAGCTAAGGATACAGAAATCGCTCTTCTGGTTTCTCAACTCATTTCTGAGAAACATTTTAGTTTCAAAAGAGCACAAGAAATTTTAGAAAACATTCGTCAAAAATCATAGAAAAAAAAGAATCCGATAAGTGAAAAAACTCATCGGATTTCTTTATTTAGTTGATCTTGTGCTTCTCGCAAACGTCCATACAAAAGATAAGGCACTCGTCTTAATTCCGGCAAATTTTGGCAACCAAGTGCACACATAATCAAGCGCAAATCTTCTTTCCAACCGTTTACAATCGTGATGACTTCATCCACCGAATGCATTTCAATCAATTCTAACATGGTGCGTGAAAGTCCTACAGCCTTAGCTCCTAACACAAAAGCCTTCACCATATCAAGCGGCTGACGTACGCCACCACTCACCAAAATATCCATTTTATCTATCATCGGCTGAGCATTTAGTAAGGCTTGGAGTGTCGATTGCCCCCAATCATTGAGATAGTCTCGATTGCCACCGCGCCTGTTTTCAATATAGGCGAAGCTCGTTCCGCCACGACCAGAAAGATCAACCGTTCGAATACCGAGGTCATAAGCAGTTTCAATCGTTGCCAAATCCATACCAAAGCCAACCTCTTTCAACACTACCGGGACTGTGCTTTGCTCAGCATAATCTTTTAAATGTGCTCGACAAGTTTTAAAAGAGCGTTCTCCTTCTGGCATGAGCAATTCTTGCATGAGATTGACATGCACTTGCAAAAAAAGAGGATGAAGGTCTGTGATTGCCTGCTGACCTAGGGAATACGGCTTATCCACTCCAATATTAGTGGCAAGGAGCAGGTTGGGCTTGTCTTTGCTGACAGCATAAGAATCATCTGCTGGATTATTCACGGCAGCACTGTAAGAGCCTGTGACAAAGAGAATACCGCAGGATTCTGCAACTTGTGCCAAGCGCTGATTGATGTCTTTCCCTTTCTCACTTCCACCTGTCATAGCATTGATGTAAAACGGAAATTCCCAATCTTTGCCTGCAAACTGCGTCGTCAAATCCATCTCGTCCAAATCATACTTAGGAAGCGAGCAATGAATAAGCTCCATGTCATCAAAACTGTTGTAGCCAGAGGTTTGCTCCAAAGCATACTTTATGTGCTCGTCTTTACGATTTTCACTCATTTATTCCCACCTCTCCTTATATAAAAGGACAACCTCTGCCCTTTGCCAACGTTCCACTAAGATTTGACTGGCTTGCGAATCAAAAGACAATGCTATGCCGCAGTCGCCACCGCCAGCACCGCTACTCTTTGCCACACAGTCCAATCCTTGACTGGCTCTTTTTAAAGCTCTCAGTTTTTCATTGTAAATAGCGGGGCTAAGTTCCGCCAATAGGTAGCTAACCTTTTCTAGGCTTTCTTTCATAATTTCCTTCTCACCAGCAAGCAGCGCCTTCTCCAGTCGAAGAACTTCTTCTTGTGTTTGTGTTAGAAAACTGGATGAAATTGCTGATTTGACCTGATTGATCAGATCTCTAGAAATAGCTGGTTCTTTTGTCCAGCCTACAAGAAAGTCAAACGTAAGTTGTGGTTGAATCCTCCGAATGACGTATCCCCAATCTTGGGATATTACCTGTTTTAAGGGCGACTCATTGATCTGCTCCGCTATTCTTTTGCGGTCAAAAGATTGGTAATAAATCAAATCTTCATAAGCGATACAAGCCACATCTCCCATTGAGCCATTGTCACCACGTTTAAGAAGAACATAGGCTGCTAGCTTAAAAGTTTCATCAGCAGATAAAGCTAGGTCATACAAGACTGCTATCGCGCGTATGGTTAAAACTACGACACTCCCACTAGAACCAAGACCAATTTTTTTCCCACCTCGCTCCATTTTTCCAGTAATGGTTAAGGAAAAAGGACGTAGTGAAATGGATTGACTTTGTAAAAACTCATTCATAACAGCAACCGTATCCTGAATGAGACTGTACTCATCATCAGGCGTCAAGTCTACAACATGCTCAAACATATCTGAAAACAACTGATAACGTTCAGAAAAATGAATTTTTCCCGTCATATAAATCGGAATATTTTTCAGAATCGCGCCTTGTCCCGCTGTCAATACAGAGTATTCCCCTGCCAAATACAATTTCCCACATGTTCTTACTGTTTTAGTCATCTGGCAATTCCTTCGTTTTAGAGACAATGAGGCGGTATTTTGTTGCAAATATCGGCACCAAATGCTCCAAATCTTCTTCCAAACACAACACTTTTACATTTGGTCCTGCATCCATAGTGAAATAACAACGCTCTCCTTGACTGCGTAATTGTTTGATGAAGTCCATTGCTTCATAGCTTTTTTCGGTCAGGTAAGAAAAAGCTGGCGTTGCTGTCTTAGTGGTAGTATGCATGGCAAGCGCATTTTTTTCTGTTAATTCTCCCACCTTAGCAAAATCATTGTTAGACAAATAAGTCAGCATAGCTTTATAATCTTCTTCTGACTGTCTCACCCAATCCTCAAATGTCGTGGAGGTTTCTGCACAGCGTTTCATTCCCTCACGACTTGAAATCGGCTTTTTCTGATCGTACAAAACCAGCATTATCATCGCTAATTTCAAATCTGTCTTTACTGAATAAATCTCTCCGCTATCCTTGTCCCAAGCTGCAATCGGTCCATAAAAACTCCGTGAAGAAGATCCAGAAGCTAATTTCGCTTTTTGCGCCAGTTCTTTTGTGGACAAGTGCAATTCAAAAAAATCATTACAAGCCTTAACGAGCGCAGACAAACCACTCGAACTAGATGAAAGTCCTGCTGCTGTTGGCATATTATTGTTGGTATCAATTCGTACAAAACCAGCTCCTTGAGGACGAAAACGATCTACAATATTACTCATTTTTTTATGTTCGGCTTGATCTTGCAGAACACCATTGATATAAAATTCATCTGACTGGGCACTCGCTGGTAAGCTAGACAGAGTTGTTTCTGTGTACATATTTTCCAAGGTCAAAGAAATACTGCTCGTCGCAGGAATTATCTTGACAGTATCTTTCTTACCCCAATATTTGATAATGGCAATATTGGCATAAGACCGCACCTTTACAGGCTTTCGATCCATGTGTTTACCGCTCCTTTCTCCCTCAATAAATCGGCTAAACTGACAGCCTTTTCTTCGCTCGCCACTAGAGCGATAATGCAGCCACCTAGACCACCACCGCTCATTTTCGCACCAAGCGCTCCATTTTCTTGCGCTGTGGCAACAAGTCGATCGGCTTCAGGGCAACTCACGCCTAGATTTTTTAAGCTGAGGTGAGCTTCTGACATAGCTATCCCGATTCTCTCTAAATCTTTTACTTTCAAAGCTTCTTCAACTTCAGTGGTTAATTTTCCAAGCTGATGAAGGTAAGGCAAAGCGGTCATTCCTAGCTGCTCAACTTTTTGAATGGCCTCGCGCGTATTCCCATAAATCCCTGTGTCTGCAATCAAAAGATAAGCTCCAAGATTCGTCTCAAACTCTGAAAAACCAACATTTTTAATAAATTTAATAGCATGATCGCTCAAGCAAGTCTTAGCATCCAAACCACTCGGATTCATGTGGGCAATCATCTCTGCCCGATTGGCTAAAATCTCCAGAGTTTCCCTATCCAACTCCTGTTCATAATAGTCAAAAACAGCTCGAATCGCAGCAATACTCACTGCCGCAGAAGAACCCATTCCGCGCTTTTCAGGCACCATGGACTCAATCTCACAGCGAATATAAGCCTCTTGCACCCCTAGAAATTCCAAAGAAGCAAAAACCGCCATAGAAAGGGTATCTTCCTCATACAAAATCCACGCATGATCTGACGGCAAAATGCGACAAGTCACTTCAATATTAGTTAAAGGTAGAGACAAAGCAGGGTAGCCATAGACAACGGCATGCTCCCCTATCAAAATAATCTTACTATGTGCCCGACCGACACCTACTTTTTTTGTCATATTCTCTCTCTACATCACAATACTTCATCTATTATTTTAATATAATTCATAGAAAAAAGCGATCGTTAGTAGTCAATTCCTTTTATATTCCAAACTAATTTATTTCAACTTTTAAAACAGCGAAAAAGAGCAGGAAATCCAGCTCTTATCCTAACTGTCTTCATTTTACAGATTTTGTTTAATCAAATCCATGAGCTCATTGCGGTCTAAAATCCATTGTGCACGTTCGTCTTTCTCATACGTTCGGTTGGAAAGGAAGATGACCGCTTTCTGCTGCAAACGATTAAACATAATAAATGTTCCTGTGTAGCCTGTGTGTTGCAACCACTCTTTGTCTAAATCCCAAGCAAGACTGCGTGTTTTTCCAATCTCCTTTGAGAAATTTTTTGTCAAAGTTGCTGCAAAGTCATCCTGTAAATAATGCTCCAAAAAGAGCTTCAAATCCCGAACTGTCGAAAACAAGCCTGCACTACCAGCGTGTCTGCCCAACACACGCGCTTTGGGGTCATGTACAATCCCTGCTTTCACACCGCAAACCGTTGGCACCGCTTGTGCGACAGGACCAAACGCTGTTTCTTTCATACCCCAAGGCTGAAAAATTTTCTGTTCAAAAATGTCACTCAAAGCAGAATGAAAAATTTCTTCTACCATAAAACCCAGCAATAAAAAATTCACATCAGTATAACGAAAACGCTTGCTATCAAGAACTTTCAAATGATTTAGCGCCTCTTTCAATTCAACCGCATTGAGTGCATCTCGATTGGGGATAAAGGGATCTAGCCCTGATGTGTGAGTAGCCAGCTGACCTACCGTGACAGAATTGTCATGAAAAGCGGGATAATATTGTGTCAGAGGCGCATCTAAATCGAGTTTTTTCTCATGGAATAGAAAAGCCAAAATCGTTCCGACACCCACAACCTTACTGACACTTGCTAAGTCATAGACTAGTCCTGCTCGGCTTTTCTCACTGCGCTCAGGATTACTCTCACCAAGATAATATTCTTGCCACTCTCCACGAGTATACAAAGCTAAGCTAGCTCCAGGATAGATTTGTTGTGCTATCTGTTCTTCGACTTTTGAGAGAATCTTGCTTGAACTCATACCGCTTCAATCCAAACTTCAATTTGGCTCTCATCTTTGGTCAGGAAAAATTTGCCCGATTTAGGAACAAAAATTTCTCTTCCTTGCAATAAATCGCGCAACGCTTCCACATCAAATTGCTCAACTGTAAATTTAATCATTGCCAAATCCCAAGTTTGAGTACTCTCCGTCAATAAATCTGCTCCGCTTGCTTGTGAGAATGTTAGAACAGACTGATTTCCTAACCATTCCTGATAAAAAGTGACTGCTTTTTCCTCATCTGGAACATTGATGTGAATCTGCTCTATAGTAAATTGGCTGAGCCCTACAAAATCCTCTAGCGGCGTAAATGCTGGTGCAATCATCACTCTCTGCAAGGTTGTCCAATCTTCCTCGCTATGCAGTAAAAACGTATCTCCTTCCGGCGAAGTTGCTTCAAAAGCATAGCCATTATCACCTTGGTAAAGATAATCAACTTTGCTGCCACGCGCTAAAAGTGCTTCAATTTCTCGTGAATCGGCTACTTTAATAACAATTTTCGCTAATTTCTTAGTCCCAACAACTTTGCGAGTGCGCATACTGGGCGACTCCTCTAGCTGCAATTTTTCAACTTTTGTCTGATCTCCAAGGCTGACAAAAGCTCCTTCCTCTAGCAAATTTTTCATTCCTAAAGTTTGACAATAAAATGCAAGATTGTTTTTTCGATTATTGATTTTTAATACTGGTATCGTATTTACAATTTTATTTGTTGAACACATAAATTCCTCCAAGCCTTTCTATTTTAAATAATTTTTGTGTATTTTACAAATATTTATGTAAAAATAGAAAAAATTGTGCTATTACTGATAAATATTTTGTGCCACTACCAGCTCATTTGCCGACTCAAATTCATATTGAAGGTAAGACTGATAAGTTCCCGGCGCAATAATCCCACGCATATCTAAAATGGCTGTTCCAGCCTGTCCGATAATGCTATCGGCTAGCAGACAGCAATTGGTAGACAGGATAAAATAAGTCTTAAAACGACTTGTTTTAAACTTATATAAACGAGCATTCAACTCATGTTTCAATTTATAAGCATACGTGCGCTTACCATCTTTCAGATCCGCCGGTGGATCCCACACTTCCAACAACTCATCAATCTCAGCCAACCGTTTCTCCACAGCTAGCTTTTGCTCATCTGTCAAAGATAACCCATAACCAAACAAGGTTTTTTTGCTTTCTTCTTTGCACAAGTCAATATAAGCGTCTTTATCTACTTTAAACAAGACACCATCTCCAATCGTGCCGAATAAACGCTCTGAAAAAACATCATAACTACCATAGGAAATAACTTTTCCTTTGTAGCAAATATCAACGTGTCCAATCATCCCAAAAAGATTCTGGTCTGACGTATGTATTAGCACCTCTAAGTCAACGGGCTTTTCTTCGTCTCGGATACTACTATAAACCTTTTGTGGTTTCTTTTTTTCACCTTGTAAAAAACGATTAAAGCGATTCAGTTGCTCTGCTGGGAAAAAGGCAGCGATAATGATAGGCAGGTTAATCCGAATACGGCGTCGAAGTTGCTTTTTCTCCACATCGGTGTTGAACATAAGACCATCTCGAACATTAGAAAAGCCTAGTAATATCAGATAAATACCAACAATCAAAAATTGCATCCTACCATCCGTGCTGGGAGAAAAGACAGTTGTCAGTCCAATCCCGCCATAAAGCAAGGTATCAAAAAGATAACGAAAACCACCTTTTAACTTATTCTGCCGATAAAGAAGATATGTAATACCATAGATTGCCGCTGTACACAGCTGATAACAGCCCAATATAATAATGACAATATTGACTGGCAGATTGCTGGCACGGTTAAGAAAGCCAACAACCAGTCCCACCAAAACATGGAGGAGGGCAGAACCAAGACTGATACGATTTTTCTTCACTAAGAAACGGAAAAAAAGATTGATAACTCCGACAAATAAAAAGTAAATGACCAATAAATCTAGGGCAAATTTTGTAAAATCAACACCGTTTGCAATAATAATAACGCCAAAAATAATCGCCAAAATACCGAACAATAGAGTCCGTCTCCCACTTAGTTTATCTAATTCCATTTCATCTCTCCCAAATAAAAGGCAGGAATGAGACAAAAATTGCTACTTTGCAAAAAATCAGTTTTGCTGTCTCACTCCCGTTACTGTTATTATCCTTACTCTTTAGTATAGCATTTTATATTGGCAAGCGTCTAGTCACTTATCTATTTTTCGCTCAATCTTATCTCTTCGTTATCAAAAAACGGCTCGTAATGAACCGTTTCTTTTTTGACAACTTATCCATAAATCATCTTGTAAAGTGCTACTGCAGCAATACCGGCAAGGATTGGAGATACAACTGGTACCCAAGCATACCACCATTTTGAATCTCCTTTGTGCTCACCAAGAACTGATTTTGGAAGAAGAAAATGAAGAATACGTGGGCCTAAGTCACGTGCAGGGTTCAGACCTGGACCTGTAGGACCACCAAGTGACGTTACCAATGCCATGACAAGGAAACCAAGTGCTAAGTGGGCAACAGCAAGTCCGGCATTGATGTGAGAACCAATTGCAACTTTTCCTTGGATTTGAGTAGCATCCACTCCACGAGTAGCAGCATATTTAACAACTTCTGCACCGAAATAGTTTTTGGTCATGGCCATTGCTGCAAAGAACAAGATAAATGAACCAATAAATTCATTGACAAAGCCATTTATTATAGAAGCAGCATGTGATTTCTTGCTTCCGTCATCCGTATTTACAATAGTTGAGAATGATCCCAAAATCGCATTAGGATTTGTTGTTTGCAAATAGTAAGGGCGGTGACTTGCTACTACTAATGCTTGTCCAAATATCGCTCCCAATAATTGTGCAATAATGTAAGGCGCAACTTGTGCCCAAGGGAAGTATCCGCTAATCGCAAGTCCTAGTGTGAATGCAGGATTGATATGATTCCCTGATACATTTCCAAACATAAGAGCAGGAATCATAACCCCCATACCATAACCAACTGCAATGACTAACCAGCCGCTTTGATGACCTTTGGTTCCCTTTAATTCAACGTTGGCAACAGCCCCGTTCCCCAAAATAATGAGAATTGCCGTTCCAAGAAATTCTGTGATATATTTCACAGTCCATGTGACATCCATTTTTGTTCTCCTCTTTAATGAAAAAATTTTAGACAAATCCTATTTTATCAGTTACAATGGATAATGTAAAGGTTATTTTTTGACAAAATGTAAAAAAGGAGTAAAAATATGCGCTATAATCAGTATAGTTATACACCAGAAACAAACGAAAAAATGCTGGCTGAAATGGAAAGCATTGGATTTTCTTTCCACCCAGAGTATTCTGATAAAGAAAATTTAGAAACTTTTGTACGTAGAACTTTTTTTAATTATAAACATACAGACTATGCTTTAAAGTCTTTAGTTGCCAATTCAAATACAGACTTACTCAGCTTTTTTACGTCCAAGCAAGAATTGACAGCAGAGATTTTTTATACAATTGCTTTTCAATTACTGGAATTTGTACCCTTTGTTGACTTTGACGATGTAGAAACATTCCGCAAGGACGTAAACTTTCCCATTACCTATGGAAATCTGATCGAAAATCTCTATCAGTTGCTCAACACACGCACCAAAAACGGCAATCTCTTGATTGATAAACTAGTGAGCGACGGTTTGATTCCTGAAGACAATACCTACCACTATTTCAATGGTAAAAGTCTTGCGACTTTTACTAGCCATAACGCAATCCGCGAAGTGGTCTATGTGGAATCGCGCGTGGATACCGACGAAGACGGTCTGCCTGATTTGATTAAGGTCAGTATCATTCGTCCTCGTTTTGACGGACAAATTCCTGCCGTTATGACTGCCAGCCCTTATCACCAAGGAACCAACGACAAAGCTAGCGACAAAGCGCTCTATAACATGAATGTGGATTTGGTTAAAAAAGAAGCTGGAAAAATTACCGTCCATAACTCTGAAGTTTGCTTGGTTGAACCACAAGGTCAAGCAGTATTGGTGGAGCAAGCAGAAGAAACACTCGGTCATATCGGTACTTACACGCTCAATGATTATTTGCTTCCACGCGGTTTTGCTAATTTATATGTATCAGGTGTGGGAACCAAGGACTCTGAGGGGCTTATGACGAGCGGAGATTATTATCAAATCGAAGCCTATAAAAATGTTATTGATTGGTTAAATGGTCGCTGTCGTGCGTTCACAGACCATACCAGACAACGAGAAATCAAAGCCACTTGGTCCAATGGAAAGGTTGCTACAACAGGAATCTCTTACCTCGGAACTCTGTCAAATGGGCTAGCTACAACTGGCGTAGAAGGGCTGGAGGTTATTATTGCCGAAGCCGGAATTTCTTCTTGGTACAATTACTATCGTGAAAATGGTTTGGTGACAAGTCCTGGGGGCTATCCTGGTGAAGATTTTGACTCTTTGACTGAATTAACTTACTCACGCAATCTTCTAGCAGGCGAACGTCTTCGTCACAATGCCGAGTATCAAAAGAGCCTCAAATCATTAAAAGAAAATCTCGATCGCAAAACAGGGGACTACAATCAATTTTGGCATGACCGCAACTATCTGATTCACGCGCACAAGGTCAAAGCCGAGGTCGTCTTTACGCATGGCTCCCAAGACTGGAATGTCAAGCCGCTCAATGTGTACAACATGTTCCACGCCCTGCCACAAAACATCAAAAAGCATTTGTTTTTCCACAACGGCGCTCACGTTTACATGAACAATTGGCAATCCATTGACTTTCGTGAGTCCATGAATGCACTTCTCAGCAAGAAACTGCTAGGCTACAATTCTCACTTTAAATTGCCAACCGTAATCTGGCAAGACAATAGTCAAGCACAAAGCTGGTTGTCACTAGAGACTTTCGGCAATCCAGAACACTACACTCATTTCAATCTAGGTAGTACTACTCAAGATATTCAAAATGCTTACTCTGAGACGGACTACAAGCGTTTCAGCAAGACTTATCAAACCTTCAAAAATGAACTCTTTGACGGAAAAGTCAATCAAGTGACCGTTGACTTCACCTTAGAAAAAGACCTTTTCCTTAACGGCCCCGTCAAGCTCAATCTGCGCCTTAAATCTAGCACCGATAAAGGCTTGATTTCCGCACAGCTGTTAGATATTGGACAAGCTAAACGCCTCACCCCAATTCCTGGCGTCCTTGCACCAAAAGTCATGGACAATGGTCGCTTTTATATGCTGGATCATTTAATGGAATTGCCTTTCAAAGAGACACCGCATCGCGTTGTGACAAAAGGATTTCTCAATCTGCAAAACCGCAACAATCTGCTAATCGTCGAAGAAGTCACACCAGACCAATGGTTGGAATTTTCTTTTGAATTGCAGCCAACCATTTACAAAATGAAAATAGGCGATACACTTCGCCTCGTCCTTTACACAACCGACTTTGAGCACACCGTCCGCGATAATACTGACTATCATTTAACCATTGACCTAGCAAACTCTAGCTTAGATGTGCCAGATATGGTAAAATAAGATGTTAATGTTTGAAAATTAAGGAGAACCAAAACAATGATGAATATGCAAAAATTGAACATACTGTTTTTAATTTTTGTAAACATCAAAAAAGTTGATTTTAAAGGATTTTAAGTCCTTAGGATTTTTTATCCAACACTACCATTCACGCACCCAAGACAAAATCTTGGCAAAAAATACAGTAGCATAGAGTACACCAAACTACCACTCATTATGGGCGGTAGTTTTCTTTTTGTCTAAAATAGTGATAAAATGATAGGTGGTAGCTTTATGCGTTATGGTTATGTACGAGTATCCACTAAGGAGCAAAATATCTATAGACAAATGTCTGCTTTAGCATTAGAAAATATCCTTCAAAATCAAATTTTTATAGATAGAGCTTCTGAAAAGATTTTGATAGAACGGAATACCAAAAAATTGCCAACAGTTCTACAAGCAGATGATGAGATAGTCATTAAATCAATTGATAGACTCGGACGGAACTACGATGATATTTTAGAACAATGGCAGTTCCTCACCAAGACAAAAAGTGCATATCAGCGTTTTAGATTTTCCACTTCTACTAGTACAGAATCCTCCAGCTCCTCTTCAGAAATGAAGAAAATGGATTATAGTTTATATAACGAGGTAAGAGAAAAATATTCTCAACCAAGATGCATTTTCTTGGAAATCTGTAGCAAATCCTATATCAGGAGAAACAACACCTTCACAAGAAATTAAAGGAATGAATTTATCAGCTATCCAAAACGGTGATTTTTCAAGCATCTTTGGTACATGGTGTAATAGTGCTGGTGTAGAACTTGTATTTGATGAACATGGACTTGTTAGTGATAATTCGCAAGTTTCAATTGAATATTTTAAAGAAATTGACCACTACCTTAAGGCAACTTTACTTCCTAAAAATGGAGGAGCTGGCGGTCCTGCTATTGCATTTTTACCTGTAGGAACTCCTTTGACAATGTCTATCACTTCTTCACCCGAAAACGGATATAAGGACCCGTCCGATATTAGCCAAGAACGACTACGGACAGGACAACAACTTATAGACGGAAATAGCTCAGGATTTTTTTATAAGGTTAAATAATCAAATAAACTACTGAACCGCTTATAGGCGGTTCTTTTAAACAAGGAGGAAATCATGGATATCAGATCATTTTTAAACAAAAATATTGGACGAAGATTACAATTATACCTTGATAATAATAATCTCAAAAATGAAGATGCTATCAGAAAAATCCAATTATATAATAACGATGAGAAAAATGATATCATCCTGACTCGGTCTGCTCTATCTAAAATTCTAAATGGAAAAAAGCAGTCATTATCTAAAAATAATTTAAATGATATAGCAAATAAAATCATGGATGATAGCTTTGAATACATTGTATTTGGAGACGACAATGATAAACTCTATTTTATACGAATTTTATTATACAATTTAATTGCAAATGGATTACTCTTTAACCAGCAAGAACTTGAAGAAATCCACGAAAATGCCAAATTTCAAAAATTATCCAATAGTACACTAGAATACTGGGTTATTTCAATAACTCAAGCTCCAAAAATAAAG
Organism: Streptococcus sp. IsoGale021; assembly: GCF_031142795.1. Taxonomy (NCBI): domain Bacteria; kingdom Bacillati; phylum Bacillota; class Bacilli; order Lactobacillales; family Streptococcaceae; genus Streptococcus; species Streptococcus sp. IsoGale021. The sequence continues at coordinate 98,984 of NZ_JAKZJH010000007.1, forward strand.
AAAATAGCCGAGCTTCTTTTTTATTCACTATTACAAGATGCTAAATTTTCACAATTATATTTCAAAAAAATATACGAAGAACACAATGTATTAAAAGAATATAGTAACATTATCCTCAATTTACTACAGGGAAAAGATACATCTAAAATTATTAATTCAATACTATTAAAACCCATGAAATTACAGGATGATATCGATTTTTTCATACTTTTCTGTAATACTTTTAATACATTTATTACAGATAATCAAGAACTTCTATTGGATTACTTCAATAACATAATTGGTCCTAAAATTTCAAATCTAATTTTTAATGAAGATAAATTTATGCTAAAGTTTAAAGATAAATTTTTTATCGACCAGTTTACCTCAGATGAATTTATTAAAGTTTTAGAGACAACTATTACCAAAGAAGGGAAAGAGGGAATCAATTTTATGAGTTTATATATGTTAGAAAAGAAACTTATAGATTATCGCAAATCACTCTATAAAACTGATTTCGACTACTCAATTTTAGACGACATTGATTAAATATCATACTAGGGGCATCCCCTAGTTTTTTTTATTTCAATCTTTCCTTTTTTTGGTGCGCTACCTACTTCTAAAAGGGAAACTTTTTTTTATTGAAAATTGATACCATTAAACTATAGAGAAAATCAAATAGCTAATGATCTCTTTAAATATTGAAAAATGAAAAATCGAAATACTAGTTAATCGATTGAGGAAAAATTATGGTTTTTAAATTTAAATCAAAATCTGGCTATTCTAGCCAACTATTTCAAGAAATTTTCGGAAACGAAAAAAATGCAATTGTATTATCACCCGAACCGAATATTCGAATGAAGTACATTGATAATAAACCGACAGACGAAATTGATTCGTATCGTTATTGGTTCGTCATTAAAGGAGAACAGCCTTTTGAGGTTAAATTCTCAGCTCAACAAACAATTGAACAATTTGACGAGGTCGAATTGCATGGTGCAGAGGCCTGCAATGTCAGAGGAAACATCTATTTCCGAGCTAACTCTATAACCGTATTAAACAAAGGAGGTAAATAACCAATGGCATTTCCTTCGTTTATTCAACCAGAAAATAAACTGGAGTTTGTAGTTGATACTGAATATCTAGTTCAGTGTGTAGAAATAGGGTTGGGAAACAGCTCTATTTCTTCAACTACTAATTCCTTCCAGTTCATCTATGGTGATAATTATCTAGATTTTGTTCCTCGTTTTCCTTGTGCGTACATTTTGGATAATACTCTATACCAACAGATTTTTCAAATTTTATCTACAAGCACCTATCCTATGTTGACATTTCTTAAACAGCCTTCGGCTTATATTGTCAAACGTGATAGTGCAAGCATTAACACTAGTCGTGCTTTTCGATTTCCATTCTTTAAGGGAATACCTGAAAGGTTGACGTATCAAAAGCTATCTGATATCAGCGTTCAAAACGAAAGTTTTGAACTCATGAAAAACTATCGAATTGATTTTAATCGCATCGTTCATTGTTTGATTGCTGGTTCTTCTGGTTCTGGAAAAAGCTACGCTTTGACCTATCTAATCTCTGTTATTAATCAATTTGCACATGTAACAGTTGTAGACCCTAAATGCGATTCTATCTCTCGTTACTGCTTAAAACAGAACATACAAGTTCTTTATCAAGAGAAAGACTTCTCAGCTGATGAATTTGTTTCCAAGGTGAACACCTTGCTAAAAGTAGAGCTAGATGCTATCTATCAAAGACAATTAGAGCTTCTTAAAAACCCTTCTAGAAAATTTCAACATCGTTGTCTTGTGATTGATGAATTGCTTGCTTTAACATCTTTGACCTCAAAAAACATCAAAGATACTTTCTTTGCGCTTTTGTCTAATATTGCATTATTGGGAAGGGCAACCTCCGTTCATCTGATCTTAGTCAGTCAACGTATGGATACTACCGCTTTACCAATTGCAGTTAGAGAGCAATGTAATCTCTTGATTCAGCTTGGCTTAATCAACAGAAAAACGACAACGTTTTTATTTCCAGACCTAGATTCAGAAACAGGAATCGTCATTCCTAACGGAAAAGGAACTGGTATTGTTCAAATAATTGACGGTATAACACCACCTAATGTTATGCCATTGCTCGTACCAACCTTTAAAGGAGAAAATTTATGAAAAACATAAAAAATTGTATTATGAGAAATAGCACTGTCATTACCGATAAACTCTACTACTTACTGCCTTTAGAGTTACTCTTGAGCTTTCTGTGGAGTTTAGCTCTAGTAGGTATATGGTTTATTAACCAAGTTAGCGCTATTATCTCCTGGGACGCTTGGAGACAAATTTTAGATAATTTTCAAATAGCACAATCTATGCTACTTCAAGCAATGACTATCGTCCTTATCATCTATCTTTTAGCTCATATTCTTCTTTGTATCGTATGGATAAAAGAAGATAAGTTTTTCAACTTTATTCGAACATTAAATCTATTAAGGATAGTACGAAAAAGAATGCAAATTAAAGCCAGCGAAAGTGATAGTGAGGTTGTAAAAGAGTACAAATCTATTGTTCAATCTATCAGATGTATTTTAACTCATGAATATATTTATGTTATTATACCACCAGCAGAGAGCTCAGATATCGATATAATTTTACAACATAAATTAGATTTTTTGTGCAACTATCTGATGAGAGTCTATCGTGAACTATATATATTCTCGCCCTTAGATAGTACTTCACCCAATCATATAATACGAGGGGAGAAAAAGCATAATTGATTAAAATACCATCGGAGCTTGCCATAAGGCAAGAGCTCCGAGCTGGTTTTGTTTCAATTCATTTGGGAGCTTTATTATACTGCTTCAGGGCTCGTTATTGAAGCAGTAGAATTTTGTTCCATTGTTCCAAAAAAAGAGGAGTTCAAAATGGTAAAAGCTAGAAACATTATGTTTGTCCAACAGATTGACTATTTCCAATCTTCAAATTTACAAGATATCATCGAGTATATGACGAATACTCTGAAACCGATTCGTTTTGCGGGAATTTTGCATGATAAGGATATTGGGCAAGATGGAAACCTTGTCACACCACATATACACCTTGTTCTACAGTTTGAAAGTGCTAGAAGTTTAAATAATCTTGCTAAGTTGACTAAACAACCAATACAGTGCTTTGAGCAATGGAGAGGTTCTGTTAATAATGCTTATTCATATCTCGTTCATCATACGGAGTCCAATCAAGATAAATACCAATATTCTCCCAAGGAAGTTATTGCTAATTTTGACTATTTACTCCTATTAGACACTATCGAAAAAAATGTAACCAGACGATATGAAATAAATGACACTATGATTATAGATAATCTACTGGATCTACTCTATACAGGTGATATTACAAAATCAGAAATTGAACAACGACTTACTGGTTCACAATATGCCAAAGCAAGGCAAAAAATAGAAACCGTCTACCTAAAACGACTAGAAACACAAGCTGAACTATGGCGACAAGAAATGATTAACAAGGATGAAATTGTTACGATTATTTGGCTTTTTGGAAAAGCAGGAACAGGGAAGACTCGTCTAGCACGTCAATATGCAGAACAATATGACCATAACTATTTTATTACGGGCTCAATCCGTGACCCTTTTCAACAATACAATTTAGAACACGTGATTATCTTAGACGAATTACGCCCTCATCAATTTGACTATTCAGACTTACTCAAAATGTTTGACCCCTATAATGTTAAAGCTATGGCAAGTAGTCGTTATTTTGATAAGCCGTTACTAGGAAATATTTATATCGTCACTAGCCCCTACTCTCCCTACGATTTCTTTTTAGAATTAACTAAGAAAAGAAAAACAAGTCATATCGATTCTTGGGGACAGCTAATGCGAAGATTATCTTTGGTAATCGAAGTAAAAAAAGAACATCTGCAATTTTACAAGTACGAACCAATAGATCAGATGTTTTATATAGACCATGGTAATAAATTACCAAACCCATTTAAAAATCAAACTGATACAGAAGAAACTATTCAAGATAAGTCGTACCAGTTATTTTTAGAATTGAATAAGAAAAAGGAAAGGAATGAATAAATGCAAGAGATTCAGACAGTTACCTACATAGATATCGCAAATCAAGGATATCCAGAAGGCACAGCTCGCCGTGTTATACGAGAGGGTAAAAAATTACTTGTCGAAAGAGGTTTCAAACTTTATAAAAACAAAAGGATTGGAAGAATACCAAAGACTATTGCCGAAGAAATTCTTGGATTCAAAATAATCTCAAAACATGATATAATAGATACTGTACTCTTAGCTACTGACATAGAAAGAGGAAAATAATATGTCAGTTATCAAAGGATACAAGGGAAAATGGAAAGTAGATATTACCGATGGTATAGACCCATTGACTGGTGAAATCAAACGACATAGAAAGTCAGGATTTACCACTCGTAAAGAAGCGGTTCAATATGAGGCAGATTATCGCTTAAACAAACTTCACCAAGTTCAGATTAAAGATAAAGTATCTGTCTCTCACCTTTACTCTTTAGTTCAACAAGAAGATGAACTCCGTGGAAATAAACGTGGCACCATTGATACACAGATATCATACTATAACCAATATGTCTCTAAGTTTTTTGAGCATGCAGATATGTCTGCCATTACTATCCATGAAGTAAAAAAATTTAGAGATTGGTTGGTAAAACAACCAAGTGTCAAAGGTGGAACACTATCAAGCACGACTGTTAATCAGCAAATGATTTTTCTGCATAAAATGTTTGATGTTGCTGTTGCTAATCGTCTTAGACAAGATAATCCATGCAACGGACTAAGGAAACTACCTGATAAACACAAGGAGATGTCTTATTTCACTCCGGAAGAATTCAAGCTATTTGATTCTCTGTTCACAGAAGATGAATACATGTTTCAGCTATTTTATCGAGTACTTATGTTTACTGGTGTTCGTGTCGGCGAAGCATTGGCCTTAACTTGGAAACAGATTAATTTATCGGAGGGATATATCGATATTAAGTATTCTGCTTACTTTCGTAATAACAAGGTCCACATCGGAACAGTAAAAACTACCCAATCCAATCGTCGAATTTACATTCATAAGGCATTCGTTCAAGAACTAACGGAATGGAAAGAAAAACAAGCTCATCTATTACTAGAGTTTACGGACAATACAGATAACTTACAAATCTTTCAAGACAGTCCTTTGCAACTGACTGCTCCAATGGTTTCTAATCAAAAGATTAAATTGAAAAAAAGAATGCCTGCATCATTAAAAATGATTCGTAATCACGATTTCCGACACTCACATGCAGCGTTTCTAGTTTCAAAAGGACTCAGAAACGGTGAGGGAAAAGATTATATATTTTTTACACTTATGAAACGACTTGGACACAGTAGTATTAATACAACTATCAACATCTACTCGCACCTATTCCCAACTCAACAAAAAGAAGTCGCCAATGCTTTTGACAATTTTTAGGGCAAAAAATGGCAAAAAAATTTATTAAACAGGGCTCAAAGTCTTGATACGAAAGGAATCTAGAAAATATTATGATGAACATGCAATCAATGATGAAACAAGCACAAAAATTACAAAAACAAATGGAAAAAGGGCAAGCCGAGCTTGCGGCGACAGAATTTGTTGGCAAATCTGCCCAAGACCTCGTGGTCGCAACTCTTACAGGTGATAAAAAAGTCGTCAAAATCGACTTCCAAGAAGCTGTTGTCGACCCAGAAGACTTAGAAACTTTATCTGACATGACAACCCAAGCTATCAACGCTGCCCTCGCAGAAATTGATGCCGCAACTAAGAAAAAATTAGGTGCCTTTGCAGGCAAAATGCCGTTTTAAAACAAATCTCAAAAAACTTACCCCCTCCTAGTTCATTGCTAAGAGGGGGCTATTTTATGTAAAATTAAAGAAATCAAAGGCTTTATTGAGGAGTAAGTCTGTATATTTTGGATTGTCTTTCAACTCTTTAATGGAACTTTGCACCAGTTGAACATCGTCCGTTATGATACCGTCAACATTCAAGCGGAAAGATTTTGCAATGCTGTTTACATCGTTGACCGTCCAATCATAGAGCAATTTATCGGCTTGCCACAACTTAGAAACAAAGTTTTCATCCAGTGTGGAATATTCCATAGTATAACCGCTAGCTTTGGTTCGTGGGAAGATTGTATTATAAGGCAAGATAAAAAAGCTTTTAATGCTGGCATCGTATTTCACAACCTTTTCAATCACGCGATAGTCCAATGAATGCATTTGATGCCCGTACTTTTTAATCGTTGGGCCATATTTTTTCAAGAAGCGCTCCATCATATCCGAAGAATCTTTTTTGCTGGTTTTGATTTCAATGAGCAGCCGCTGTCCCAATTCGTTGGCACGTTTGAGATACGCATCAAAACTGGAAATTCTTGTCCGATAGCCATTTTCTGAAACATCTAAATCAGTTAGTTCTGCCAAGGTCAAATCCTGTGGGCTTGCATTGACACCCGCCAAATTTAAAAGATTAGCATCGTGCATCATGACAAATTGACCATCTTTTGTCTCTTGCACATCCATTTCAATATAATCCGGCTTCAGCAAAGCTGTCTTTTCCAATGACTGAATCGTATTTTGTACACCATTTTTCTGCGACACTCCTCGGTGAGAAATCGTAACAGGAACAGTTTCCAATGGAAAAATGAGATACATATAACCTTCTACAGCAAAGAATATAGAAGCAATGGAAATCACAAGCCAGCGCAAAACGCGATCGAACTTCCGCCGCGGACAATCCGCCAAGCCTTGCTCAGTTAGAAAAGAAACAAATTTAATCAAGAAGTAGCTCAACATCAGATAGTGAGCATTTTTCAGCAACACATAATTCATCACACCAGCAATCGTTGCCACTTGATTGGAATGACCGTCTGAAACATGCTGTAAAAGAAAGAGAGGCAGAGCCATTCCAAAAAAGAAGAGAAAAGTCTTGGTCACAATCCAAAACAACTGCCAAGAATAAAAGAAAGTTCGTTTCTTAGTTTTTTCTAAGCTGAACTGCACCGCTTCTCTTACGGAAGAATTTTCAAAAAAGATTTTTGGCAAGGCAAACATCAGCTTGACCGCAATCAATAACATCAGCCATACAAGCAGGGTCAGGACGACAGCACCCCAAAAATACGTCTCTTTCAAATAAGTTAAGATAAAATTTGGAACTAAAATTTTGTTTAGATAGTAAATTTTGAGGATTTTTCGGAGAAAAGGAAAGAGCAGAGCGATGTAGAGCAAGACAAACAAGATTTTACTAGGACGTGCCTGCTTTAAGGTGAGCAAACTGTCTGCTATGGTTTTCTTGGTAAATTTCAAGAGGGTTCGCTTTTCTTGAGTCAATAGATTGTGCGCTCCTAAAAAAAGAAGTGTGATTTGAACATAAGCGACCAACAGATTGGCTAAAAACAAGAGGATAAAAGCCAGAGTAACTAGAGGATGACTAGATAACACTCCAACTACATTGTTATACGATAGAAATTGATAGCCCGTCTGACGAAGCAAAGTACCTGCCGCCCACGAATTAAAAGGCAACCAAGCATATTCCGTCAGCATAAAAATAATAAAAAACAAAAATAGAATTTTATCAAGATTTTGATAGAGTTTTTGAAAACCTAAACGCTGTTGTTTCATCATTCTCCTTTAACTTATTTTTCATCAACTGAAGCATAGAGAGGATTGGCTAGACGGATTAAGTCAGCATAATCTTGTTTTAATGCTTCAAAAGCTATTCTGACCTCTGTCGGAATCTCCACATGCGCAATATAGTTTTTTCCTTTTGGTCCGTACCCAGTTGCATTGTCCGTTAATCGTGGAATTTCTCCCATTAACAAACTGATGTAACGCTCCATTGCCCACATACCATGAAGTTTCTATTTAAAAGTCAACTGTTCTTCTTTCACCGTCACTTCTGCATGATATGCAGCAAAATTGATAATTTTCTTTTCCTTAGAGAGGTACTTTCTAAGCCCTGCATCCATTCGTTCCTGCATAGTGGCATCCTGACAAAAAATAATAGACTGATAATCAATCTTTTCGTGCTCCAACAAATCCAATAAATAAGTGATGTTGTTTCCACAATTGGTCGAGCGACACTCCAAATAATCAGCTGCTAAGTTATACTTTTCTTTCAAGTAAGCATTGAAAATTTCTGCCTCTGACAAAGTTTGTGTTTCTATTTTCGGATACTCTTTAGCGACTACTTGGCGCAAAGTATCAGTCGTATGACCCGCGCCACCAACAATCACATAAATCTTTGCGATATTCGCGAACATAGCCTGCGCTAGAATATTTCCACCCGCTAGAATACTCCCACCAAACAGCACCATGACATCAGCCTGTTTTAGGCTATATTTATCTTCTAAAGCTTTTTGTGTTAATTCTGGCAAATCGCGTTTCCCACAAAAAGAGCCAAGGATATTGATATTGTTTGCTAGTTCTTCCTTTACCATACCTTTCATTCTATAAAAAAATCTCAGTTTCTTCAACCGAGATTCTCTCTATCGTCCAAACAATCTTGCAAAGAAACCTTTCTGCTCTTGTGCTTGCACTTTTTCTTTAGCTTCGTCCAATTCTAATAGCAACGTTTCACGCTCATTCATGGCCTTAGCAGTCAATTGCTGCTGCTGGTCTAATTGCTTATCTTTTTCAGCAATTTGCACATCTTTCACGCGCAATTGCTCATCTTTTTTAGCTAATTGAGCATCTTTTGCTTTTAACTGGTCATACAAACGCACAATTTCTGCATTTTTCTCATCTACCAAAATTTCCATGAGCTCACGTTGCTTGACATCTTCGCTGACCGGTTCATCTTCAAAAATCGTCTTTTTGTAAATTTCTTCCAGCTTTATCAAACCGCTGCGCGTCACAACGGTGACCCCTTTTTCATTCTTGTCGGTATCTTCGGGCGCAAGAGTTTTGACCCGATTGTTCATCGCCTGACGGCTAATCCCTAAAATCTCGGCTAGCTCGCTGACTGTCTTTTCAATTGCCATAATTTCCTCTGAAACTTTTTCTAGATATATACCTAAATCTTATCATATCAAGGCTTAACTGTCAAATTTGCTCCGGATTTCAAGGAATTTCACCATATTTATGATACAATAAAATTTGACATATTCATTTAAAGAAAGAAGTACAATGAACCATTTTGATACAATTGTGATAGGCGGAGGACCTGCTGGTATGATGGCTGCTATTTCCAGTTCTTTTCATGGACAAAAGACTCTCCTCTTAGAAAAAAATAAACGCTTAGGTAAGAAACTTGCCGGAACAGGTGGCGGACGCTGCAATGTGACGAATAATGGCACTTTAGAAGATTTATTAGCTGGCATACCAGGCAACGGTCGCTTCCTCTACAGTGTCTTTTCCCAGTTTGACAATCATGACATTATGAATTTTTTCACTGAGAATGGCGTGAAACTTAAAGTGGAAGACCACGAGCGCGTTTTCCCAACAACAGACAAATCTTCTACAATTATTGAAGCCTTGGAACAAAAAATAAAAGAGCTGGGTGCTACAATCAAGACACAGACAGAAGTGGTTTCTGTAAAGAAAAACGCGGATTGCTTTATCATCAAGTCAAGTGAGCACATTTGGAGCAGCGACCGATTGATTGTCACCACAGGTGGTAAATCCTATCCTTCAACTGGCTCTACTGGCTTTGGCTATGAGATTGCGCGTCATTTCAACCATACGGTTACTGAGCTAGAGGCTGCTGAAAGCCCACTTTTGACTGACTTTCCACATAGGGCTTTGCAGGGGATTGCATTAGCCAATGTCACCCTCCATTATGATAAACATATCATCACTCACGACCTTCTCTTTACTCATTTTGGTTTATCTGGTCCAGCCGCATTGCGACTTTCCAGTTTCCTCAAAGGCGGTGAAACCATTTATTTAGATGTCTTACCACAGTTTTCTGCGGAAGATTTGGCAGCATTTTTAGAAAATAACCGAGAAAAATCGCTCAAAAATAGCCTCAAACAATTACTTCCTGAACGTCTGGCAGACTTTTTCGCGCAGCCATTCCCTGAAAAAGGCAAACAATTGACTGGAAAAGAAAAAGAAGAGCTCATTCAACAGCTCAAAGCTCTACCGATTCCTATTATCGGCAAAATGTCTCTAGCCAAATCTTTTGTGACCAAAGGCGGTGTCAGTCTTAAGGAAATCAATCCCAAGACTTTAGAAAGCAAACTAGTTTCTGGGCTTTATTTTGCTGGCGAAGTGCTGGATATCAATGCTCATACCGGTGGATTTAATATTACAGTCGCTCTCTGTACTGGCTGGGTTGCTGGAAGTGTGGAATACTAAAAATAGAGCAAATGCTACCATGCAGAACACTAGTATTTGCCCTATTGTTTATTTTACTTGTGAACGTATGCTTGGATAACATCTGCTGCATATTGGGCCGTTCCAACTCCAAATTGGTCAATATTTTTCTTAAATTCAGGATTTGCCACGTAGCCTTTTCCAATAAAAGCGAAAACTTCCAGAGAACAATCAAAGGCATAGGTATTCATTGCTTGAAATAACTGCTCGGCTTCTGATAAATTCTCTTGTGCTTCCACAGCTAGACCTTTTTGCATATTGTTAGCTAGATTGCGAAAAACTTTGTTAAATGCTTCCGTCGTCTCAGTTTCTTTGCCAACTTGTCGTGCACGCGACTCGTCCATTACTTCTTTACCGTATGTTTCAACCGCTTGATGATAATAATTTGCATGCTCATCGTAGGTAAATCCAACAAATTTTTCTTGTGTCGTCATTTTTCTTTCTCCTTTTTGAGCTTGAATTGTCTTTTGCAAGGTGAAAATCAAGGTATCCAAATGTTCCCTTTCCTGCTGCAAAAACTGCAATTGCTTGTTCAAGTGAGGCAATAGTTCCTGCTCTTTCTGACCTAGTAGCTCTGCTATTTTCTTTAAAGAAAATCCAAGATATTTGTAAAATAAAATAATTTGCAGGCGCTCTAAATCTGCTTCACTATAAAGGCGATACCCGTTTCCAGACTTTTGCGGCACAAGCAAACCTATTTTATCATAGTGATGCAGTGTTTTGACAGAAACACCTGAAAGCTGCGCAGCTTCTTTGATTTGATACATCATTTCCTCCTTACAAATCTCATTATAAACCCTCCCCTTAGGTTGAAGTCAATACTTTTTTAAAAATATTTTACCCCCAAATAGAGTTATCACAAAGTACGCCCTTGCTTTGTACAAAAAATCACTAATGTTGCTTGCAAAGCAAATCTCAACACCATTCGCTTTTCAAATACGAAAGAGCACTTTTGACGAAAACTTTGTTTTCTTTATCCACCACCTCAATAGTCTAAGGGACTGTTGAGCACCCTTGCGGGGGTGAAACTACCAGCTCCCATTGTGCCTGGGAAACTCTAAACTGACTAAAAACAGCAAAGTTTTTCCGAACTCCCCCTGTAATGATAACTAACATAAACAGAGTCGGCAAGTTAATAGTTCTTTTGTCCCTATTGTCTCTGTTAGCTATCTCTTCTTTCACTTGTTTCAACTGCATCTCAAAACGAAAGAAAACATAGAAATAATAAGGATTTTCGCTCGTAGAATATATGAATTTTATTGTATTATTTGTGAAATTTTGGTAATATATATATAATAATACAAGAGTACTTGTATGAGGAAAGTTAGTGTCTGGCTATCCTTAAAAATAAACAAAGAATAGAAAGGATTAAAATGTCAAAAAAGAAAAAAGACACACCGTTAGTCTTTCTAGTCTTGCTGAAGTGGTTAGCTGAACTGATCTATTTTGTAGGAATTGTGTTCGTTGCCGGCACAGCTCTCCTACTCTTAACATATAATATTCTCAATATACCGCTAGACTATATCCATATTGCAGCTTTAATTGCTTCTTTCATCTACATATTGGTTGGATTTTTAGTGGCAAATAGTTCCGAAGACATCGTAATCGCTAGCAACTACTTTAAAATCCTATCGGCGCTTGGTTACTTAGCAGTCATTAGCTACTTTGACAATCAACTATTTGATTATTTAAAAAATCCAGTCGTTGATATCTGCTTAGCCATACCATTTTTGATTGCCATTATTTATAAAAAAATTTATAGAAAAATGATTTACCGTGCTGTCTTTAAAAAACATCATTCTGTCTCTTTTTACAGTGAGTATTCAAGTATTGAAGAGATAAAAGACTCGATGTTAGAAGCTGTCCGTGAAGCAGTTAAGGACGGTCACAAAGAAAATGTAGAAGTTGTCGGAAAAAATTTCCGGCAAGATGCAAAAGGAAATATCATCGGTATTTTCAAAATTTCACTAGCTCGTAAATTATTTAAAATCACTCAGCCAAAACTAATGCTGATCACCTTAAACTTTAATATCAATAATAATGAATAGGAGTCTACAATCATGTCAGAAATAGATAAACCCGTTTTAACACTAGAGCAAGATCGCTTCTTAAAAAACAAATCATTTGATACTTACAAAAAGAAACTTGAAGTGCTATCAAGAGCTTATAGTGCTAATGCCATGAAAACAATCAATGGCTTCTCATTAGATTCAGAAGAACAATACAAAGCACTGTTTGAAGCTGTATTCTCAGGTGTTTGGGACGTTGATACCGGCATGCGTTATGTCAACGTTACAGAAATCATTGGCGTATCTAGTTTCTTGGCTGGACAAAAAGATGAAAACGGCTACTATGTCCGTAATTCTAATGGTGAGATTGTCTGGGACGTTGTAGACATTGACGAAGCTGAACTTTTCACAGACGAGCAAATCGCAACTATTGTTCCAAAAGAATATCGTGGAAAAGCATTTGTCATTCGAGAGCTAGATGCACGCAAAGAATGGGGAGAAAAACAACCTTCAGAAGACATTTCTGAAGAGGTACAGCCCGTTGATGAAGAGGCAGTTGTTGATGTAAAGACAGAACCAGAACCTGAGCCTGAACCAATTGTCCAACCAGCACCTACCGCTGAAACGAAGGTTAAACAACAGAAACCTATCGTAAAACCAGACCCAGTAGTAAAGCCACGTCCCATGACAAAATCTGAAAGACAACAACAAAAAAAAGATTACACAAAAGAATCCATTAAAATTATCAATGCAACCATTGATAGCCTTGGATAGTAACAGTGTTCAATAATATTAAAGAGTTTGGGACAAAAAGATTTCAATTTTTAAAAATCTTAATTATTAAGCCCTTCAAATCTATAATTAAATACGAAAAGCGAGCAAAGCAAAATTCTGATTACCAGAAAACTAGTTTTGTTCGCTTTTTATATTTGAGGTCGGACTTTTGTCCCAGCCTCTTTTGTCCTCTTTTCAATCTGAAAAGGATTGACTTAAATTTTAAAATAGAAGTAGAACGAAGCACTTTTGACTTATTTATCATATATCCAAATACACAATCAACAACGACATTATATTATAACAAAGAGGTTGAGACTCGGTCTCAACCTCTTTTTGTCACTATTGCCTAGCAAGAGTTAGGATAATCATCGTTAGGGACTTATTCTTCCTCTTTACGTTTCTTGAAGCCAAGCATTGACAATGCTGTAGCAGCAAACGCTAATCCTACCAATGCTGCACCATCATTTGTAACTTCACCTGTTGAAGGCAAGGTTACTTGTGGAGTTACAGGTTGTTTTGGAGTAGTTGGCACTACTGGAGTAGGTGTTGGTGTAGGAGGTGTTTGCGGTTTTTCAGGTGTCTTAGGAGTTTCTGGCGGTGTTTGTGGTTTGTCAGGAGTCTTAGGCTTGTCTGGCGTTACCACTGTTACCGTATTAGAATTTCTTTCAACACCATTGATGATTTCAGTAAAGGTATTCTTCACAGTACCATAGTCAAGTTGTTTCACTTGCATATAACCTGTAGCTTGGAATTCACTATTATCTGAAATACTGTTCAAGAAGGCGCTAGAGAATGAGTACACAACTGTTCTTGTCTTGTGATCAACAGTTTGGTTGACAAACTTCGTCAAATCTGTACCCTTGGCAATCTTTTGACCATTCTTAAGAAGAATATCTGTCTTCGCATACCATTTGTGAACACCGTTGTATTCTACTAATGA
>NZ_JAKZJH010000008.1:0-112163 GCF_031142795.1 Streptococcus sp. IsoGale021
TTGTTTATCTCTAACAATCATCTCAGCTATCCTATTTATGGCTTAATTTTCTAGTCAAAAAATCACCAGCAAACTGAATGGCAAAGATAAGTACAATAATAATGATCGTTGCTAAAATTGTTACATCGTTATTATAGCGATTGAAGCCATAAGCAATCGCAACATTCCCGATTCCTCCAGCACCGACAGCACCAGCCATTGCAGTCTCGCCAACGAGAGAAATAAGAGTGACTGTTGTCACACGAATCAAATCTGGCAAACCTTCACGTAGATAGACACCAACTAGGTCACCGAAAGTCGCTCCGCTTGCCTGAGCAGCTTCGATAACACCGCCGTCCAATTCGGCAAGAACAACTTGAACTTGGCGAGCAAAGAAAGCAAATACGGCAAAAGAAAGTGGTACAATAGCTGCGTTTGGTCCAATACTAGTCCCCACAATCAAGTGTGAAAAAGGTGAAAGAACAGCTAACAAAATAATAAATGGGATGGCGCGGAAGATAGACGTGATTTTGTCTAAAATCCAAAAAACTATTTTATTTTCCAAGACACCACCTGGAGCAGTCAAAACAAGAAAAAGCCCTGCAATTAACCCCAATAATCCACCAATAATAAAAGAAATAACTGTCATATATAACGTCAAGTAAATAGCTGTTCCCCAGCCAGCTTGACCGCTCCAACCCATTCGATAAACATTCGGCAAGTATGTTTGAATAAAGTTTTCCATCTATGCTTCTCCCTTCAATACTGTCAATTGAACACCAGCTTCACGAATAGCTGTTTTAGCCGCTGCTAGATTTTCCTTTTCACCAGATAAAACAACGACCAGTCCTCCGACAGGTGTTCCACCTAAAATTTCAATATTTCCATAGAGTATATTGGCAGTAACTTGATGATGTTTGTAAATTTCATTCAGCAAGGGTTCATCTGTAGAGGTTCCTGCGTACTTCATTTGCACCAAGAGACTATTTTTCGCCAAATGTTTGACAATTTCTTGTTGCTCAATCTTGCCCATAGCTTCATCAATTCCTGTTGCAGTCGCGATGAAGTCTTTGGTTAAGTCTTGCTGAGGATTAGAGAAAATATCCAAAACAGAACCTTCTTCAATCAGTTGACCGTCCTGCATAACTGCGACACGATTAGCGATGTCTTTGACAATTTGCATCTCATGAGTAATCAAAACAATTGTTAATCCCAGCTTTTGATTTAAATCTTGTAAAAGAGCTAAAATTTGTTTAGTTGTTTTTGGATCTAGAGCTGAGGTTGATTCATCAGAAATCAAGATTTTAGGGTCATTTGCTAAAGCACGCGCGATTGCAACCCGCTGTTTTTGCCCTCCAGAAAGCTGAGAAGGATAATTTTCAGCGCGATCTGCTAAACCGACCAACTCCAACAGTGTACGCACTTTTTCTTTCTTTTCTTCTTTTGATAAGCCAGAATGTTTCAATGCAAAAGCGACATTTTCTTCTGCTGTCAATTGACTCATCAGATTAAAATGTTGAAAAATCATGCCGATGTCTTGACGTTTGCGGCGCAGCTGTTCTGCTGTCAAGGTTACTTTATTGTCAAAAAGAACATCATCATCTACAATAATTTCCCCGCTCGTTGGAACTTGCAGTAGGTTAATGACACGAACCAAGGTTGATTTCCCAGCCCCAGAATAACCGACAATTCCATAGATATCTCTTTCTTGAATATGAATCGTCACATCTTTAACTGCTTGAATCTGACGTTTCTTTTGTTGAAAAGTTACATCAATGTGATCTAACTGAATCATTTCTTTACTCATAACTTGCAATCAGCTCCTCTACTAATTCAATATGGGTGTAATAATCTGCAATGCGGACATTTTCATCACCGCCATGGTCTCGACTATTCGCATTTCCAAGTCCAAAGGCGACCATTGGTACCTCAAGTGCTTCAAATACCGTGTGCATCGGTCCTGTACCTGCTGTAGTTGGTAAGACAGAAACTCCTTTTTGATAGAATTTCTTAGCTAGTTCAATGACATTTAAAATCGGCGACGCACTCATATCACTACGATAGCTCATTTCTCCCAAAGTATAAACTAATTCTACCTTATCAAAACCATTTTTGTCGAGTTGTTTGCGAATCAGTTCCAATACTCCATGTGGTTCCAGTCCTGGCACTAAGCGAACCTCTACTTTTGCCGAAGCTTCTGACGGAAGAATCGTCTTCACTCCTTGACCTTGGTAACCAGAAGTAATTCCTTCAATGTTCAAAGATGGTTCAAAGAAAATTCGATTTAAAAAAGATTTTTTCTCTTCTTGTAATAAAGGTAATTCCAAACCATAAATAGTTTCTACTTCTTCTGGACTGCGCTGAGCGTATTGTTCCACTAAAGCTAACTCTCGTTGATTAGGTGTGATTACTTGATCATAAAGCCCTTCTACCTGAATACGTCCATCCTTATCTCTCAAGCTAGCAAGGGCGTTCAACAAGTACCAAGAAGCCGAATCAATCACACCACCAAAGCTAGAATGAATATCCACTTCCGCACTTTTGACCTTCATATCAAAGGTCACAATTCCCTTGTTCCCACCAGAAATTTCTAGTTGACCCAAAGAATTTTTAATTCCTTGTTCCCAAACGAGAAGATCTGCTCCTTGCAGAAGCACCTTGTGTTTGGCTAGGTATTTTTCTAAATCAACAGAAGCAGACTCTTCTGCTCCTTCCATCATAAAAATGACATTGACAGGTAACGTTTTATGCTTTTGTAAATATTTTTGCATAGCCGTCAAACGCGCGATAATATGTCCTTTGTCATCATCTACTCCGCGACCATACATGCCACCGTCTCGAATAGATAAGGTAAATGGGTCATCTGTCCAAATCTGATCGCTATCTGCCGGAACCGTGTCGTAGTGATTATAAAAAATAATTGTCTTAGCTGTAGGGTTTGAACTTTTAAACTTCGCTATCACAAATGGCACTGTATAGTTGTCATCTAATTCCACCTCCGCACCAGCTTTTGTAAAGATTTCTTTTAGATAAGCAGCCACTTCTTGTAAACCGACTTGTTGAGCGAAGATTGATTTTTTAGCAATCAAAGTTCGTAAAATGGCGATATATTCTTGTGTTACTATATCTTGTTCAAATTTTTTAATTTGCTCTTCTTCACTTGAAAATGTCATATTTTCTCCTTATAGAATGGCGACAAAACTCAGTCGGTAATTCCAACTGAGTTTTTAGACTGAAATACAGCTAATGAAATAAAGATTACCAAACCGGTTGGTCTAAACCATCTGATGTTTCTTCAACCACTTTTTTCACTTCATCTGAATGATAAGCTTTAATGAGTTTCTTAATGGCATCTGCTTTTGGAGATTTTTCCCAATCTTTTTTAGCTGCAATGATGTTAAACCATTGTTTTGAATTTTTATCTTTCGGTTCAATGAACAAGGCTTTTTTATAGTCCAATTTTGCTTCTGTTACAAATGTATTGTTTACAACGGCTGCATCTACTGAAGTCAATGAGCGAGCTGTTTGACTAGCATCCAATTCTGTAATTTTCAATTTTTTCGGATTTTCTTTGATATTTGCCACAGTTGCCAATTCATTTCCAGACTTGTCTAATTTAATCAATCCTGCAGATTGCAATAAATTAAGCGCCCGACTTTCATTTGTCGCATCATTTGGAACTGCAATTTCTGCACCATTTGGAATTTGATCTACTTTCGTATATTTATTTTTTCCATTTTTGGTACCAGAGTAGAGGCGAATGGGTGAGATATAAGTTTCAGCAGTTGCAACTAAGTTTTGCTTGTTTTCCTTGTTCCAGTTGTTCAAGAAATAGTAATGTTGGAAAGCATTGATATCCACTTCACCATCAGCGACCGCTTTATTTGGTTGCGAGTAGTCCGTAAATTCTGTAAATTTCAACTTGATATTATCTTTTTTCAACAATTCTTGAATCTTGTCCCAGCGTTTTTCCTCTGAGTCACTCTTTGTCATTACACCAACTTTAATCGTTTTGGCGTCGTCACTTTTATTTTCTGAACCACAAGCTGCTAAGCCAATCACTGCTACAGCTGCTAGAGCTGTTATTCCAAACCATTTTTTAAATTTCATTTTCTGTCTCCTTTAAAAATCTTATGAAAATAGTATCGCACATATTTACCTGATTGACAAATTGTTATTTCATAACAAAGGATATAGTTATAAACTATAACTGTTTTGTATAAGAAAACCAACTGAAACTTTGAAACTAGCTGGCTTTACATTCTCTTATTTCACATCTGCTTCTACTGGCAAGTAACTACCGCCAAAGAATTTTTGGGATAGTTTTTCCAGAGTTCCGTCTTTATACAACTCTTGAATGCGCCTATTAACAAATGTTTTCAACTCATCTTGTCCTTTTGCTAAAAGTGGATAAACATAAGGTTGTTGGTCACTTGGTAAATCAATCACTTTCAAGTTGTCCAGTTTTTGATTTTTAATGACTGTTTCTACACCAATTTTATCAAAAATCTTATAATCAAACTTACCGTCGTTTAAATGACTCATAATCTGTTGAAAATCTGCTTTTGTATAGCTAATTTTCGTTGGATTGCCAGAATGTTCTTGGTTGTATTTTTCTAATTGTGCTGCAGTCGTTGTCCCTTGTACAACTTCTGTTGTTTTCCCACCAATATCATCCAGCGATTGAATGCTTTTATCAGATTTTTTCACCACTAAAACGTTTGGATTTTTAGCAGTTGGAGCTGCATACAAATACTTTCCTGCACGTTCTTTTGTATAGCTGATATTGTTGACCGCCATTTGGTAGCGATCACTATCCAGACCTGCGAAAATACCTGACCACTCTGTTGTTTCAAATTTTACCTTGTATTTGTCAGAATCTTTGAAGATCGCACGAACGACTTCGATTTCATAACCTGTTAGTTTACTATTTTCTTCATAGTTAAACGGCTTGGGTGAAGCATTCGTTGCGACTTTAATTTCTGTTTTTCCAGATGAAGTCGTTGATTTTGAATTGGAGCACGCTGCTAAAGCTCCTATTGTCAAAAGCCCAAGGGCTGTTAAAGAAGAATATTTTAACACTTTTTTCATATTCCTATAATAACCTCTTTCATTAAGATAAATCTTATCATATCAAATATTTTCCTTCTTGACTATTATTTGATTTTTATCAAAGTGATAGATTTTCTTTATCAAGTAGAGCTAAACGAAATCAGATTTTTACCAACCATTGATACATTTGACGAATAGTGGAAAACTCAATTACTTTTCTAAACTAGCTGCGCGCGTTAAAGCGACATCAATATTAGCACAAAAGTTGTCTGCACCAACTCTATCAATAAAGCTTGCTTTTTCCATGACATGATAAGGTTGTTCGTTGACATTTGCCAAGGAGCTCTTCAAGAGCATCCAATCCTGAAATATCCATTGCAGACACACTGCGCATACGAAGAATTAAGACATTTTTACCTTGTTCAGACAAAATAAGTCCTTGATTTGTCCAACGATGATTCCAACGGCAATTTCAAGGGTAAATCCAACAGTGATGGTCTTTGAAATAAATTTAATCAGATCATCAAAATGCAACAAACCTATGCCGATGAGCATAAGACCAGCTAAGAAAGCAGCCACTGTCAGACCAGCCAGAACGTATTGCGCAATAATTCCATAAATGATAACAACCAAAGCGGCTGTTGGCTCACCAATCTAAACACGACTCCCACCTAAAAAAGGAAATGAAAAAACCAACTACAACAGCTGTATAAAGATCTTGCTCTGGATTGACCCTCGAAGCAATCGCCAAAGCAATTGACAATGGTAAGGCAATAATTGCCACGATAATCTAGCTACAAGGTCTTTGACAAATTGTGCACCCGAATAATTCTTTACCATACTAAAAACTTAGGATTGATACGCTTAAAAGCGTCCATTCCCCCTGTTCCCAGACGCTTGCGAGAATCTTATTACCATTGTAATATAACCCCATGTAAAATCTCTAGATGACCTGAATATGAAAACTTACCAGAAAAGGCGATAGTTATTTCACCAACGTCTTTAACAATTATTCTCATTCGTTTCTATCCTTTAGTGAGGAGATAGAAAGGCTGGCTAAACCAAGTCCAAGCATTGTCAGTGCAGCCTTAGTGTCCACTTTTCCTAAAGCAGATAAAACCACTACAACAATCCCCATGGCTACTCCAAGTCCTCTCAACACGGTGTCAACAATATCAGATTTTCTATTTTTCTTGTTTTCTTTCATCACTGTCTGTCCTTGCATCAGCTCATCTACCGATGTATCAAACAGGTCTGCTAATTTAGGAATGGTATTAATATCTGGATAGGATAAATCTCTTTCCCATTTTGAAACAGCCTTATCAGTGACCCCCATCTTTTCAGCCAGTTCTAATTGTGTCATCCCTTTTGCTTTCCTTAATGATGAAATCATCATACCTAGTGTTTGTTTTTTCATCAGATTTTTCCTCCTTCCATTTGCTAATTATATTGTAGCACCTTTTCTTACAAACTCAATCGACCAATAGTTTACTTCTCTCAACTTATAGTTTATCACTGGTTTGTCTGCTTTTTACGCTCCTTATTTGAATTTTTAGAATAAACTAAGCTACAACAAGCAGTCTTGGAAACCAACCTCACTCTTCAACTACATATTATTAGCTAGCCACCTTTTCTACCAAACTTCATGTCTACTCTATCAAAGTAAAGAAGATACTAGCTCAACATACTTACGGTCTTATAACTAAATTTCTTAAAAAACACTGAGAGATTAGTAAGTAACAAAAAAAGAGACTGGGACAAAATTATCTCAGTCTCAATCTGTATTAGTAAAAAACTCTTGACGCAGTAGCTGTCGGACTCTTTCTTCACTATTAAAATCCTTCTACATTTGTATAAATCTTTTGGACATCTTCGTCGTCTTCTAAAACAGCATACAACTTTTCAAATGTTTCTAAATCTTCGCCTGATAATACCACATCAGATTGTGGAATCATTTCCAATTCGGTAATTTGGAATTCTTCTACACCAGATTCGCGGAGAGCAGTCAAGGCTTTGTGCAAATCTGTTGGTGCTGTATAAACGGTGATAGTACCGTCTTCTGCTTCTACATCATCTACGTCTACATCTGCTTCTAACAATTGTTCAAAGACGCTATCTGCATCGTCTCCTACAAACACAATCACACCTTTATTATCAAACATATAAGACACTGAGCCACTCGCTCCCATGTTTCCACCATTTTTACCAAAGGCAGAACGAACATTTGCTGCGGTACGATTGACATTTGAAGTTAGTGTATCCACAATAAGCATTGAACCATTTGGACCAAAGCCCTCATAACGTCCTTCAGTAAAGGTTTCGTCTGTATTTCCTTTTGCCTTATCTAACGCTTTGTCAATAACATGCTTTGGCACTTGCGCTTGCTTCGCACGTTCAATAACAAATTTCAAAGCTGAGTTCGATTCTGGATCTGGCTCTCCTTTTTTAGCTGCTACATAGATTTCAACACCAAATTTAGCATAAACTTTTGAGTTTGCACCGTCCTTGGCAGTTTTTTTCGCCACAATATTGGCCCATTTACGTCCCATTGGATATTCTCCTTTAGATTTTCACTTTTTCAATCTTTTTTATTATATCACAAGTCAGGTTGAATTTCACTAGCAAATTATTGACAATGTCTAACTCTATAAAATAATTTTTGCATCAATCTATCATTATCGGGATTTTCCCAAAATTCTGCTCCTCTAGTTGGGCGTTCCCTAGCTGATAAATACAATCAGCTCGCTGGGTTAAGGAATCCCATGGTTCTTGACCGATGCGACTGACGAAGTCTGTTTTCCCTTTCATCTTTTTGAGATGTTCCCGACCTGCTTGAGTAAAGCCTAATACGTGAATCCCACTAGGCAAAAGCTCATCTCTTGCACCGACCAAAATATAAGTCAGAATTCGTCTGATTCGTGCTTTCGTATATCGCTTGGTTGCGACTTGTTCAACCAGCTCCTCTACGCTATAACTGGTTTTCACTGCTTCCTGCAAGCGCACCGCAAGTTCTCGATTAACCTGATAAAAACTCGTCAAATCGGGATGACTGATAATCTGGTAACGCAGCAAAGGATAAAGTGCTGACCAGGTCACTTTGGGAGACTGAATCAGCAGTTCATGAGCCGGGGTAAATTTCTCCAGAAAATCTGGACAATTAAGACGCTCTCTAAGAGCCGTAGCTGAGGCATATTTTAAATTTTCTTCTTGCGAATGATAGCCAGCTCCTTGACGCTTGATTGGAAGAATCTCAATAGCCTTTCCAGCACAAGCTTTGGCATAAGAAAGTCCTAAAATGTGATTGGGTGTATTGCCTGTGAATTTTACACCAGCAAACTTTTCCCACATTTTCTGTGTTTTCTGTGGATAAGACAAATCATCTGGCAAACTTTGTACGTAGTCCAGCATTTTCTGTTGATTATCTGTATAAATCTGTGAAAAGTGTTGATAATCTAAGACCTCTTCCGTGCCAAAGGTCAACTTATTCACACTAAGGCGCTCTAAAATATCTACTGCTCCTTGTGCGAAGTAGTCAGCTGACTGAACAGCCACCAAAAATGGCAATTCAACCACCAAATCAGCGCCATTTCGCAGAGCCATTTCCGCGCGTATCCACTTATCTACAATCGCGGGCTCACCACGTTGGACAAAATTGCCGCTCATGGCAATAATTTTTAAACCTTTAGCCTGCTCTAGCAAGTATTTATGACCATTGTGGAAGGGATTGAATTCTGCAATGATACCGGTGATAGTCATGTGGCGCTCCTATTTTAAATTAGCTCTTCACTAACATTGTGGTTTGTTTTTTTCAACAATTTTATATTTTCATCAAGTTTAGACACTTCGTCATATATTTTCCAGACATCATCAGCATATCTCGAAGAATTATTGTATTTTAAGGCGAAATTCCTTATTCTCTGGTAAGGGTAATCATCTTCTCCTATAATATATAAATCATGAATTTCTTTCACAAGTAAAGAAACGCTATGATTATCATTTCTAGAATCATTTTGCGCAATATTTCGGGTAGAAGATTTTATAATATTCTCTATATATCTAATAAATTTTGGGCGTTCAAAATCTTCCACTATCAGAATTGCAAGAGCCAAGTAAAGTTCTTCACCTTCTAATTCAAATAAAACTTTAAACTTAGAAAGGTACAAATCCAACTTCTCTAAAATGAATCTAGTACGTCTTAAATCGTAATCATCTCGCTCATAAATAATTTGTATTGTTGAAACTAAAAATATTCCCAATATCAAGTAAAGCTGAAATGTCGTATTATTAGCATTCGGCAGTATATCTTTTACATCTCCAGTAAAAGATATTGAAGATAAATACCAATTAAACAGAATTGAGCTTCCAGCTATAAAACTAACAAAAAGCCAATTTACCAGTTTTCGTCTCCCTAATACAAACACTAATAGAGAAAACCATAACCAAAACAGTACACTTATAAGCCAAAGCATATCAAATTGGATATAATTACACTCCAGTGTAGAATTTACAAATAAAGTAAATATATATGCTAGAGACGAAAAAATAGGAGAAGCCAATATCCAGAAAATAACACTGCCTGTACTGATACTATTGTTGCTTGGAGAAAAAAATCTCGTACTAAATCCCTGATAATCTTTTACATTCACGGATAAAATATTCTTCAATACACAAAATTCTATAACTACGATTCCTACAATAATTAATAATTGAAACATTAAATCATTCCTTTATACATATAATACGTGGGGATATAACGATTTTCTCATTTCTCCACCACAAAGAACCAGCGGTTTGATTTTTTGCGTGGCTTTATGTCCTCAAAGTCGGCGTAAAGTTTGAATGATTTGAAGCCTGCTTGTTCCAAGAGGATATCGTAAGTTAAGACTTCGTAAGTGCGTTCTTCATGGACTTCGTCATAACGTGTGAAGCGCCCGTCTTCGTCTTGCAAGAAGAAGGTCAATTCATGCACGACTGAATGGGGTGCTTCATCGGCGTATGTATCCCAGACCATGGCAAATTCATCAGCGTTTTCATGGTAAGAATAACCAGGAAAGACGGTATCTGTCTGGTAAGTTGAGTGCACATCAAAAATGAAAACGCCGCCTTCGTTCAAACAGTTGTAAACTTGCTGAAAGACATCACCGACTTCAACTTCATCGGCCATGTAGCAAATTGAATCAGAGTAACAAGTCACCAAGTCGTATTTCCCAGCTTGCGATAAATCAAGCATGTTGCCCTGTTTGAATTCAATGGCTTCACCTGCTTCTTTGGCACGTTTACGAGCGATTTCAAGCATCTCGTCACTCAAATCAAGTCCTGCCACATCAAAGCCAGCTTTGGCAAAGCGTACGGATTGAATTCCTGTTCCACAAGCTAATTCTAAGAGCTTTTTCTTATTTTTTGGAAAATGGCGGAGCGAAAAATCGGTCCATTTATCATAAAGACTATCATCCATAATAGCATCATAGACTGATGCGAAGGTTTCATAAGTTGTCATCTTATCTAGAAGTACCAAAAAGGTACTCTTCCTTTCTTCTCATTGAAAGAGGTTGGGACAATGTCCTCAACCCTCATCGTTTTTTATCTACAAGGCTTGTTTCTCAAGCAATGGTGTCACATCCACACCAACGGCTTCATGCCAGAGTTTTTCAAGGTTGTAGTGATTCCGCATTTCCTCAGAAAAAATATGAACAACCACCCCGCCTAGATCCAAAAGCACCCAGCCTCCAGCAGAGTCTCCTTCTACATGGCTAGCTGATTGCCCTGCTTCTGTAACTTTTTCACGAATATTATCAGCAATAGCTTCTAGTTGACGGCTGTTCATAGAGCTGGCAATGACAAAATAGTCTGTCATCGTCGTCAATTCTTGCAAATCTAGCACAGTAATGTCTTCTGCTCGTTTTTCATCCGCTGCTTTTACAACAATTTCTAATAGTTCTTTTTTATCCATTTAATCCTCTTTTAAAATTTCTTCTAAATCAGCCACTTGGGCAAAACGTCCGTTCCAAGTATTTTCATAATGCTGTATTAATTGTTCTGCTGTAATTTCTCTTTCAGCAAAGGTGGTCGTGCCATTTTTAACAACTGCCAAATTATAGCCAAATTCAAACGCCACCTTAACAGTCGTATCAATGCAATAATTCGTTGCCATGCCAATGATAATCAGCCGCTCAATAGCTTGGCTATCCAGATAAGTCTGTAAATGAGTTTCTTTAAAAGCACTATTATAATGCTTATCAAAGATTTTCTCGTCAGCTTCTGGAGCAATAGCTCCGTAAATTTCCCAGCCATGGCTTCCTGTCAGTAATTCTTCGTCATTGTGGCGGATGTAAATCACCTCAATGTTTTTCTCACGACAAGTGGCGATTGCTTTTTGCCAGACAGACAAGCAGTTATCAACAGCATACGGTTTAGCCTCTATCAAGGCTGTTTGAATATCAATCACTAACAGAGCTGTTTTCATTTATCATCTTTCATAAAGCCGACATACGCATTATAAGTCTCAATAGTTTGTGGGAAGATAGGCAAGCCCTTGTGTGCCAAGTATTCCACTGTATGTGCTGTTTCATAAGCCACAGCTTGGTTGAGCGAAACATGAGCAATTTCACGCGCTTGCTCCACTCCTGGAAAGTCCCGATTAGGCTCAATATAGTCTGCTACATAAATCACCTTATCTAAATCGGACATCTGAGCAGAACCTACGGTATGAACCTCAATAGCTCTCAAAATTTCTGGATCTGCCAATCCTAAATCTTCCTGAATTTTATAAATGCCGACCATGCCATGCCAGACATTATTTTCCCAATCTTTCAATGCTGGATCCAAAGCATACTTATCAATCAGCGCCAGAAATTCTTCGTCAGAGAGCTTTTTCGCATAATCATGGAGCAGACCTGCCAAACCAGCTTTTTCTACATCTACTCCGAAGCGCTCTGCCAAGTCAATCGCTGCTTGTTCCACTCCCAGACAATGTTTAAAACGTTTCTCTGGTAAAAGATGCTGCATTTTGACTAAAAGCTGCTCACGAGAAATTCCCACGTAAGTTTCATATCCCATTATTGTAAAGCCCTTCTTTCTCAATATAGTCTAAAACTGGCTTGGGTAGGAGAAAATTAGGCGTCCTACCTTGAGCTAGAAAATCTCGAACCATGCTCGAAGAAATATCCATCAACGGCACATCTACCCAGATAACTGGATAAGAGGTACCAGCTTTATAACGGGGGCGCTGAACACCAACAAATTGCACCAAATCAACTAATTCGTCAATTCGATGCCACTTGGGAAGGTAATCTACCATATCCGCTCCGATGATGAAATAATAATCTGTATCTGGATGTTTTTCCGTCAAGAGCTTCATCGTATCATAGGTGTAACTAATACCCTTTCTCTCTAACTCAATGGTTTCAATTCCCAGACCTTCAATACCTTCAATCGCCAACTCCAGCATTTTCAGTCGGTGCTTCTCATCAATCGTGGATTTCTTATCAACATGTGGTGGCTCATACTCAGGCATCAGCAAGACTTGATCTAAACATAATTGTTGCCGAACTTGATCCGCCACAACCAAATGGGCATTATGAACTGGATTAAAGTTTCCACCTAAAATCCCCACCTGCTTTCTTTTTTTTGCTTTTACTTCTGGTTCCAACTTCACCTTGGTGAAGGGAGTCAGTAATTCAATTGCCATAGGCTGCTTCCTCTAAATTTCTTTTACCTTTACTGAAATTTTGCGGTTTTCCTTTTTGCTAGACTGTTTGTAGAGAATTAAAATACGGCCAATTTTTTGAACAGTATCCACACCGATTTCCTCTTCGAGAATTTCTGCTACTTCATGGATGTTCTCATCTGTATTTTGTAGAAGAGTTACTTTAATTAATTCTCTAGCATCTAGAGCTTGACGAACACTCGTTTTAATCTGGTCGTTGAGACCGTTTTTGCCAATCTGAATAATGGGTTTGAGACTGTGAGCTTGACTATTTAAAAAAGCTCGTTGTTTGGATGTTAATGACATAATAAGATACAAAGAACGACAAAACCAACAGAAAACTAGGAAATTCGACGAAGAATCAATGATTTTCTAAGAGAATTTTTCTATTTTCCAAAGTTTTAACTCGTGTTCAATTCCTTTCTAAAAATTGGTTTAACTGTGACGGTTTCTTACTAGAATTCCTTAGATAATGGCTTTTCGGGTCACTACTGCAACTCCCTCTGGTGCCCAGGCTACAATCTTTGCTGGTCCTGTCACGCGAATCCAGCCCAAGCCTGAAAAGACTACATCTGTTTTGGTTTCAATTTTCAACTCATGTTTGACGAGCTGAGGAAAATCTGCCACTTCTTTTTTAGAGGGCGGTGCTAGCAAAGAGCCAACATGCTTTTCATAAAATTCTCCCGCTCCTACAAGCTTGGTGCGGTGCAATTTGAGTTCATTGTCAAAATAAGCCGTAAAGCCTTGTTTATCACCTGACACAAAATCAAAGCGCCCCAAGCCCCCTAAAAAGAGGGTTTGTTCAGGATTGAGTTGGTAAGTTTTGGGTTTGATTTCCTTTTTAGGACTGACATATTTAAGATTTTTAGCAGACAGATAATGAGCCATTTGGTGGCGGTGGATAATCCCTGGTGTGTCGTAGATATGACTGCCGTCAGCCAGCGGAATCTCAATCTTATCCAGTGTGGTCCCTGGAAAACGCGAAGTCGTAATGATTTCCTTATCCCCAGTAATTTCCTGAATAATGGCATTGATAAGTGTGGACTTACCAACATTGGTCACGCCGACCACATAAACATCTCGGCCTTTCCGATATTGCTCAATCTTTTCAATCAATTCTTTAATCGCTTGCTTGTTTTGAGCTGAAGTCAAAACTACATCAACAGGGCGCAGTCCTTCCTCGTGAGCCCGCTCCGTCAGCCATTGGGCAACCTTGCTCGTCTTAACCGACTTAGGGAGAATATCTTTTTTATTCCCGACCAACAGCACATCGTTACCAGCCACAAAGCGTGGCAAACCCGGAATCACCGAACCATTAAAATCAAAAATATCTACTACATTGACTACGAGAGCATTGCTGTCGCCGACTTCGTGGAGAAGTCTGAGAAAATCATCGTCTGTCAATTGCACATCGGTAATTTCGTTGTAGTGACGCAGACGGAAACAGCGCTGACAATACAGCTCACCTGTCTCCATTCCCTTTTCCAAAGCCGACTGAGGGGTGTAGCCAAGCCTATCCTTATATTTTGTCTGAATCGGTGCTCCACACCCAATACAGAGAATGTCTTCCATACTTAAATTCCTTTTTTATACTCAATCGATCCATATTTTTCGGTGATTTTTTTCAACACACGACGCTCACGAGCTCGGTTAATCTGGGTCTTTAACGAATCATGCTCAACCAGTGGCTTAACCAAAATCGAACGAATTCCAGCTCTATGAGCAGCTCGAATGTCCGTCATGAGTTGATCTCCCACCATGACAACTTCATTTTTTTCAAAATGAAATTCTTTCAGCGCCCGATCAATCCCCCAAGTGAATGGTTTCATAGACCAACAGACATAGTCAATTTCAAACTTTTCAACTGCTCGTTTTACTCGTTTTTTAGTGTTATTGGACACCACAATAATCCGAATCCCTGCATCGCGCACGTCATGGAGCCACTGTTTCATTTCTGGCGTTCCGTCAGGATTGTTCCATGCGATAAGAGTATTATCTAAATCCACCAAAACAGCCTTGATACCGTGTTTTTTTAAACTTTCAACTGTCAAATCATAAACTGCCTCAATCGCAAAATCAGGCATGTAGTTTTCAATTGCCACATTTCTCTCCAAACATTATACTTCTACCTATTTTAACATAAAAAAAGAGTTTTCGCACCCTAGATTTTTTCATCGATTTTATGTACAATTTGCCAAAAAATGTTTAAAAATGTTATAGTAAGAATAGAGAATTTAACACGGAGGAACTTATGGCAAATACGAGTAAGAAAATGACTGCCGTCTCCCCTCTTTTACAAAAATTTATCAACTGGTCTTCTATTGTTGGAGCAGTTGGAACAGTAATTTTCTGTATCTGGGCCTATTATACTGGCATTTTACAATCCAAAGAAACTCTGTCAGCCTTTATTAAGCAAGCTGGCATTTGGGGACCGCCACTCTTTATTTTCCTGCAAATTCTACAGACAGTTGTTCCTATTATTCCTGGAGCTTTGACTTCGGTTGCTGGTATTTTTATTTATGGTCATATCATTGGAACCATTTATAATTATATCGGCATCGTCATCGGCTGTGCTATTATTTTTTACCTAGCGCGTACCTACGGTTCTGCTTTTGTCCAATCGGTCGTCAGTAAACGCACCTATGATAAGTACATCGGTTGGCTGGATGAAGACAATCGTTTTGAGCGTTTTTTCATCTTTATGATGATTTGGCCTATCAGCCCAGCGGATTTTCTTTGTATGTTAGCAGCCTTAACAAAGATGACCTTTAAGAAATATATGATGATTATCATTTTGTGCAAACCAATCACACTAGTCATCTACACTTACGGTTTGACATACATCATTGATTTCTTTTGGCAATTATTTTCAAAATAAAAGGCAGAGCAATGCGATTCGCTCTGCCTTTTATAAGATTCCTTTCCTTTTTTCCAATATCAAATCTTTTATAGAAATCAAGGCAACTGCTGATAAAATCATGAACATCCCGACAAAATCCAAAAAGTAAAATTGCTCGTGCATAATGAGAAAGGCGAAAAATACAGCCGATATAGGCTCAACAGCCGCTAGAAGGCTAGATTTCACAGGCCCGACTAAACTGGTTCCTTTGAGAAACAGTGTATAGGCGAGGATTGTCCCCACTAAAATAATCCCCGCTAAAGCCAGATATACTTTCATTGACAACTGCCAATGAAAACGCAAAATACCGCTAAATGGCGTTAAGACAATGCCTGCTAGCATCATGCCCACTCCAATCACTGAAATACTGCCCCACATCTTTATCAGCTGAATCGGAATAAGAATATACAAAGCGTAAGTGAATGCGGCAAACAGCCCCCAGAACAGTCCTGCAGGTGTGACAGATAACTGATTGAGTTGTCCATGGGTGGCAATCAAAAAAGTACCACCAACAGCCAATATCATAGACAATACTTCTGTCACAGTAGGTGCAACACGGTCTTTGATACAAGTGTAAGCAAGGATTCCAACCGGACAGACATATTGTAAAACGGTTGCCGTTCCTGCATTGCTTTCATAAATAGACTTTAAATAAGCAAATTGATTGAGCAACAATCCTAACAAAGCAAACAGTGCTAAAGACATTATTGCTTTTCGGTCTTTTATCATTTCAACCAATTTTCTACGATTAGTTAGCAACATATACAATACCAACAGAAGTCCTGCAATTAAAAGTCGAATATTCGTTAAAACTAAAACAGGAAATCCATGCGTCATCAAGTATTGTCCGCTCGTCCCAGACAATCCCCATGCAATTCCTGCGACTAAGGTTAAAATGGTGCCTTTTGCTATTTTTGACATATCTTACCCCCAAGCTTTTCCATTCTATGATTATAGCACAAAAAATCAGCCGAAACGACTGATTTTTTTTTTAGATTTTACAACTTTGCCAATTCTTCATTAAGAAGTTTTTGAGCTACTTGTGGATTAGCTTGTCCTTTGGTTGCTTTCATGAGCTGACCAATTAAGGACTTGGCAGCATTCTTATTGCCACCCTTGTAGTCGTTGATTGCTTTTTCATTATTGGCAAAAACCTCTTGGATGATTGGAAGAAGTTGTGCTGGGTCAGAAATCTGCACTAAGCCAGCTTTTTCAACGTATTCCTTGGCTGAACCACCATTCTTCGCCAAATGAACAAAGACTTTTTTAGCGATTTTAGAGGAAATCGTACCGTCTGCCACCAAACTCAACATTTCAGTCAAGTTGACTGGTGTTAAGCCGATTTCTTCAATCGTTTTACCTTCAGCATTGAGGTATTGAGCAACCTCACCTTGGAGCCAGTTTGACACAGATTTCGCGTCTCCACCTGCTGTCACTGCAGCTTCAAAGAAGTCAGAGATGTTCTTCGTTGCTGTCAATTGCTTGGCATCATAGTCTGACAATCCAAAGTCTGCCTTGTACTTAGCCCGACGTTCTTTTGGAAAGGCTGGTAAATCTGAGCGCACTGACTCAATCCAACTATCATCAATCTCAAAGTTTGGTAGGTCAGGCTCTGGGAAGTAACGATAGTCAGCCGAGCCTTCCTTGACCCGCATAAGCAGGGTTTCACCCGTTGCTTCGTCATACCGACGGGTTTCTTGACGAATTTGACCGCCGCTGCGCAAAATCTCAGCTTGACGTTTTTCCTCAAAAGCCAAGCCCTTGCGAACAAAGTTGAAGGAATTAAGATTTTTTAGTTCTGTCTTGGTTCCAAACTCTTCTTGACCATAAGGACGGATAGAAATATTGGCATCCACGCGCATGGACCCTTCTTCCATTTTGACGTCAGAAATACCCGTATACTGGATGATTTCTTTAAGGGCTGTCAGATAAGCATAGGCTTCTTCTGGACTTCGCATATCCGCTTCTGAAACAATCTCAATCAGCGGCACGCCTTGGCGGTTAAGGTCAACATAAGAATAACCATCACTGCCGTGAGTGTTCTTTCCAGCGTCTTCTTCCAAATGAGCCCGCTCAATGCGAATTTTCTTAGTCGTACCGTCTTCTAATTCGATCTCAATCCAGCCATTGTAGCCAATTGGCTCGTCAAATTGAGAGATTTGGTAAGCTTTCGGATTATCTGGATAGAAATAATTCTTGCGGTCAAAGTGCATCTTTTGATGAATGTCCATATTGAGCGCCAGAGCAGCCTTAATACCGTAATCAATAACTCCCTTGTTCATCACCGGCAAGACACCTGGGAAAGACCAGTCAATGATATTGGTGTTGGTATTTGGATCTTCTCCGAAATGAGCCGGTGCTGGTGAGAAAATTTTTGAATTTGTTTTTAATTCAACGTGGACTTCCAGTCCAATAATCGTTTCAAAGTTCATTATTTTTCACCTCCAAAAATGACTGGTTTTTGCTTGTGGTAGTCTGTCGTTGCTTCAAAAGCAGCTGCCACTTGATAAATCGTTTCTTCATCAAAATGATTTCCAATCAATTGCAGACCAACCGGAAGTCCGTCCGCAAAGCCTGCTGGAATGGAGATACCAGGAAGCCCTGCCAAATTGACCGGAATTGTCAAAAGGTCAGCCAAATACATAGCTACTGGATCATGACTTTGAGTTCCTAAGTCGTAAGCAACCGTCGGTGCAGTTGGTCCTAAAATCAAATCATACTTTTCAAATACCTTGGCAAAATCCTGCATAATGAGCGTCCGAACTTGACCTGCTTTCTTGAAATAAGCATCGTAATAACCAGAAGATAGACTAAATGTTCCCAACATAATCCGGCGCTTCACTTCCTCACCAAAACCTTGGCTACGAGACTTGACATAGACATCTTCTAAGTTCTCAATCTCATCTGCCCGATAGCCATAACGAATCCCATCGAAACGTTGCAAGTTAGAGCTGGCTTCAGATGAAGCGATGATATAGTAAACCGCTACCCCATATTTGCTGTGCGGCAGGCTGACTTCTTCAACAATCGCTCCCAGACTTTCCAAATGTTTAGCAGCTGCCAAAATGCGTTCCTTGACTTTTTCATCAATCCCTTCACCCATATATTCTTTTGGAAGAGCAATTTTCAATCCTTTAATATCTTGACCAATCTTGCTAGTGAAATCAGGAACAGTTCGTTGAGAAGAGGTTGAGTCTTTTTTATCATTGCCTGCAATTACGCCCAAAAGCTGAGCGTTTTCTTTGACCGTCTGAGCAAAAGGTCCGATTTGATCCAACGAGCTACCAAAAGCAATGAGCCCAAAGCGAGAAACTCGTCCATAAGTTGGCTTCAGTCCGACCACTCCGTTAAAGGAAGCTGGCTGACGGATAGAGCCACCGGTATCAGAACCTAAAGACAAGCGAACCTGACCAGAAGCAACTGCTGTCGCTGAACCACCAGATGAACCACCGGGAACTTTGGTGGCGTCCCAAGCATTTTTTGTAGTCTTAAAATAAGAATTTTCACTGGAGCCACCCATGGCAAATTCGTCCATATTGGTCTTACCAATGACAATCATATCTTTCTCATGGAGTTTTTCTACACTGGTTGCATCAAAAATTGGCTTATAATTGTAAAGAATTTTTGATGCAGCTGTCGTTAAAATCCCCTTAGTAGAAATATTGTCCTTAACAGCTAGTGGAATCCCGCTCATAAGATTATCTGCATCAATTCCCTTCGCGTCTACTGCTGCTGCTTGCGCCAATGCTTCTTCTTCACTAATCGTAATAAAGCTATCAACTGCACTTTCTCGACTCTTAATATCTTCCAGAGTAGCTTTCGTCAGCTCAACTGCGGAAAGTTCCTTTTTGACAAGGAGATCATGCAATTCTTCAATTGTTTTTTGATTCAAAGTCATTAGGCGTCTCCTCCGTCATCTAGAATAGCAGGCACTTTGATATAGCCTCGCTCTTTTTCAGGCACATTTTGGAAAAGTTCTTCTCGATTCCAACCTGCAACTGCTACATCTTCACGCATATAGTTGACATTTTCTGCAACATTTGATGTAAAAGGCACACCAGTTGTATCAACTTCGTTTAACAACTCCACCATGTCCACAATTTTTGACAAAGTTGTCGCAAATTCTGCTGTTTCTTCAGGTGAAAAAGCTAGTTTTGACAGGTTGGCAACATGCGTTACTTCCTCTTGAGTAATTTTCATCTCTGTTTCCTTTCTCTTCTTTTATTTTTCAGCATAACCGAAAAACAGTCATCTTCTTATTTTATCACAAATAGGCTTAGTTCTTCAATTCCAAATGAAGTTCTTTCACTTGACTCGCATCTACTTGGCTGGGACTTTCTAGCATAGGATCAAAACCAGTTCCATTTTTAGGAAAGGCAATGACCTGACGGATATTTTCTTCACCAGCTAAAATCATAACCAATCGATCCAAGCCCAGTGCTAGACCACCATGCGGCGGAAAACCATAATCAAGCGCTTCTAAGAAAAAGCCAAAGTCACGCTCGTAATCTTCTTTTTCCATGCCCAAGAGTTCAAACATGGCTTCTTGACTCTTTCGATCATGGATTCGTAAACTACCGCCTCCAATTTCATAGCCATTAAGGACAATATCATAGGCATGACTTTTGATTGAAGCTAAATCTTCTTTCTCATTTTCAAAAATTCCTTGGGTGAATGGGTGGTGCATGGCTTGATAGCGTTCTTGCTCCTCATTCCACTCTAGCAAAGGCCAATCCAGCACCCAAAGGAAGTCTAGTCGACTCTGATCGATTAAGTCTAATTGTTTGGCAATCTCCAATCGCAAGTGCCCCAAGGCTTCTTGAGCTTGTCTTCTCTTGGCGATGACCAGTAAAAGCAAATCACCGTCTTGCGCTTCGAATTGGTCTACGAAAGCTGTTGCTTCTACTTCAAAAGTCGAAGCCAAATCCCCTTGAAATTCACCTGCTTCCACCTTAAGACTAGCAAACCTACTAGCTCCAAATTCTTTCATTTCCTGATAGAAATGACTGAGCTGCTTCTTCGTGAAAGAATCCGTAGCATTTGGAACACAAATGCCCCATAAT
This sequence comes from Streptococcus sp. IsoGale021, assembly GCF_031142795.1. Classification (NCBI taxonomy): domain Bacteria; kingdom Bacillati; phylum Bacillota; class Bacilli; order Lactobacillales; family Streptococcaceae; genus Streptococcus; species Streptococcus sp. IsoGale021. The sequence goes on from NZ_JAKZJH010000008.1 coordinate 20,699, forward strand.
TCTTCGTGATGAGCAAAAGCCTGCTTCAGCAAAAGAGAGGGATTATCCTGACAGAGATTGGTCAGATTTTTTAATTCCAAACCAAATCGCGTATCCGGCTTATCTGTACCAAAGCGGTTCATGGCTTCTTCATAACTGATAGTCGGAAAAGCTTCTGTCAGCTCCAAACCATGAGTTTTCTTGACAACCGCTTTGAGCATCTCTTCTACAAGCATGCGAATGTCTTTTTCACTAGCAAAACTCATTTCCATATCGACCTGAGTAAATTCAGGCTGACGGTCTCCCCGTAAATCCTCATCTCGAAAGCAGCGAACAACTTGATAATAACGCTCCAGACCAGCTCCCATTAGGAGTTGCTTCAGCATTTGGGGACTTTGAGGCAAGGCATAAAATTGATTTTTAAAAACTCGGCTAGGAACCAAAAAGTCTCTGGCTCCTTCTGGCGTGGACTTCGTCAAATAAGGCGTCTCTACTTCCAGAAAATCCTTACCGTTTAAGTAGTCACGAATCGTGCTGGTTACTTGATGACGAAGTTTGAGGTTTTCTGTCATCTTACTTCGACGCAAATCCAGATAGCGATATTTCTGTCGCAACTCTTCTCCTGTATGGGCGTGCTGATCAAGTTCAAAAGGAAGAGGATTACTGTTTGCAAGGATTTGAATCGCCTCTGCTCGTAGTTCCACCTGTCCAGACTTGATAGCTTTGTTGACAAAGCGACTTTCTCGCTCGACAACTTCTCCTGTAACAGCAATCACATCTTCTTTATGTAGATGTTCAATTTCAGTAAAAGCCGGGCTATCACCTGCGACAAAAACTTGAAGCAGTCCTTCTCGGTCTCGTAGCTCTATAAAAGCCAATTTCCCATGATTTCGGATATTTGCGACCCATCCAGTCGCTGTCATTTTCTGACCAACTTGTTCTAAACCGTAGTTCCCAATAAAAACTTCTTTCATGTTTTCTGCCTCTTTCTAAATTCATTTTCAAATTAACCATTTGCCGCAAATTACTTATAGAAATCTACGACCGTAGCTCTAGATACTAAAAGTAGGAAGCATTTTTTGTTTACAGCTTTTGTCCAACTAACAAAATTGCAACCGCTCCTCTAAGTACTAAGAATTATAAGGAACATTGACTTTACTACGTAAATCTATAATCATAGCTCTAAACGCTAAAACATTAAGAGCTATAGAAAAACGGCTTCCGCCTGTAAAACAGACGAAAGCCGTGGTACCACTGTTATTCGTTGCATTGCAACCTCTAGCTCGTAACGTGAGCAGACGTTTGTGCTTTGATTCACACAAATTATTTACAATGATCTAATAGTTTCAGACAATATCATCCTTTGCCATTAATAGTATAGAAAAAAACCATTATATCATTGACAGTATGTTCTTCGGATTTTGCTTCCTTGGTGCTGCTCTCAGCTTTCAGCACTCTCTGTTCAAGTCAACAAGCCTACTCTACTGCTTTTTTACTTTTAAATTGTTATCTATTATAGTCGAACCTAAAACATTTTGCAAGTGGTTTAGTGCAAATTTATGATTTTCCTCCGAAAGAGAAGCTACAGCAGACTCTACCACCTCAATTTGATACCCTAAATTATAGGCATCAATAGCTGTGTGGAGAACGCAAATATCCGTCAGAACACCAGTCAAAATCACCGTGTCAACTTTTCTTTCTCGCAGACGAATATCCAAATCTGTTCCCGAAAAAGCTGAATAATGCCGTTTATCCATCCAAAAGACGCGAGAATCTGCTTTATGCTCCTGATAAAAATCCGCCAACGGTCCATAAAGGTTACGTCCACTAGTGCCTTTGATGTTATGTGGTGGAAAGAGTTTACTCTCTGGGTGAAAAATATCCCCTTCATCATGGGCATCAATGGCAAAAAAGATATAATCGCCTCGATCAAAAGCAACCTTTGTTACCTGTGCGATAGTTTTAGAAATCGCCTGAGCTGGTGCACCTGCCGTCAATTTCCCATTATCTGCTACAAAGTCCACCGTATAATCAATCGAAATCAATGCTTTTGTCATCAGTAATCTCTCTTTTTAATCTCTTCAAAGACATCTGGAATAAGGACTTTAAGATAGGTCCCTTTCATTCCTAGAGAGCGACTTTCAATAATGCCTGCACTCTCTAGTTTACGCAGAGCATTGACAATCACCGAGCGAGTAATGCCAATACGATCCGCAATGACCGATGCTGTCAATTGACCTTCATTACCGTTTAATTCACCTAAAATAGCTGAAACAGCTCGTAATTCTGAATAAGACAAAGTATTTACAGCCATGGTTACAGCTGTTCTGCGACGAATATTTTTTTCATCTTCTTCTCGTTGGAAGTTGAGCAACTGAATACCAACCACTGTACTTGCAATTTCAACCAAAATCAAATCATCATCATCAAATTCTTTATCATTGCGCCAAACAATCAAAGTCCCTAAGCGAATCCCTGAAACATGAATAGGCGAAATCGTCGTCAAGCCGTCTGGAAATTCATCTTTGGTTTCGACAGGAAAAATTGACAAATCATGATTGACAGGAAGATTGGCCTCTGTGTCATACATTAAATTCGCTGTGCGAACATATTCTTCTGGGAAGATTTTCGTTTGATAAAATGCTTCCACTCGGTCATTATTCGTCTTGTAGCGCATGAAATACCCCAAAAGACGCCCTTTACTGTTTACAATGCAGGCATTGCAATCCATAATTTCAGCTAACTGCTGGGTAATTGCATTGTAAGGTAATTCATCCTGTAATCGCTCATCTGAACGACGCAAAATAGATGTAATTTTTCGTGTTTTTGCTAATAAGTTTGCCATAATTTACCTCGCATATAATCTTATTGATTATATCATAAAGCGCTTTAATCTTCAACAATTATCTGAAAATTGTTTATTGAGATACAATTGTGTGCAATTAGTTCTGCTAAGTTTATTGCTCTTTTATTTCAGCAACAAAAAAGCAACCTTTCGGCTGCTCTTCGTCATCTCCGATATTGCCTTAAGAAACGAGTCATCTTCTCTTGAATTTGTGCCAATTCATCTACACGAGGCAGATAAACAATCCGGAAATGATCTGGATCTTTCCAGTTAAAGCCTCGTCCGTGCACCAACAAAATCTTTTCTTGCTTTAAGAAATCAAGCACGAATTGCTCATCATCGTCCACTCGGTACATTTCTCTGTCAATTTTAGGAAAAATATAAAGCCCCGCTTTAGGTTTGGTTGCTGACAAGCCTGGAATTTCATTGATAGCCTTGTAAATAAAGTTTCGTTGCTCATAAATGCGCCCACCAGGAAGCAGCAATTCATCGACTGATTGATAACCACCAAGCGACGTTTGTACCACATGCTGAGATAAGACGTTTGAGCACAAACGCATATTGGATAGCATGTTTAGCCCTTCAATATAATCTTTCACGTGATATTTAGGACCAGATAACACCATCCACCCGACACGAAAACCCGCGATACGGTGTGATTTAGACAAGCCGTTCATGCTGACACAAAAGAGGTCAGGAGCCAAACTGGCGATAGCCGTATGTTTCTCACCGTCCATCACTAAACGGTCATAAATCTCATCTGCAAAAATAATCAAGTTGTTTTGCCGCGCAACTTCAACAAGTTCTTCCAACACCTCTTTAGGATACAAAGCTCCTGTCGGATTGTTTGGGTTGATAACGACAATAGCTTTTGTATTAGAAGTAATTTTCGATCTAATGTCATCAATATCTGGGTACCAATCAGCAGCTTCATCACAAAGATAGTGAACAGCATTCCCTCCTGCTAAACTGACCGCTGCGGTCCAGAGTGGATAATCCGGCATCGGAACCAATACCTCATCGCCATTGTCTAGCAAACCTTGCATAGACATGACAATCAGCTCGCTGACTCCATTTCCAAGGTAGACATCGTCAATATCAACATTTGGAATATTCTTTAACTGGCAATATTGCATAATAGCTTTCCGAGCAGAAAAAATCCCTTTCGAGTCAGAATACCCCTCGCTATCACGTGCATTCATAATCAAGTCATGAATCACCTCATCTGGCGCTGTAAAACCAAACTCAGCTGGGTTTCCTGTATTCAAACGGAGGATTTTCTCACCGTTTGCGCGCATCCTCATGGCTTCTTCTAAGACAGGACCACGAATATCATAAGCCACATGTTCTAATTTTGTTGATTTATTAAATTCTTTCATCGAATTTTTCCTCATTTCAAAAGAGTCAATTTATTATAACGCAATTTTTCTAAAAAATCTAAAAAACTTCTTGTAAAGTCTGCATGAAAATGCTTTACTTTTTTCATGTAAAGGGTTACAATATAACTAAAGAAAGAATGGAGGTATTCCTATGCTACAAAGATATCAAAACATTATGGTCGCTGTTGACGGTTCTCACGAAGCTGAGCTTGCCTTTGAAAAGGGTGTAAATGTTGCGCTTAGAAATAATTCACGCCTAACGATCGCCCATGTGATTGATACACGTGCCTTGCAAAGCGTTTCTACATTTGATGCAGAAGTCTATGAAGAATTGCAAGAAGATGCAAAGAAACTCATGGATCAATATGCTGAAAAAGCCAAAGAAGCCGGCGTGGGAAATGTTGTCACAGTTGTTGAAATGGGAAATCCGAAAACCCTTCTTGCCACTGATATTCCAGAAGAACAAAAAGTTGATCTCATCATGGTCGGTGCTACTGGGCTCAATGCCTTTGAACGGTTACTGGTTGGTTCCTCATCTGAATACATCTTGCGTCATGCAAAAGTTGACTTACTTGTTGTTCGTGATAAGGAAAAAACATTATAATACAAAGATAAAGAGAGATTGGCATAAACCAGTCTCTCCTCTTTTTTATTCTTCATTTTTTTCACAATTCCGTTGATAAGCTTGAATTTGACGTTCAAGCTCTTTTTTGATAGCAGGCTCCGGTGCATAATTTTTTTCCCAATCATCTGGTTTTAAAATTTTATGAGTAACTGGGTCAAAGTGCGCTTTACCATCTGGGAAGAGTTTCCCCATATTCGCTTGGTGTACAATTTCAAATAAACGCTCAGGATCTACTCCCATTAAAACAAAACTACCATAAGTAAAATACAACATATCAATCAGTGCATCTACTTGCCCAACTAAGGACATCTCTGCTTTGCTCTTCTTTTTGACTTTTTCAGCAGCTTTGTTCACAGCTTCGTGCAAAGATTGAACAGACTGATTGAAAATTTCTTCTGACGGACTGGCTGCCCGTAAAAATTCTACTAATTCTTCTACCTTGAAACCTGCACGATGACGAGCACCTTCTGTTGTCCACAGGATGGGCTCTTCCTGCGTGCATTCATCCATTATCCCATGAAATTCTTTGACCTTATTAAAGTGGTGGTCGCTACTGACAAAGACTTTTTCACTTGCCAAAATACCAAAATGCTCCAAAGCCTTATGAATCCCGTCCTGACTATTGCTGCTAGTAGTGTGTTTCGCAACTTCTTTCACTCGGCTGGTTCCATTTCCCATGGCGATGGACATACCAACCCCCGCTAACATTTCAACATCATTATCAGAATCACCAAAAGCCATGACTTGATTGATATCAAAGCCATATTCTTTTCCAACCAGCTTAATTCCCTCTAGCTTGGACATACCCTGATTGATAATGTCAGCCGCAAAAGGACTGCTACGAGTAAACTTTAAATCTGGAAAATCTACTTCGATAGCTTGTGTTTCTTTTGGTGTTGCCAGCATCAGTACTTGATAAATCGGCTCTTGAATAGATTTCAATAAATCATCCTGTTGTTGAGGAAGTGCCTTACTAATCACATTGTTGAAACTTTTATTGACCAAGTGTGTCATCTTCTTCGGAACAAAGCGACTGGTCCATTGAGAAAACTTGCTCATGCCAAAGCTCATGATTTTGGAGCCAACCACTCCTGATTTTGTCCCAAATGAAATTTCTATTTTATGCTGGCGAGCATACTGAATCAAGTGACGCAAACTGGTTTTATCAATTGGCTTCGCAGAAATGACTTTATCTTTTGAAAAAATATATTGTCCATTATAGGTTACTGCAAAGTCCAAATCCAACTGCTCCATAAAGGATTGGACAAAAAAGGGGCCTCTTCCTGTTGCTAAACCAACTAAAATACCTTGCTGTTTTAAACTATGGATTGCTTGTTCTGTGGATTTCAAGACCGTCCGACTATCATTTACTAATGTCCCGTCAATATCAAAAAAGACTGCTTTGATTTCCATTCATTTCTCATCTCTTTCTTTTATGATACAATAATTATAGCATAGATTCAGGAGAAGCTCACTTATGACCAAAAGAATTTTAGTTTTACATACTGGCGGTACTATTTCCATGCAGGCGGACACTACTGGAAAAGTCGTCACAACTGAACACAATCCCATGAACCATGTCACAGTTCCTCTAGAAGGCATTCAAGTGACGGCTCTTGATGTTTTCAATATTCCTAGCCCTCACATAACACCACAGCACATGTTGCAATTGTATCAAAAAATCAAGACAGACGGGAAGCATTTTGACGGGGTTGTAATTACTCATGGAACGGACACTCTGGAAGAAACAGCTTATTTTTTGGATACCATGGAACTTCCAGATATTCCTGTCGTCTTGACCGGTGCCATGCGAAGCTCCAATGAACTAGGAAGTGACGGAGTTTACAATTACTTATCTGCACTTCGTGTAGCAAGTGATGACAAAGCACGCGGAAAAGGCGTTCTGGTGGTTATGAATGATGAAGTCCATGCTGCCAAATACGTGACAAAAACGCATACGACCAATGTCAGCACTTTTCAAACGCCAACTCATGGACCACTCGGACTGATTATGAAGCAAGAAATCCTCTATTTCAAAACAGCTGAACCACGCGTTCGTTTTCATTTAGATAAAATTTCTGGGTTAGTACCGATTATCCCAGCCTATGCTGGAATGAAAACTGAACTGCTTGATATGCTAGACTTGGAAAAGATAAACGGTCTCATCATTGAAGGCTTTGGCGCTGGAAATCTACCACAAGAAGTTGCCCAAAAGCTCAGAAAACTTGCGAATTCTGGATTACCAATTGCACTTGTATCACGTTGCTTTAACGGGATTGCAGAGCCAGTTTACGCTTATGAAGGAGGCGGTGTAAAGTTACACGAATCAGGAATCATGTTTGTCAAAGAGCTGAATGCTCCTAAAGCTCGTATCAAGCTGCTAATCGCCCTGAATGCTAGACTTCAAGAGCAAGAATTAAAAGACTACATGGAAGGCTAGGTTCTTACATAGATAAAAAGCCTCGAGTGATTCGAAGCTTCTTAGGATATTTTATGTTTAGGAGATTTATGAAAAAAAGTTTTTAGCTCTTTTGTTTTTTAGTTATTTGCCATATATTTCTGATTCCTTTCCTGTTTTTTTGAATGTTTTGTTATAATTTACTTTAATATTTACTGTCATTGGACTTACCTCTTTCTTTTTGATGAATTTAGTATAGCCCGAAAAACTTAAAGCAGACTTATAGATTTCTTTCAGAAAACTTAATTTAAAAAACTTCATCCAAATGAAAATGGTGAAGTTTTTTTGTTTTATACATGATGATAGACTCAAATCAATCCAAATAATCCTGTTGTTCCAAATGAAGTGCTACAATATACCAGTCTGCATTCGTTCGCCAATCAGGAGTGGACACAATTTGACTGGCGACCTTTCTGGCCTCTTCTAAAATTGGATAATCCTCCAAAATATCCGCTACCTGAAATTCCGGCAAACCAGACTGACGAGTGCCAAAGATTTCACCAGAACCACGCATTTTCAAATCTTCCTCAGCTAAGACAAAACCGTCAGTTGTTTCCGTCATGATTTTCATGCGTTTCTTGCCAGATTCCGTCTTGGGATTAGCCACGAGAACCGCATAAGACTGCTTATTCCCACGACCTACTCGACCACGTAACTGATGAAGCTGACTGAGCCCAAATCGATCCGCATCCATGATTAGCATGACCGTAGCATTGGGCACATTGACACCGACTTCAATAACAGTCGTGGAAACCAGAATGTCCGTTTTCCCTTCCTTAAAATCCTGCATAATGGCATCTTTTTCATCGCTCTTCATTTTACCATGTAGTAGTGCTACATGAGCTTTGTCACCGAAATAAGCCTTTAGTTCCTTTTCCAAAGCAATCGCATTTTTCAGATCCAGCGCTTCTGACTCCTCAATCAAAGGAGAGATGACATAGATTTGAGCACCTCGTTGCAGCTCTTTTAGCAACCAATCCAGAACTACTTCCAGCTGCTCATGCTTGACCCAACGGGTGATGATTGGCTTACGTCCTGCTGGCATTTGATCAATAATGGACACATCCATATCGCCAAAAGCAGTAATAGCAAGCGTCCTAGGAATGGGCGTTGCAGTCATCATGAGGACATCAGGATTATTTCCTTTTTCTCGCAAAATTCGCCTCTGCCCCACTCCAAAGCGGTGCTGTTCATCAATAATCACCAGACCGAGCTGATGATATATCACACTTTCTTGAATCAAAGCATGAGTGCCGACAATCATATCCACCTGACCAACCTCAATAGCTTCTAGTGCCTGTCTGCGTTCTGCTGGCTTCATTCCTCCTGTCAACAGAATTATCCGCAGTTCAGGAAAAAGTTGGCTCAAGCTATCAAAGTGCTGCTCTGCCAAGATTTCAGTCGGTACCATGAGAGTAGATTGCAAACCAGCTGTATAAGTAGCATACATAGCTAAACCTGCAACCACCGTCTTTCCGCTTCCGACATCTCCCTGCAAGAGCCTGTTCATGTGAGCTGGCGATTTCATATCCTGTAAAATCTCGTTTAGACTGCGCTCTTGAGCAACTGTCAGCTCAAAAGGTAGAGTAGCTTTTTTATTTTCTAGCAAGTCTGCCTGCCAAGGAATAATTAAGCCCTGACTAACATCTTTTGTTTCACATTTGAGAACCTGCAATTGCATTTGAAAATAAAAAAGCTCTTCAAACTTGACCCGACGCAAGGCTTGTTTGTACTCTGTTAAGTCTTTTGGAAAATGCATTGCTCGTACAGCCTGACTACGTTCCACTAACTGATAGCGCTCCAGCAGAATTTGAGGCAGATTTTCTTCCAACAGAAGTTCTAAGCTTTGGTCAAAAGCTGTCTTAATGACCTTCACCAAACTAGCTTGACTAATCCCTTGTGCCACTCGATAAACAGGCTGCAAATCATCTTCTACTTGTGCTAGAATTTTCATCCCGGTCAAACTAGCCTTTGCCTTATCCCATTTTCCGAAAATAGCAATGGTTGAGCCAACCTCCACCTTGTCTGCTAGATAAGGTTGATTAAAGAAGTTGACTGCAAGTACCACCTCTCCCTGCTTTATGGTAAAACGCAGGCGATTGCGCTTGTAGCCATAGTACTGGACATTTGCTGGTGTAGTCACCACCCCTGAAATAACTGCCTTTTCACCATCTTCCAGTTCTAACACATTCTTACTTTTAAAATCTTCATAGCGAAAGGGAAAATAGAGCAGCAAATCTTGCAGGCTTTCAATTCCCAGCTTAGTAAATTTTTCAGCAGATTTCGGTCCTACACCCGGCAGAACCGTTAAAGGTTGGTGTAAATTCATAATTCCTCTTTCAGTTCTGTTTTTCAAGAGTTTGTAAAAGCAGATTGGAACAACCATGCTGAAAATAGCTTTCTAGATTTTTCCAACTGCTTTTTAGTTTCAATCAATTTTTATAAACTCTAGGCACACGATCACTAATCAAGCAAACCACCTCGTAGTTGATTGTTCCTCGTTTTTCTGCTACATCTGTTGCCGAAATAGATTTTTTACTGCTTTCTCCGATAAAAACAACAGGTGTACCAATAGGATAAGCTTTAGGTAGACGAACAGTAATCTGATCCATAGACACACGCCCAACAATAGGACAAGGTTGCCCGTCAATCAAAACATTAAAACCTTGCATATCTCGTGTCCAACCGTCTGCATATCCTAACGGGATCGTTCCAATATACTGCGAATTTTCACTTGTATAAGTAGCTCCATATCCCACATCTGCCCCTGCTTCCAGCTGCTTGACATGAACTAATTCCGACACCAGAGAAAGAGCCGGCTTCATTTCATAAGGAAGCTGCAAGGTACGACCGCTAGGATTGAGACCATAGATAATATCACCCAGACGCACCGCTTTCATCACAGTCTCTGCATGCCAAAGAGTCGTTGCAGAATTACTAGCGTGAACAATCGGTGGAACGGTTTCTAATTGCTCTAAAATTTCTTTAAAACGTGCCAACTGTGCCTCAAATTTATGGGTATCTGCTTCATCAGCTGTTGCAAAATGGGTGAAGATGCCTTCTACCTGAGCACCCGCTTTTTCCAAACGATGAATGGCTTCTTGAGCGTCTTGACTATCTCGAAAACCAATCCGTCCCATTCCAGAATCAATTTTTATGTGAACAACCAAGCTAGCTACATCTATATTTGACTTCAAGAGCAAATCAATCCATTCTAAACTAGCAACCGTACAGGTCACTTTGCGCTCAATTGCCAATGAAATGGCATGAACATCTGACACTCCTAATACCAAAATCTTTTTCGTAATGCCAGCATCACGCAACTCTACAGCTTCATCAATATTGGAAACACAAAAGCCATCTACAATTGACTCAATATAGCGTGTAACAGCAACCGCACCGTGACCATAAGCATCTGCCTTCACCACAGCCCACTTTTCCACATCGTTTGGAATGTGGGCAGCAATTTGCTTAATATTAAAGCTGATAGCAGCTAAATCAACAACGGCCTTAGTAGGTCGATGATTACTCGTTTTCATGATGTTCCTCCAAAATAACACTAGCTGTAACAATATTTCCTGCATGGCTGAGCGACACCCAGACCTTGCCAGAAAAAGGCGATTTGGTAAAAACGGGCGCTCCCTTTTCATCGTTTAAAATTTCTAAATCCTGAAAAGTGACACAGCCAATACCAGTCCCCCACGCTTTAGAAAAAGCCTCTTTAGCAGACCAACGTCCCGCCAAATATTCCATTTTTCGCTTGCCCGTCAGCTTTTCAAATCGGTCAAATTCTGCAGCTGTCAAAACCTTTTGGGCAAAGCGAGCATTTTTTTCGTAAACTTTTTGAATAGAAGAAATTTCCTCTATATCAATACCATGTCCTTTAATCATCTTTTTAAAAAGAGGCTGGGACACAAACGTGTGCCAGACTCAGTTACTTTCTAAAATAAAACTTAATGCGCTAATACTATCAGATTTTACAAATCCACTCCCCATCTTTTTTATTTTTCATTTTTAGATAGGGTAGTATAAATTTCCTTGACCAGTCTGACTGTATTATCCCAACCCAGACAAGGGTCTGTAATGGATTTTCCAAACACTTCAGGCTCATTTTGACGACCGTCTTCTAAGTAAGACTCGATCATAAAGCCACGTACAACTTTTTTGATTTTCTCATTCCAGTCACGATTGATTAAGGTTTGACGGACAATCCGCACCTGCTCTAAATACTGTTTACCAGAATTATCATGATTGGTATCAATGATGATAAAAGGATTTTCCAAGCCCATTTTTTCATATTGGTCAATCGTGTCTAGCAAATTATCATAGTAATAATTTGGAATGTTTTTTCCATACTCATCAAGTCCACCACGCAGAATAGCATGTGCCAGAGGATTCCCTGAAGTTTCTACTTCCTTACCAGCAAACAAGAAACTTTGCTTGTTTTGCGCTGCATAAATCCCATTAAACATGACATTAAGATTGCCAGACGTAGGATTTTTCAAGCCAGTCGCAACATCAGCTCCACTCGCTACAAAACGGTGTTGCTGATCTTCCACAGAACGCGCCCCAACAGCCATATATGAAATCAAATCATCTACCAACGGAAGATTTTCTGGATAGAGCATTTCATCGGCTGTCGTCATTCCTGTCTCCGTAATGACACGATAATGCAAATTCCGAACAGCCTTAATCCCGTTGATTAAGCTTGGAGCAGCCTTAGCATTCGGTTGATGAATCAATCCTTTATAACCATCGCCATTAGTACGAGGTTTTGCCGTATAAACACGCATGACCATGAAAATACGGTCTTTCACCTCTTCTTGGAGGGCAGATAAACGTTTTGCGTATTCCAGAACAGCAGCCTCATTATCAGAAGAACATGGACCAATAACCAACAGAATGCGGTCATCCTCTCCACGAATAATCGCATTTAACTCGCGATCTCGTGCCTCTTTTTTAGCTAAAGCCTCTCCTTCCAACTTTGATAAATTGCGAACCTTTGCTACATCAATTGGCTCGCTAGTTGCCTTAAATGTCATAATCTTCCCCCTCTTTACACTACTTATCTGTGGCGTCCATGACAATTTTTAAATTTCTTACCAGAACCACATGGACACAAGTCATTGCGCTTCACTTTTGTCAAATCAATATCGCTAGGTAAGCCAGAGTGTTGTGCTGAAATATTGCGTGTTGCTGTTGTGCTGATATGATGCTCCGTACGTGGACGTTCTTGCTCGTGAATTTGAGCCTTCATCATCAAACGCGTCACATCAAATTCGATCGAACCAATCATGTCATTAAACATACGGAAACTTTCAGCTTGGTATTCAACGACTGGGTTATTTTGAGCATAACCACGAAGTCCAACTGCGTTCCGAAGTTGATCCAAAGCATCAATGTGATCAGTCCATTTGCTATCTACAACGCGTAAAATCAGAACTTTTTGGAATTCTCTGACGGACTCTTCATCGCGAAGTTTTGCTACTTGACTATCATAAACTTCCAAGGCACGTTTGTATAAATCAGCCTTGATATCTTCATCAGACAAGCCTTCTAAATCTGCGATTTCAATAGATTCTTCTGGAACAAGATTGTATTTTGCAAAATTAACAATTGCTTCTAATTTTTCATCTTGTTCTGCACGACTGTTACCATCCACAAAACGGTTGATTGTTCGCTTCATCATGGCATGAATTTCCAGTGCCAAATCACGATCAGCCGTAATGACATCATAGCGCTGCGCATAGATAATTTCACGTTGCTCACGCATAACATCATCATATTGAAGGACTTGTTTACGTGTATCATAGTTGTTCCCTTCAACACGCTTTTGAGCTCCTTCTACTTGGCGCGTCAGCATACGAGATTTGATGACAGACTCTTCTTCGCTGAGGTTCATGCGATCCAAAACAGCTTTAATCCGTTCCGATCCAAAGCGACGCATAAGTTCATCTTCAAGTGATAGGTAGAATTGTGATTCACCAGGATCTCCTTGACGACCTGAACGACCACGAAGTTGATTATCAATACGACGGCTTTCATGGCGCTCTGTACCAATAACACAAAGTCCACCAAGCTCACGAACACCTTCACCAAGTTTAATATCCGTACCACGACCAGCCATATTGGTTGCAATCGTTACAGCACCTCGCTGACCAGCATTCATAATGATTTGCGCTTCTTTATAGTGATTTTTCGCATTCAATACTTCATGAGGAACTCCAGCTTCGACTAATTTTTTAGAAATATAATCACTTGTTTCAACTGCGACTGTCCCTACAAGAACAGGTTGTCCTTTTTCATGACGAGCTTTCACATCTTGGACAACCGCTTTAAATTTAGACTCAATACTTGGATAAAGAAGATCTGGATGGTCAATACGAGCTACTGGACGATTTGTCGGAATCGGAATGACCCGAATATTATATGTTTCTCGGAATTCTTCCTCTTCTGTCTTAGCTGTCCCTGTCATCCCTGACAATTTCTTATACATACGGAATAGATTTTGATAAGTGATAGAAGCCGAAGTCTTCGTTTCATCCTGAATTGGCACACCTTCTTTGGCTTCAATTGCTTGGTGAAGTCCGTCTGAATAGCGGCGACCTTCCATTGTACGACCTGTAAATTGATCCACAATCAAAATTTCTTGCTCTTCACTCACCACATAGTCAATATCTAACAGCATGATATAGTTTGCACGAAGGGCATTGTCAATAAAGTGAGTCAGTGCTACATTTTCAATATCATACAAGTTTTCTAACTTGAAGTAGCTTTCTGCTTTATCAATCCCAGAGTCAGAAAGTCCAATGGTTTTAGACTGCACATCAATGATGTAGTCATCTTTATTAAGAGACTTCACAAAGCTATCCGCCATGTGATAAAGTTGGTTCGTATCAGACGAAGTTGGTCCTGACACAATCAAAGGCGTACGAGCTTCGTCAATCAAAATGGAGTCTACTTCGTCAACCAAAGCGTAGTTGAGCGGGCGTTGCACCATGTTTTCAGCGCGCACTACCATGTTGTCACGCAAATAGTCAAAACCAATCTCTGCATTGGTTGAATACGTGATATCACATTCATAGGCTTCTTTTTTCTCTGCGGATGACTTGGCAGCAAGATTGATACCGACAGAAAGCCCCAACCAAGAGTACAGTTCCCCCATTTCCGTTGCGTCACGCTCTGTCAGATATTCATTTACTGTGACAACGTGAACCCCTTCTCCAGACAAGGCGTTCAGATAAACTGGCATGGTCGCTGTCAGGGTTTTTCCCTCCCCTGTACGCATTTCTGGCACATCTCCATGGTGTAAGACAATCCCACCCATAATCTGTACTGGGTAAGGGAAAAGTCCTAACACACGCTTTGCACCTTCACGAACAACCGCAAAAGCTTCATAAAGCAAGTCATCTAATGACTCGCCATTTTGATACCGTTGCTTAAATTCATCCGTCTTTGCTTTCAAAGCTTCATCTGACAAAGCAGCCATTTCATCTTCATACGCCATGACTTTCTTTGCCATTTTTTCTAATCTTCTTAATTCACCTTTATCATTTTCGATAATTTTTCTTAAAATATTCGCCATTTCTTTCCTTACTTGTTACAATTCTTATTTTAAAATGTTCTTTTCATTATAGCATTTTTCACTATATCTTTCAAGAAAATAAAAGGATAAAAACGGCAGTTCCATTCAAAACTGCCGTTTTATGTTCTTACTCTTTTAAGTGATAAGAATAACTGGCTACAACGACATTTTCATGCCATCTGAGGAAATATTTCAATTTCAAGCTCATTTGATTGTGCAGCATATTTTGCCAGCTATGATTTGGGATAAATTGCGGTACCAGCACTGTTACGGTATAACCTTTCTTCTGCGCACCACGAGCGATTTTTGTCACATACTGTACGGTTGGTCTGATGATATTACGGTAGCTTGTTTCCACATTTACAAATTGAATATTCGGAAAATATTGTTTAAATTCACTTGCTACTTCTTCATCTTTTTCTTGTGTTTCTTTGGTAGATACGTGCATGGCAATCACCTCATCACCGATACTACGGGCATAATTCATTGCACCAACACTAACACGCGTGACATTTCCAACAAGCACCAAAACCAAATTTCCTGCATAGTTCACGCATTCAATTTCTTCATTCAAACGTAGCTGTTTCGCCACTTTATTGTAATGATTTTTAATGCTCAGGAAAATCCACAATAAAACAATGATAATCGGGAAGAATGGCCAGATATCTCGCAAACGGAAAAACAGCAAAATCACTACAATGGTGTAACAAATCGCAGCACCCAAAATATTCGCCATTGAATATTTTAAGAAATGTTTTCCGTACTGCTTATGCCAATGCACAACCATTCCCGTTTGAGAAAGAGCAAAAGGCACAAACACACCAATGGTATAAAGCGGAATGAGCCGTTCAGTGTTTCCGTTGAAAATAAGCAACAGAAGAATAGCACCGATAGCTAAGGTCAAAATCCCGTTTGAATAACCAAGGCGTGCTCCTTTTTCCATATACATGTGTGGCATATATTTATTTTTTGCCATATTGTAGGATAACATAGGAAAGGCCGAAAAGCCTGTATTAGCCGCTACAGCAAGGATGAGAGCTGTTGACAGTTGGAAAATATAAAAGAGAAGCTGCCCAACAGGTGAATTTCCCAAAATAGCTTGCGCCATTTGAGCGAGCGTTGTAACACCTTTTACCGGAACGATTCCAATCCAGTAATTCAAAAAGGTAATGCCAGCAAACATGAAACCTAAAATGGCTGCCATAATTGCCAAGGTTTTCGCTGCATTTTCAGCTTTGGGTGTTTTGAAAAATGGTACAGAATTTGAAATAGCTTCCACACCTGTCAGAGAAGCCGAACCACTCGTGAAAGCGCGTAGCAGGAGCACTAAGCTGACACCTGAAATAGATTTTCCGATAGGAGCTGTTGCATGGTAGGATAAATTCCCCAGTAATAATTGCAATAAACCAAAGCCAATTAAGAAAACGGTACTTGCGATGAACAAATAAACTGGAATCATCAGAGAAACCGCAGATTCTCGCAGTCCGCGTAAGTTCATTAGCATTAAAACCAACACTAAAATAATCGAAATGTGCAAATTGTACGGATGCAAAGCAGGAATTGCTGACGTAATCGCATCCGCCCCAGACGAAACAGATACCGCTACTGTCAACATATAATCAACTAGCAAACTACCACCTGAAACTAGACCAGCTTTAGGGGAAAGATTTTCCGTTGTGACCATATAAGCCCCACCGCCTTGTGGGTAAGCATGAATCACCTGACGATATGAAATGGTTAAACTAGCCAGCAAAATCAGCACCACAATACCGATTGGCAAAGACCACCAAATTGCACCAGCAGATACGGATACCAAAACCAAAACAACTTGTTCAGGACCATAGGCAATCGAAGACAGAGCATCGCTTGACAGCATAGCCAAGGCTTGTAGCTTAGTGAGTAAATTCCCTTCATCTCCCTCATCGCTTGATTTCAAAGGTCGACCAATAAAAATATTCTTCAACTTGGAAAACATCTTTTTCTCCTAAATTTTCAATATCAGCTATTATAACGCTTTTCTGAAATACTATCAACGTTTTCTGAAAATGACATCATTTCTTAATATAACTGACAATTCCTGCAAAAATATAAGGATTGTACAGATAGGATTGTTTCATAGATACCTTTAAAAATCTGTAGAACAGTAGAGAACTACGCCATAATGCTTTACCTTATGATAAAAGAGGTCAAGGACTTTTCCTCAACCTCTGATGTTCTATAAAAGCTATTACGGATGACTAACAATCATTTCAAGGTCTTGTCCATCAAAAGTCCATGCTTCCACATCGCTTGGCAGGATAAAATGGTCTCCTTTTGCGATTGGATACGTTTCTCCATCTACGGTCAGCACACCTCCCCCTGCTAGCACACTTACTAGTAAATAAGCAGCTGTTTTCTCGATATCCACTTTTCCTGATACTTCCCATTTGTAGACGGCAAAGAAATCACTAGCTACTAGAAGCGTCGACGTCAAATCATCCGCTTTCACTGTAACTGGACGGCTATTAGCTGGTGCACCGATATTGAGCACATCAATGGATTTTTCCAAATGCAACTCGCGCAGATTGCCTTCATCATCTTTTCGGTCAAAGTCGTAGACACGATAGGTAGTGTCGCTAGACTGTTGCGTTTCTAAAATCAAAATACCTGAGCCAATCGCGTGCATAGTACCACTTGGAACATAGAAGAAATCTCCAGCCTTGACTGGCACTTTGGTTAAGAGCTTGTCCCATTCTTTCTTTTCAATCTGCTGGCGTAATTCTTCTCGTGATTTGGCATTGTGCCCGTAGATAATTTCTGCTCCTTCATCTGCAGCAATCACATACCAGCACTCCGTTTTTCCTAATTCTCCTTCGTGCTCCATAGCATAATGATCATCTGGATGAACCTGAACACTCAACCAATCATTAGCGTCCAAAATTTTGGTTAAAAGCGGAAAAACAGGCTCACTGCTGTTACCAAATAACTCTCGATGCTCTGCATAGAGCTGATCTAAGCCCGTACCAGCAAAACGACCGTTTTTGATCGTTGATACACCATGCGGGTGAGCCGAAATCGCCCAGTATTCGCCTACTTTGTCGCTGGGAATTTCATAGCCAAATTCGTCTCGTAGTTTCGTTCCGCCCCAAATTTTTTCCTGCATAACAGATTGTAAAAATAATGGTTCTGACATCATTTCCTCCTTTTCATTGTACAAATAATGACTTAAATATTTTTAACATCTAAAAGAGAATATCCTCTCGTGTCAAAGCGATTGCGACTTCTCGAATATTCAATCGGACGTCCATTTTCCAGATAAACAACTTGCTCCACCTGCAAAATCGGGTCTGTCTCTTGGCAAGCTAAATAGGTTTTGTCATATTCATCTGGCTTTTCAGCTGTGATATGGCGATAACTCCCGGCAAATTTTAAGTTTAATTCATCCCATAAATAAGCATAAATAGACTGAAGCAAAATCTCCTCATTCAATCTTGGTACCAAGTCACACGGCATATAAGTGTGTTCCAACACATAAGGTTGCTCATCAAGCAGACGCAATCGTATAATTTTATAAACTGGTGCCGTTACTTCCACTTGCAGGCGCTCTGCAAGATCAGCTTCTGGAAATTCAACTGCAAATTGAATAATCTGGCTCGTTAATTTTCGCTCATCATTTTTTAAATCTTGACTCAAGCCATTGTAGTTATTCAAGCGAAATTTTGAATCTTCTTTATCCCAAAAGGAGGAATTTAACACTCTCGTTCCATTTCCTTGTTTAGAAAAAATGAGTCCTTCAATGGTTAAAATCTCAACGGCTTTTTTGATGGTCATTCGGCTGACGCCAAATTCTTTTGATAATTCGGACTGAATAGGCAACATGGAGTCTACTGGGTAGACTCCACTTGCAATTCTATCTCGAAGTATATTTGCTATTTCTTCGTATTTAGGCATAAGATAGCTCCTGCAAATCTGTCTTTCATCTCATTATAATACAGAATCAGGTTGTTTGTCCAGCATACGAAGGAATGGATACCAGATAAATCCAACAATCACCATATCCACTAACTGAAGGACACCACCTAAAATGGAATTGGTTGCTAGCATTCCGCTAAAGAATACGGGTACTGTCCAAGGAACTGCCACTCCTGTTGGAGCTGGAACAATTCCTACTGCCATCACAGTATAGTTAAACGCAGTCACAACAATCGGTGCTAAAACCCATGGAATCAGAATAGTCGCATTCAAAACGATTGGCAAGCCAAAGATAACTGGTTCATTGACATTGAATAGCCCCGCGCCAAGAGCAAGTCGTCCAACGTCCTTATACATTTTCTTTTTCAGAATAAAAGCCATAATGATAACTACAGCTAGCGTCATCCCAGAACCACCTAAACCAACAGTAAATGTTTCCATAAATGATTTGGAAATAATGTGTGGCAAATGCTTGCCAGCCTGATAAGCCTCTAAGTTATCCAACATCAATGTATTCCAAATTGGATCCATGACAGAATTAACAAGAATTTGTCCATGAAGTCCAAAGAACCATAAAAATTGAACAAAGAAGATTGCCACTAAAGTTGCCCAGATACTACTTCCCAAGCCAACCAGCGGCGTTTGAATAACCTTATAAATAATATCATGAAGATTTGCATTGAAAAATCCTGTCAAACTAGCATTGACAAACAAGAATATGGAAAGAGTCAATACGGCAGGAATCAAAGCCGCAAACGACTTGGCTACTGCAGGCGGAACGCTGTCTGGCATTTTAATCTGCCAACCTTTTTTCGTTGCCCAGCAGTAGATTTCCGCCGCCAAAAATGCAACCAGCATGCCAAGGAACATCCCTTTAGCCCCTAAACGGTCTAAACTCAATACGCCTGAAATTTTTTCACCTTTTTCTGACATGGTATAAAAAGGTGTCAAGAGAAGAAAACTAGAAAAGGAAACGGCTCCTCCAAAGATTCCCTCTACATCATAAGATTTTGATAAATAATAGCCAATACCAAACGTTACAAACACTGTCATAATAGACATTGTTGCACTTTGACCGCTACCAAACAGATTAGATAAAGTTGCTTTCGTTGCATCATTAAAAAATGGCAAATTGTTAAATACTACTACGATTGAGCCAAACATCGTTAATGGAAAGGAGAGCATAAAAGCATCCCGTAAAACAGCCAAATAACGATTGGAAGCGAGCTTGTTTGCCAATGGCAACAACTTATCACCGATTTGATCTAGAAACTTGTTCATCAATCTTCCCTCTTTTTCTTTTTTTGATACTCTAACTATACTATATTTTTTGTAAAATGTCTATACTTTTTTAATAAAAGATTGACTTTTTTCTAAAAAAAGTATAGAATTATATTATAGAGAATTTTTTAAAGGAGAAAATATATGACATTTCTAACATTTCCAAAGGGATTTTTCTGGGGGACTGCTTCCAGCGGTCCGCAAACAGAAGGGCGTTTTGAGGGGGACGGAAAGGGAGAGAATATCTGGGACTATTGGTACGATAAAGAGCCCGAAAAATTCTTCAATCATATTGGCCCAGATAAAGCTTCTTATAATTATCAGTATTACAAAGAAGATGTGCAATTGATGAAAGCAACAGGGCATAATTCTTTCCGCACTTCTATCCAATGGAGTCGCCTAATCCCTGAAGGCGTTGGTGCTGTTAATCCCAAAGCTGTGGATTTTTACAACTCATTCATTGATGAACTGATTGCAAATGGTATTGAGCCATTTATCAACTTGTACCATTTTGACATGCCAATGGCACTGCAAGAAAAAGGCGGTTGGCTCAATCGGGAAACGGTTGATGCTTATGTAAATTTCGCAAAAACCTGCTTTGAGTTATTTGGAGACCGTGTCAAATATTGGTTTACCCATAACGAGCCGATTGTCCCTGTTGAAGGTGGCTACCTCTATAACTTCCATTATCCTAACGAAGTCAACATGAAACACGCTGTTCAAGTGGCTTTTTATGAAATGCTCGCCAGTAGCTTAGCTGTCAAAGCCTATCATGAAAACCAAGACGGAAAAATCGGGATCATCCTTAACTTAACTCCAAGCTATCCGCGTGATGAAAACAATCCCGAAGATGTCAAAGCTGCTCAGATTGCGGATGCTTTCTTTAACCGCTCTTTCTTAGATCCTGCTATCAAGGGCGAATATCCGGCTGACTTGATTGCCCTTATTAAGGAATTAGACATGGTGCCAGAACACACAAGTAAGGATTTGCAGACTATTAAAGAAAACACCATTGATTTGCTTGGTGTCAATTATTACCAGCCACGTCGGGTTAAAGCAAAAGAAAATCCTGCCGGTAAGGATCCGCAGAATCCTATGCCAGATGATTTCTTTGACTACTACGATATGCCGAATAAAAAAATGAACCCTTATCGCGGTTGGGAAATCTATGAAAAAGGGATTTACGATATTATGATTAACGTTCGTGATAACTACGGTAATATTCCTTGCTACATCTCAGAAAATGGTATGGGCGTTGAAGGTGAGGAGCGCTATATCAATGCCAATGATCAAATCGAGGATGATTACCGTATTTACTTTATCAAAGATCATCTCCGTTACCTTCATCAAGCGATTAACGAAGGAGCTAACTGCCTTGGTTATCATCTCTGGACCTGTATGGACAATTGGTCCTGGTGCAATGCCTATAAAAATCGCTATGGACTTATTGCCGTTGACCTAGACCAACAAGGTAAACGAACGATTAAAAAATCGGGTTATTTCTTTAAAGAACTGTCTGACAAAAACGGTTTTGAAGATTGAATTTAGCAAAACTCCCCAAGGTATCGGAACCCTTGGGGAGTTTGAGTTATCTTAAAAATAAAAAATAAACCTATAACATGTAACTAGTTTGCACAAATGTTATAAGTTTATTCTTAGGAGGTTTAGCAATAAATTATTTTTCTTCTAGCTTTTTATATAATTCAAGCATTTCTAATGCCACTTCACGTAATGTCATCGTTGTCATCAAATGGTCTTGTGCATGAACCATGATAATCTCGATCTTAATCTCAACACCACTTGCATAATCTTGCAACAATTTCGTTTGCGCGTGATGCGCTTCAACCAACTCTGTATTCGCAGCTTCCAATTTTTGAGAGGCTTCATCGTAGTGACCAAGACGCATCGCTGCAAATGCTTCGTGTACTGTTGCACGCGCCGTTCCACTATGAAGAATGATTTCAAACGCTGCTACTTGTAATTCTTCTGTATTCATAAAACCCTCTTTATAGATTGTCCGTTACCACTTTGGCTAAGGCTGCGACCCCTGTTGGGATAGGCACATAGGCTTGAGGCGGAATTTGAACAACTGGGCGTCCAACTCTTTCACCGAGGTCAGCAAATTGTTTGAAATACATTCTTGTTTGAGGACTAATTAAATAAAGATCAAACGCTGCAGATTCAATCACTTTATTTCCTTCTGTTGCACCAATTGCTTCAACGGTAATGTCTTGTCCTTGACCTTGAAGGTATTCAGTTGTCTTTTTTGCCATAAGAGAGGAAGACATCCCTGCCGCACAGATAATTAACGCTTTTGCCATGAAAATTCTCCTTAAAATATTGTATATTAGGTAATTTTTTATTAACGAATTACCTATCATTGATATTAGTATAGCACAGTTTTGTTAAATGTCTAGTCTTTTATATATAAAGATTATACTTTTTCAAAAAATTTAATAACAAAAAACTCTTTCCGGTCAAATTTTGACTAGAAAGAGTCCCTATTGCAATTTATCGTTTGTCATTTCCTTTACGCATATTCTGCGTCTTCATCAAATTGACTATTGTAAAGATCAGCATAGAAGCCGTTTTGTTCCATCAATTGTTCATGATTGCCTTGTTCAATGATATTGCCATCTCGCATAACCAAAATTAAGTCAGCATTACGAATCGTTGACAAACGGTGAGCAATGACAAAGGAAGTCCGTCCTTCCATTAGTTTATCCATCGCTTTTTGAATCAGCTCTTCCGTCCGTGTATCAACAGATGAAGTCGCTTCGTCCAAGATAAGCAATGGAGCATCCTTAAGAAGGGCACGCGCAATGGTCAGCAATTGCTTTTGCCCAACAGAGAGGCTCACAGTATCGTCCAGCACCGTATCATATCCTTTTGGCAAAGTCTTGATGAAATGATGAACCCCAACAGCTTTGGCAGCTGCCACAACTGCTTCGTCAGAAATATTTTTCTGATTGTAAATCAAATTTTCCTTAATCGTTCCCTCAAATAACCAAGTCTCTTGAAGAACCATGGAGAAGGCATCGTGTACCTCAGAACGTTTCATTTGCTTCGTATCAACACCGTCAATCGTAATGCGACCCTTATCAATCTCATAAAATTTCATCAGCAAATTGACGATCGTCGTCTTCCCAGCACCGGTCGGACCGACAATGGCAATCTTTTGCCCTGCTTTTGCATTGGCAGAAAAATCATGAATAATCG
This sequence comes from Streptococcus sp. IsoGale021, assembly GCF_031142795.1. Classification (NCBI taxonomy): domain Bacteria; kingdom Bacillati; phylum Bacillota; class Bacilli; order Lactobacillales; family Streptococcaceae; genus Streptococcus; species Streptococcus sp. IsoGale021. Next base: position 44,021 of record NZ_JAKZJH010000008.1, read on the forward strand.
TTCGATCTGGATTGTAACCAAAGAATACCTTATCAAAGGCAACATCTCCTTTTAGGGTCGTAAGTTGTTGCGCTTTGTGTTCATCATTTTCCATTTCAGGCTCTGCTAAAAATTCAAACACGCGTCCCATAGCAGCGCTAGCTTGTTGAAGAGTGGTAATCCCTTGCGCAATTTGTGACAACGGTTGAGAGAAAGTCCGTACATACACCATAAAGGCAACAATCGTTCCCATAGTGACATCGCCATTCAAGGCCATGCTCGCTCCAACCAAAACAACCATAACGTAACCGAAGTTCCCCACAAACATCATAAGCGGCATCATAATTCCTGAAATAAATTGGGATTTCCACATGCTGTTGTAAAGATTCGTATTGAGCGTTTGAAAGGCTGCTTTAGATTCCTCTGCGGCATTGTAGCTGACAATGACATTGTGACCAGAGTACATTTCTTCTACATAGCCATTGACGCTGGCAAGATTTTCTTGTTGTGCTCGGAAAAATCGTTGAGATTTGCCCATAATCAAAGCAACAAAGACAAAGCCAATCAAGACTGAGCCAATCGTTACAAAGGAGAGAACGACATTATTGTAAAACATCATAAAGAGAACCGCAACGAGAAGCAAACTTGATGAAATCACCGTTCCTAAACTTTGGTTCAGAGATTGTCCGACTGTATCCACGTCATTGGTAACCCGTGAAAGAGTGTCCCCTTGGGAATGGCTGTCAAAATAGCGCAGAGGCAATTTATTGATTTTTTCAGCAATAGCAGTCCGCAAACGCTTGGAGAAATGCTGAATAACAGATGAAATGATAAAAGATTGAACGTAATTTAACAAAGCACCTGCTGCATACAAAATCGCTAGGAAAAGAGCAATGTTGGAGATTGCTTTCAAATCAATCTGACTTCGCATTCCCTCTGTGATAAGGTTGGTAATTTCTTTTAATTTGTCCGGTCCATAAACTGTAATAATACTAGACACTGCCGCTCCCACAAATGCAATGAGCAATGGAAGCTGAAAACCTTTGAGATAAGGTTTCACTTGGCTAAATAAAGATGATTTTTTATTTTCCATTTTCCAATTCCTCCTTTGATAATTGTGAGTAAGCAATTTCTTGGTAAACTGCGTTCGTTGCCAGCAATTCTTTATGAGTACCCTGACCGACTACTTTTCCTTTATCCAGTACCAAAATCTGATCAGCATCCATAATCGTTGAAATCCGCTGCGCCACAATCAATCTGGTTGTGTCCTTCACTTTTTTCGCTAATTCTTCCCGCAAAATGCGGTCTGTCTTATAGTCCAGCGCTGAAAATGAATCATCAAAAATCAAAATTTCAGGCTTGCGAGCAAGCGCACGCGCAATTGCCAGCCGCTGCTTTTGACCACCAGAGAAATTGGTTCCGCTTTGTGCAACTTCAGATTGCAAACCGTCTTCTTTTTCTTCAACAAATGATTTCGCTTGTGCCAAGTCCAACGCAGCCCACATTTTTTCATCATCCAATGGACTTTCATTGCTTTGTCCAAAGTCCAAATTACTCTTTATATCACCAGAGAAGAGGACAGCTTTTTGTGGAATGTAGCCAACTTTATTATGCAAATCTTCTAGCTGATAATCTTTGACGTTTACGCCGTCTACTAAAATTCTTCCTTCTGTCACATCATAAAAACGAGGAATTAAGCTAATTAGAGTAGATTTCCCAGAACCGGTTGAACCAATGAAAGCTACGGTTTCACCTGCTTTTGCTGTAAAGCTGACATGCTCAATGACAGCCTCAGAGTTTTTAGCATAGCGGAAAGATACATTGTCAAATACCACTTCTCCTTTAATATCTTTAGCTTCTTTAGGGTGTTCTGGAGACTCAATCGTTGAATATAAATCAAGCACTTCATTAATCCGTCCAGCAGACACCAAGGTACGAGGTAGAATGATAAAAAGAGCCGCCATGAGCATGAAGCCCATTACCACTTGCATGGCATAAGACATAAAGACTACCATATCACTAAAGATAGGCAATCGCTCTGGTAAAGCTGCGTCTTGAATCAAGTAAGCCCCAATCCAATAAATCGCTAAAGTCAATCCGCTCGAAATCCCCATCATAATTGGATTTAAAATTGCCATGAGACGACTGACAAAGAGATTCAAACGAGTCACTTCATCATTGGCTCCTGCAAACTTGTCATCTTGATAGTCTTCAGCATTGTAAGCCCGAACAACACGAATCCCTGTTAGACTTTCACGCGTAATACTGTTCAACTTATCAGTCAACCGTTGAATAACAGATTGCTTTGGAAAGGCAAGTGTCAACAGGACTGTTGCCATGATAACATTCACAATCACAGCCACAATAACTGCCCAGAGCCAGTATTCTGATTTCCCAATGATTTTCGTAATCGCCCAAATCGCCATGATTGGCCCACGCGTCACAACTTGCAAGCCCATGGTAATCATGAGCTGAATTTGCGTAAGATCGTTGGTTGTCCGCGTCAAAAGACTCGGAATAGAGAATCGCTTAATCTCAGCGTCTGAATAATCTAGCACACGATTGAAAATATCTGACCGCAAACTCGTTGTAAAGCTAGCCGCCAATCTAGCCGCAATAAAGCCAACTGTCACAGCACTAAGAAAGCTCGCAAAAGACAGCCCAATCATTTTCAAACCTGGATCCCACAAATCAGAAACTACTGTCCCCCTCGTTTGTAGGAGTTCTGTAATTTTTGAAATATAAGTTGGAACCTCTAATTCTAAATAAACTGTTAAACAAGTAAACAAGATGCTGATGACAATCATCCCTACTTCTTTGACAGTTAAACGTTTAAACAATTTAAACATTCGCTTCTCCTTTTTCTAATTTTTCAATATTCTGGTAAAATTTCCCCATCACTTGAAAAAAAGTAACCAAATCTTCTTCTGAAATATCTGTCAATAGGCAACGATCCATTTCATCAAAAAAATCACGAATTTTATTCATGCGCTCTTTTGATTCCGGCGTTAAACGAATAATCTTAGCGCGTTTATCGGTCTCACTCACTTCCAGATAAATCAAGCCATTCTTCACCATCCGCTTCATTAAATTACTGGCAACGGACTTAGTAATGCCCAACTCCTGCTCAATATCTTTAATAAAGGTCATCTTATCACAGTCTTCGCGGTGATTCACAAAATGCAATACCTGCCCCTGCGGACCCGCCATAAATTCAATTCCTCGCTCTTTGGCAATTTTTTGAATCATTAGATGTGTTTTTCGTCCAAATCGCTTGAATTCCAATAATGGTTTTTCCATTTTGACTTCCTTTCAAATAGTTCTCTAGAGAACCAATTGGTTTCCATGAGAACTATTTTACTATAATTTAAACGAATGTCAAGAAAAAAGTTCCTATGAGAACTATTTTTTTGACCAATTAAAAACCCAGTACTATAAAAGCTGAGTTTTCAGGTCATTAAATCAAAATCCCTTCCAAATGATCCAGTTCATGCTGGCAGATTTGTGCAGGAAAATCTTTCAAAGTCAGCGTTTGCTTTCGCCAATGTTGATCCAAATATTCAACTGTAATTTCCTTATAACGAGTTGTCAAGCGACTCCCCGCAAATGATAAACAGGACTCTTCCGCTCGGTAAGGAGATGACTTCCTTTTCAAAATAGGATTGAACATAACAATAGGAATCACGTCGTACATCAATATAATGATGCGTTTTTGAACTCCAATCATATTGGCGGCCATTCCGACACACTTATCTTTGTTCGCTCTTAAGGTATCGAACAAATCCTGCCCGATTCCGACATCTTCTTTGCTTGCTGGTTGTGCTTTCTGCTACAAAACCAACATATCTTTTACAATTGGTTTAATCATTTTCTTCCTTATATCAAAAAAAGAGCAAGCTTATTCAATATTCACTCACTTGCTCTCAATTACTCAATTATCCTTTGGCTTTTTCGCTGACTTTTTTAGCTAAGACAAAGTTTCCAAGTGTCGCTGACCCATTTCCTGCAACCGCTGGCGTTACAATGTAATCACGTACATCTGGAACAGGCAAATAACCATTCAACAAAACTGTGAACTTTTCACGAACGCGATCCAACATGTGCTGTTGCGCCATAACACCTCCACCAAAGACAATCACATCTGGTCGGAAAGTCACTGTCGCTTGAATTGCTGCTTGCGCAATATAATAGGCTTGAATATCCCAAACAGAGCTGTTTAGTTCAATATTTTCACCTCGAATGCCTGTCCGGGCCTCTAAACTAGGTCCAGCAGCTAATCCCTCTAAACAGCCATTATGGAATGGACACACTCCATTAAATTCTTTTTCCACATCCATTGGGTGTTTTGCAACGTAGTAATGCCCCATTTCTGGATGACCCGTCCCACCAACAAATTCACCACGTTGAATAGCACCGGCTCCAATCCCCGTCCCAATCGTATAGTAAACTAGATTTTCAATGCGTCCGCCTGCATTATTTCGCGCCACCACTTCACCATAAGCAGAGCTATTGACATCTGTCGTAAAGTAAATCGGCACATTTAAAGCACGCCGCAAAGCTCCCACAATATCAACATTTGCCCAATGTGGTTTAGGTGTCGTCGTGATAAAACCATACGTTTTTGAATTAGGGTCAATATCAATCGGTCCAAAAGAACCAACTGCAAGACCGGCTAAATTCTCAAAACGAGAGAAAAATGCAATCGTCTTATCCAACGTTTCAATCGGTGTGGTCGTTGGAAATTGTGTTTTCTCAACTACTTCAAATTTTTCATCCCCAACTGCACACACAAATTTTGTACCACCAGCTTCTAGGCTTCCATACAATTTTGTCATTTCAAAACCTCTTTTAATTTTGTTTTCTTCTCTATTCATTATAGCATATCCTCGTATGACTTCTGAGTAAAAATCTTACTTTTTCTTCTCTTTTTCAAAGAAAAGGGAGTGGGAAAGAACCGGAAAAAGTTCGTTTCCCACCCCGCACAGTTGATTGACAACTTTGAGACGTGAAGCGAGCAAAGAAAACAATAAACCGCTGTGTTAATGTGTTTTGTTAACCAAAAGTGAAGAAGCTGAACCTTTTTGCTCAGCCTCTTATCACATTATACGGTTAGGCTTTTAGCTCAATCACAGCATCGCCTTTCGCTACTGTACCCTCTGCAACAGGAGTAACAGAAGCATAATCAGCTGTGTTGGTAACAATCACCATAGTTGTGTCATCAAGACCAGCGGCTGCAATTTTCGCAGCATCAAATGTACCAAGAACATCGCCAGCTTTCACCTTATCACCTTGAGCAACTTTTTGATCAAATCCGTCACCGTTCATAGAAACTGTGTCAATACCTACGTGAATCAAGATTTCAGCACCATTTGCCGTTTTCAAGCCGTAAGCGTGACCAGTTGCAAATGCAATTGTCACTTCTGCATCCGCAGGAGCATACACAACACCTTCGCTAGGTTTTACTGCGATTCCTTGTCCCATAGCACCACTTGAGAACACTGGATCATTGACATCTTTCAAGTCAACCACTTGACCAACGATTGGAGAAACAATTGTTTCATCAGAAAGGACTGGTGCAGCTGCTTCATTAGCTTCTACTACTTCTTTTGCTTCAGTCACTTCTTCTTCAGCATCTTTGTAACCAAATGCGTAAGTCAAACCAAATCCAAGACCAGTAGTTACAAGTACCATGAAGATATATTGAAGAACTTGCCCATTCAGATAGAGAAGTGTACCTGGGATAATAGTAATACCAAATCCAGTACCAGCAAGTCCAAGAATAGAAGCTAACCAACCACCAGCAGCACCGGCAACAAGACCAAGTACAAATGGTTTACCATAACGTAAGTTTACCCCGAAAATAGCTGGTTCAGTAATTCCAAGACCTGCAGAGAGAGCAGCTGGGAATGCAAGAGCTTTTAGTTTTTTAGATTTTGTTTTTACACCAACTGCAAGAGTTGCACCCGCTTGGGCAGTCATAGCAGCTGTGATGATCGCATTAAAGGCATCTTTTCCTTCATTTGCAATTAATTGCGCTTCTAATAAGTTGAAGATATGGTGAACACCGGTTACCACGATAAGCTGATGTACACCACCAAGGATGAGACCAGCTAAACCAAACGGCAAAGCAAGAATAGCTTTTGTTGCAGCAAGAATGACATTTTCAAGTGAGTGGAAGATCGGACCAATGACAAAGAGTCCAAGAACTGACATCACAAGGAAGGTCAAGAATGGCACAACGAGCAAATCAAGCACATCTGGAATTTTCTTATGCAACCATTTTTCAAGTTTCGCACCAAGTAGTCCAATGAAGAAGGCTGGCAATACTGAGTTTTGATAACCAACTACTGGAATGAAACCAAAGAACATGATTGGCTTTGCAGCACCAGAAGCTACATCCCATGCATTTGGAAGAGCTGTATTGACCAACATCAAACCAAGTACAATACCAATAACTGGATTACCACCGAATACACGGAAAGCTGACCAAGAAATCAAAGCCGGGAAGAAGGCAAAGGCTGTATCTGTCAACACAACTGTGTAAGTATAGAAGTCTGATGCAGCGAATGCTTTTGAAGTCGTGCCAAATAACCCAAGAATTGTATCGTTATTAATCGCACCACGAATCCCCATGAAGAGACCTGTTGCTACGATTGCTGGCAGGATTGGCACAAATACGTCACCAAATGTACGAACGGCACGTTGGAACCAATTCCCCTTTTTAGCTGCTTCTGCTTTTTGTTCACCAGTTGAAGACGTAGGCAAACCAAGTGCTACCACTTCATCATAGATTTTATTCACTGTACCAGTACCAAAGATAATTTGATATTGACCTGAGTTAAAGAAAGCTCCCTGAACCTTTTCAAGATTCTCAACTCTGTCTTTATCAATCTTAGCTTCATCTTTGACCATGACACGCAGACGGGTCGCACAGTGAGCAACACTACTTACATTGTCACGTCCGCCAATGGCCTCAATGACTGCTTTTGCAATGTCCTTATTTTCCATTTGCATCTCCTTATTGAAAATAATTAAAATTTATGAAAGCGATTTAATCGCTCCTACGACTATTATTTTAACATGATTTCAAAATATGTCAAGCGTTTTGCAGAAATTTAATTTTTTTCTATTAAAAAGTTGATTTTTTCAGAGAAAACGTTTACTATATAAGTAAGAAAACTATCTCGGAGGACAAAAGATTGGCTTGGACAACCGAACAACGCTACAAACGCTATGAACAATGGACTGAAAACGAAATCCAACAGATAAAAAATAAAATCGCTACATCACCTTGGCGTGCTACCTACCACGTAGAGCCTGATACGGGACTGCTGAATGACCCAAATGGTTTTTCCTATTTTGACGGAAAATGGATTGCCTTCTATCAAAATTTTCCATTTGGTGCAACTCATGGGCTCAAGTCCTGGGTACAACTGGAAAGTAATGACCTCGTACACTTCACAGAAACCGGTGTTCGTGTTCTGCCAGACACCCCATTAGACAGTCACGGTGCTTACTCTGGCTCTGCTATGCAGTTTGACGACAAACTTTTCCTATTCTATACTGGGAATGTCCGTGATGAGAATTGGGTTCGTCACCCTTACCAAATCGGCGCTTTGCTGGACAAAGACGGACATATTCAAAAACTAAACAAGATCTTGATTGAACAGCCTCAGGACACTACAGATCATTTCCGTGATCCTCAGATTTTTAACTACCACGGACAATTTTATGCCATTGTTGGGGGACAAAACCTTGACAAAAAAGGCTATATCAAGCTTTATAAAGCGGTTGACAACGATTATACAAACTGGGAAGAAGTCGGTAATTTACACTTTGAAAATGATAACACCGCCTACATGATGGAGTGCCCAAATCTTGTCTTTATTGATGAGAAGCCTGTTTTGCTCTACTGTCCTCAAGGTTTATCAAAAGAAATTGTCCCTTATGACAATATTTATCCAAATATGTATAAAATAGGTCAATCGTTTGACACAAAGAAAGTAGCAATTGTTGAACCTAGTCCTCTGCAAAATTTAGATTATGGATTTGAATGCTACGCCACTCAAGCTTTCAATGCTCCAGATGGCCGTGCCTTAGCTGTCAGCTGGCTGGGTTTGCCAGATATCGCTTATCCATCTGACCGTTTCGACCACCAAGGAACATTCTCTTTGGTCAAAGAATTAACCCTAAAAGACGGTAAACTCTATCAATACCCTGTCCCAGCTATCACATCCTTACGCACAGATAATATCCAAACGTTTGCTAACCAAGCGCAAACAAAGAACTGCTATGAATTAGAACTAGAATTTACAGCTGATTCACAAGCTGAAATCGTCCTCTTTGCAGATCAAGAGCATAAGGGGTTACGCATTCGCTTTGACATCAAAAATGGTCAAGTAACAGTTGACCGTAGTCAAGCCGGTGAGCAATACGCTCTTGAATTTGGTACTGTTCGTAGTTGTACGATTGAAAACCAAGCTACAACTGCTACTATCTTCATTGATAAGTCAGTTTTTGAAATTTTTATTAACAAAGGAGAAAAGGTATTTTCAGGTCGCGTTTTCCCTCATGAAAACCAAAACGGTATTTTTATCAACGAGGGAAATCCAACTGGAACTTACTATGAATTAGATTATGGTCGCGAAGTTAACTGATGTTGCAAAAATTGCTGGAGTCAGCCCAACCACTGTATCTCGTGTAATTAACAAAAAAGGCTACCTCTCAGAAAAAACGATTACAAAAGTCAATGAGGCCATGCGCGAGTTGGGATACAAGCCCAATAATCTCGCTCGTAGCTTACAAGGAAAATCCGCTAAACTGATTGGATTGATTTTCCCAAATATCAGTCACATTTTTTATGCCGAACTCATTGACAAATTAGAGCATGAGTTATTCAAAAGAGGCTACAAGACAATCATCTGCAATAGCGAGCACAATTCAAGTAAGGAAAAAGAGTATCTGGAGATGCTAGAAGCCAATCAAGTGGATGGCATTATCTCAGGTAGCCACAACTTAGGCATCTCTGATTATGACCGTGTAACAGCTCCCATTATCTCTTTTGACCGCAACTTATCCCCTTCCATTCCTGTTGTATCTTCGGACAACTATGCTGGTGGTGTCTTGGCTGCAGAAACCTTGGTCAAATCCGGTGCCCAAAATATCATTATGATTACCGGAAATGATAATTCAAACTCCCCGACAGGTCTCCGCCATGCAGGTTTTGCTTCCATTCTACCTGATGCACCAATTATCAATGTATCAAGTGACTTCTCTCCTATTCGCAAAGAAATGGAAATCAAAAATATTTTAAAACATAGAAAACCTGATGCCATTTTTGCTTCAGATGATTTGACAGCCATTTTAATCATGAAAGTCGCTCAAGAATTGGAAATCAAAATTCCAGAGGAGCTAAAAGTCATTGGCTACGACGGAACTTATTTTGTAGAAAACTACTATCCCCAACTAGCCACTATACAGCAACCATTGAAAGATATAGCTTGTTTACTGGTAGATTTGTTGCTTCGAAAAATTGCTGGTGAAGAAGTTGTGACAACCGGCTACTTTCTTCCCGTCCACCTCTCTTCAGGAAAGAGTATTTAATACTGTGAGATAGTTAAACCCCCACTTAAGTATTGAGAAATCTTAAGTGGGGGTTAGTGTTTATTCGTTGTTCTTATATTTTATCTGCCAGAAGCACATCATCAATAGCCTGCGCACAGCCACCGTGGTCGTTATCTGCCACAATAATATCTGCCAAACCTTTGATATTCTCATTGGCATTTCCCATAGCAACACCAAAACCTGCTTCGCGAATCATGCTTTCATCATTGTCAGCATCCCCAACAGCAATGATTTGCTCCATAGGAAGATTTAATTTTTGAGCAAGGTGAGCTAAACCCTGCCCCTTTTCAACTCCTTGCGCTGTTAGTTCAAGACCACTTACTTCAGCTTTTATCATCGTTATCTTTTCAGACAATAAAGTTTCATACGATTGATCTCGATCCCTTGCCGTAAAGTGATAAATATTGATTTTGTCAAAATGCTCTCTCTCCTTAGCTAACAAATCGTAAATGTTATCCACCAAGATAGCTGTTTTATCATAAAGTTCAGTATAAATTTCCATATAAAAGTTAGCAATATTCTCAAAATGTGATTTTTGAAGATAGCCTTGTCCGTCAATCATACAAACCAGCATCAAATCTTGAGCTTCTGCTATCGCCTTCACCTTATCCACTGCTATAGCAGGCAAGGTTTGCTTAGCTAAAACGCATTTAGCCTCCAAATCATAAATCAATGCACCACTTGCAAGAATAGCATAGCGAATCCCGCGCAAATCATCTCCATAAGGAAGCAGTTCTGACAAAGAGCGTCCTGTTGAAAGTACAACTTGTTTACCAGCATCTTGAGCTCTCCCAATCGCTTCAACGCTGCTTTTGGCAATCGTTTTTTTACTAGTCAAAAGTGTTCCATCCATATCAAACGCAATCAATTGATACATTCCATTACTCCTCTTTTCTATCATATCTAGTATAGTACAGTTTAAAATAGAATCGTCCAGAAAAAGATAACATGAATTCAAAAATCACTCTAGATAACCTCTAAAGTGATTTTTAAAATTCTCTCAAAGTCAAAGAATGATGTTATAATTCTTTTTTATATTTTTCAACTTCTGCTTTATTAGCCCACACAAAGTGTCCAGGACGAATTTCGACCATTTCTGGCTTATCCGTTGAATAATCATGCTGATTAGCATCATAGACTTTCAACACTTTCTTCCGTTCCAAGATTGGATCTGGAATTGGCACAGCTGACAATAAAGACTGAGTATAAGGATGAATTGGATTGTTAAAGAGTTCTTCTGTTTCAGCTACTTCGACAATCACACCCTTATAAATAACCGCAATACGATCTGAAATGAAGCGTACAACCGATAAATCGTGAGCAATAAAGAGATAAGTCAAACCTAATTCTTTTTGGAATTTTTTCAGTAGGTTTAAAACTTGTGCCCGCACAGACACGTCCAAAGCTGAAATCGGCTCATCTGCAATGACAAAATCTGGTTCCATAACAAGCGCACGGGCAATCCCAATCCGCTGACGTTGACCACCAGAAAATTCATGCGGGTAACGTGTTAAATGCTCTGATAACAATCCAACTTCATGAATAATATCTTTCACTTTTTTCTTGCGTTCTTCTTCATCTTTAAATAAATGGAAATTATACAAGCCTTCCGAAATGATATAATCAACTGTCGCACGTTCATTCAAACTAGCAGCAGGGTCTTGGAAAATCATTTGAATTTTACGAATGATTTCTGACTCTTCTTCTTTTGATTTTTTGCCATTGATTTTTTTCCCTTCAAAGAAAATCTCTCCATGACTCGTATCATTTAAACCAATAATCGCACGACCAATTGTCGTTTTACCAGAACCAGATTCTCCTACAAGTGAAAACGTTTCTCCTTTATTGATAAAGAAATTAGCATTTTTAACAGCAACAAATTTCTTGCTTCCCTCACCGAAAGAAATTTCCAAATCTTTAACTTCTACTAATTTTTCAGGCATTTCCTTCCTCCTAGGCGTCTAAATGGGCAAAGCCCATTTTTGAGCTAATTTTTTCGTGTAAATCATCAATAACAGCTGGCTTATTCACTTTTGGAGCATTCTCATGTAACAACCATGTTTTTGCCCAGTGGGTATCCGTTACATAGATTTGAGGTGGCTTCTCTTCAAAATCAATTTCCATAGCATAATCTGAACGCAAGGCAAATGCATCTCCTTGCAATTGTGAATAAAGAGATGGCGGCGTTCCAGGGATTGAATACAACTCACCCTTATCATCTGCCAACTGAGGTAGACTAGATAACAAACTCCAAGTGTAAGGGTGACGTGGATCGTAAAAGACTTCTTCTACTGTTCCATACTCTACGATTTCACCAGCATACATAACCGCAACCTTATCTGCAATACTTGCTACCACTCCAAGGTCGTGGGTGATAAAAATAGTTGTAAATTCATATTCTTGCTGCAAAGATTTCAACAAATCAATGATTTGTGCCTGAATCGTAACGTCAAGCGCTGTCGTTGGTTCATCACAGATAAGGATATCAGGTCGACAAGCAAGCGCAATAGCAATAACAATCCGTTGACGCATTCCTCCTGAATATTGGAATGGGTATTCATTAAAACGCTTTTCAGCATCAGGAATGCCGACCTTATTCATATAGTCAACAGCCATTTCTTTTGCTTCTTTTGGCGTTTTCTTTTGATGCTTGATAATCACTTCTGTAATTTGGCTACCAATTGTGTTAATAGGGTCCAAACTCGTCATCGGATCTTGGAAGATTGTTGCAATTTTAACACCGCGTATAGGTTCCCAATCTTTATTAGACTTCAATTTTGTCAAATCTTGTCCACGGTAATCAATCGTTCCTTGAGCAACTCGACCATTTTCCTCTAACATTCCTGTAAATGTCTTTGTCAAGACAGACTTACCAGAACCAGATTCTCCTACAAGTGCAAGAACCTCACCTTCGATAAGGTCAAGCGAAACACCACGAATGGCTGTTAAGACTTTATCACGAACGTCAAATTCCACGACAATATCGCGAGCAGTCAATATTACATTTTTTTCTTGTGTCATATTTACTCCTATCTATGTGTACGTGGATCACTAGCGTCCGCTAAGTTTTGACCGACAACGAACAATGAAAGAGAAACCAAAATCAAGGTTGTCAATGGAATCCAGAAAAGATACGCATTTGTTGTCACGTTTTGTGAATAATCTGAAATTAACCGTCCCAAACTTGGTACTGTGACAGGAAGCCCTAAACCAAAGAACGATAGAAACGCTTCATAAGAAATGAAACTTGGAAGCAGTTGCGAAGCCGTGGTCACAATAACAGAAACCAATTGTGGCATGATGTTTTTCACGATGATTTTCAGTGTTGGCGTACCCAAAGTTCGGCTGGCAAGGTTATATTCCAAGTCGCGATAACGCATGATTTGGATACGAATCGTATAAGCAATCCCAACCCAACCTGTGATGGTCATAGCAAAAATCAAGTTCCAGAAACCAGCACCAATTGAATAAGTCAAGACAATGACAATCAAGAGAGAAGGGATGTTAGAAATGATATTATACACTTCCATCATGATACGGTCAACGGTTTTTGAAATTCCCCAGATACCGCCAATCACAATACCAATAACTAAGTTAATCACGGTTGCAATGACAGAAATGAGGATGGAGTTACGAGCTCCAAACCATACTCCGTCAAAAAGAGATTTCCCGTTGCTATCTGTACCAAACCAATATTGACCGTTTGGTTTAATATAACGCGCACCGAAATCATTCACCTTGCTGACATCGTTAAAGTCAAAATCTGAGAAAATCGGATAAATGAAACTCATCAAAATAATAGCGACCAAAATTCCCAACATGATAACTGTTGATTTCTTTTTTAGGAACTGACGCATAACTGATTTCCAGTAAGAATAGGCTGGAGCATCAATTGTTTCAGAGGCAAAATCATCGCGTTTGACAAATTGGAACTTAGTCTTATCAATTGTAGCCATTATTTACCTCCTTTTGATGTTAATTTAATACGTGGGTCAAGTACTGTCATCAGAATATCACCCAATAGAAGAGCGAAGATAGAAAGACAAGTAAAGATAAAGACAAGACCAACGACCATAGAATTATTTGAAGCTTTAACAGAGTCAATCAACATCTTACCCATACCAGGGAAAGCAAAGACTGTTTCAGTCAAAGTTGCACCTGTAATAACCCCAATAACTGAGTTTGGAATGCTGGATACAAGTGGCACCATGGCATTTTTGAAAATATGTTTATTAGAAATTTCTTTTTCAGAAAGACCTTTTGCACGTGCAAAACGAACAAAATCTTGTGATTGCAAGTCAATCATATAACGGCGAATCCACACTGCTGTCCAAGGCGCACTCAAGAGTCCAAGAATAACTGCCGGCAGCACATAAGAGCGCCAATCACCTGCTCCCAAAATAGGGAATGAATCAGGCAAACCAATTGCTGAGCCAATCAACCGAATGATATAAACCAAGGCAATAGTTGGCAGTGACATTAAGAAAGTCAAAGCACCGGTTGAAATACTATCAAACAATGTATTCTTAAAGCGAGCCATATAAGATCCAAGTGGAACGGCGATTAAGTATGACAAGGCCAAACCAATCAACCCAACAATAGAAGAGCTCACAATCATAGATGGATATTGATAATTGCTCTCTGTCGCCGTATAAGGATCATCTTTTCCGTAATTAGCAACATCGCGTGCATCGGCTTGTTTTGGAGACTTGTATGTACGCGTATAAATATTAACAGATGATGTTTTCTTTCCTGTTGGAAATTGAACTTCTGATGTCTTCGTTTGACCTTGCCCTTGTGAAATAACCTGTAAAACAGGAAGATTAGCATAGGTCGGATAAGAAGTTCCTAGATTTAATCTTACAAAATTTTGGTGGATAAATGGAAACTGACTATTGAAGTACAATAAATATTTATGTCTCGTTCCAGAACCAACAACAGACCAACCAATAGCAGGATCATTTTCAATGCGAATATAACGCTTCAAATTCGGATTAGAAGCATCTTTCACAGCACCTGTATGGTCAATTTGAATCAAATTACCATAGAAACCAAGAACGCGTTCATAGACTGGAACTTCACGAGTTGCATAAAATTGCTTGCTTTCTTTAAATTGCTGCAATTTCCAACCGCGTCCCAGCTTTTTGATGTAAGCTTCATAGATTTTTTTATTTGCATTAGTAGGTTCTACTGTTACAGAGGAATTCTCTTTACTAGCTTTTTCTTGTAATTCCTTCGTATCATAGTAGTCAATGTAACCCATACGCTCAAAAATCGTATTTTCGTAATTGGCTTTTTTATCAGGAGTTGTCGCTATTTTGTTATAGTTTGGGTCCTGTTTGAAAATCAACTTCCTAGGCACCATGGTATAGATAATGGTGTAAGTCAGCGTTGTTACCATGAAAATAGATACTAAAGAGCGTAAGATACGCATAAAAATATATTTCTTCATTTACCGTTTCCTTTAAAATCCCAAAAGAACTTTCCCTCCTGTTAGAGAAAGTTCTGATGAGAAGTTTATTTTACATGATCTGCTAATTCTTTTTGTATTTTAATGATTCAGCATGAGTCACATCAGATATTCCACTTTAATAACTATGGTTAAGTTATTAAACATAACCTGTCAGCCAAGACCGAAGGAACTGATAGAGAAATGCCACGCGTCACGACAAATACCTATTTTCAATTTTAGAATACCTTCAATTTTTAAACTGATTGTTTAAAATTATATCACAATTCTGGTTAATTGTAAAATCAATTGTCAGAATATTTTTATCATAATTGAACTTTTTTTGTTTTTCTGTTAAATTTTATCTAATTTTTTTCAATTATTTAACATGATCTGCAAGTTCTTCTTGAGCCTTTTTATTAGATTCTGTGCGCTTTTTATTCCATTTTTCCATTGCTTTCTTGTATTGATTTTGAGTCACAGGCTCATCTTGGAGTTCAAGATATTTATATAGAATGATTTCACTATTCCCTTTGTTTCCTGACCAAGCAAATGGATTAGTAAATGGCACTGTACGAGAAAGAATTGGACGACCAGTCAAGGTTGTTGTCGGAATAACCAAAGCATTATCAGTCAACCAAGCTTGGGCTGCAGCATATTTTTCATAGCGTGCATTCGTATTAGTGGTTTCTTTTTCAGCTTCATTCAACAACTTTTCATATTCGTTCATACCAACTTGTGCTGCTGCAGCGTTATTCGTACCTGCATCAAATCCTAGATAAGTCTTAGTGTTTTCACCACTTGAAGGTTTGATGACATCAAGATAAGTAGATGGGTCTTGGAAGTCTGGACTCCAACCGACATTATCAGAAAGGTCCCAATCTTCTGCAGCTGCGGATTCGGCAAAGTAAGTGATATTATTCACGTCGTCTTTAGACATTTGTTGAATATCAATCACAACATTTTCTTTCCCAAGATTTTTTTCAATCGATTGTTTCAATGATTGCACACGTTGAACTTTATTAGTTGCTGTTTGGTCAACTGGCATATCAATGTGGATTGGGAATTGAACACCGTCTGCTTGAAGCGCTGCTTTCGCTTTCGCTAATTTTTCTTTAGCTTTAGTTGGATTGTAAAGACCATCTTGCGCATCATTTAAGTTGACATCTTTCCAACTTTCATCATAACCAACTAATTTTTCTTTGACCAATTCTCCAAAGCTCTTGTCATCTGTTTGAACAAATGTTGGCGGTACAAAGAGATTACGGAGCATCTTCGTCGCACCGTCTTTACCATTCACCTGTGATGCATAAGCTGTGCGGTCAAATGCAAAGGTAATCGCTTGACGGAAATCCTTGTTTAGCAAAGCTTTCTTAGTAGAAGTCTTTTGAACATCTGTTGTCTTTGAAGTATGTTTGTAAGATTGACGGTCAATGTTTGTAGCTACTAGGTAAGTCGTTGCATCTTGCGGAGTATAAACGATGTTATCTTTGTATTTCTTGCTGACAGAAGCATAACTTGGACTTGTTGGAAATACTTTGGCATTAGTAAATGAACCATCGCTAAATCCTTTAGCAAGTTTGTCCTGATCTTGACCATCATAGTAAGACAACTTGATGTTATCAATGTGCACATTTTTCTTATCCCAATAGTTTGGATTTTTCGCAAATTCGACAGATGATTTTGCTGTGATAGATTTTAGCAAGTATGGTCCATTATAAAGAAGACTAGATGGATCTGTTGCTTGTGCAAATTTATTGCCTTTTGATTTCAAAAATTCTGCATTAACTGGTGCTAGAACACCCATTGTTGTTTTTGAGTTCCAAAAACTTTCTGGTCGATTAAGAGTGTATTGAACCGTGTAATCATCGACTGCTTTGATACCGACAGAAGAGAAATCTTTATTTTCACCTTTCATGTAAGCATCCAAGCCTTTAACAGAATCTTGCACCAAGTAAATAGCATCAGATTTATTGTCTGCAGCATATTTTAAGCCCGTTACAAAGTCTTGTGCCTTAACTTCTGCATACTCTTCGCCTTCTGATGTGTACCATTTCACACCCTTACGAAGTGTATAAGTATAAGTCAAGCCATCTTTAGAGACGGTCCAATCCTTCGCCACAGAAGGAACTAGATTTCCATAACGGTCATTTTCCAAGAGTCCGTCAATAACATTGCTGGTAAGATTTGCAGTAGCTGCTTTCCCAGTTGTCAAATAGTTCAAATTATCTGGATCCTGCTCATAAACATATGAGAATGTTTTATTCCCAGAGCTTGTTTTAGAGCTAGAACAAGCTGCTAAAGTTCCTGTTGCAAGCAAGGCTAGCGCTGCAAGGGTAATAATTTTACTTTTTTTCATGAATATTCCTCCCCAAACCATTATTTCTATACATTCTAGCACACAAAAAGTGAAAAGTAAATAGAATTTTCTAAATTTTATGACATATTTTTCAGACCTAGTATCAAAGGAATTATATTAACCTTACAATTTTATAGATAGAAAAAAACAGGTTTTCCTCACCTTTTAGTGAGTTTCACCTGCTTTTATAGGTTGTATTATTTTACATGATCAGCTAATTTATCTTGAGCTTTTTTATTAGACTCGGCTTTTTCTTTTTGCCATTTCTTCTTAGCTGCTTCATAGTCTTTCTTAGTGACAGTATCGTTACCGACTTTAATGTATTTGAAGTAGGTTGAGCTACCTTTACTACCTGTTTGCGCAAATGCACCTGAGAACGGTTGAATGCGTGACACAAAAGTTCCGGCACCTGTTGAAGCCATTGTTGGTAAGACAAGTGAACTGTCTGTTAACCAAGCTTGTGCTGCTGCATATTTTTCATAACGTTTTGCAATGTCTGTTGTTTCTGCACCTGCTTCATCGACTAATTTATTATATTCGTCCAAGCCAACTGCTTTAGCACCAGCATTTTCACTACCAGAGTCAAATCCAAACCAAGTTTTCGTATTATCAGAAGATGTTGATTTCAAAATGTCAAGATAAGTAGATGGGTCTTGATAGTCAGGAGTCCAACCAACGATACCTGAGAGATCCCAATCTTCGCTAGCTGCATTCGGAGCATAATAAGTGATGTTCATTACATCATCTTCTGACATCATATTCAAGTCCATGACAACATTTTCTTTGCCAAGCACTTTTTCAATAGATTGTTTCATAGATTGCATACGAGCAACAAAGTTTTTAGAAGTTTCAATTACAGGAACATCTATGTGGATTGGGAATTGCACACCTTGAGCTTGCAATGCTTCTTTTGCTTTTGCAAATTTCGCTTTTGCTTTGTCTGGATTGTACAAACCGTTTTGTGAATCTGCTAATTTGACACCCTTCCAGTCATCACCATAGCTAGCTAATTTTTCTTCTACAACATCGCTAAATGATTTTTCTCCAACTTGGACAAAGTCAGACGGTACAAACATATTGCGGATTGCTTTAGCAGCGCCTTCTTTACCATTGACTTGTGCAGCGTAAGAGTCGCGGTCAAGCGCAAAGTTCAGCGCTTGACGGAAGTCTTTATTCAACAATGCTTTTTTCGTTGAATTTTTTTCTTCATCTGTTTTTTTAGCAGTGTGGTTGTACGTTTGACGGTCAATATTAAGTCCTAAAACTGCTGTTCCTGCACCAGCTTCTGATGTATAGATATTGTCTTTGAAGTCCTTTTCAAAAGTTGAAAAGTTTGAACTTGCTGGGAAGAGACGTGCATACGTATAAGCACCATCTTTAAAGTTACGTGCTAATGAATCTTGGTCTTGACCATCATAATAAGCCAACTTGATGCTATCAACATTTACTTTATCTTTATCCCAATAATGTTTGTTTTTAACATATTCTACCGCAGATTTTGCTGTGATAGCTTTCATCAAGAATGGTCCATTATAAAGGATTGAGTTAGGGTCTGTTGATTGGCCAAATTTATTTCCTTTAGATTTCAAAAATTCGGCATTGATTGGCCACATAATGGCAGAGGTTGTCTTAGAATTCCAATATGGTTCTGGCTTGTTCAATGTATACTGAACAGTATAATCATCAACTGCTTTCACACCTACCGTTGAAAAGTCTTTTGTTTGACCATTCACGTAAGCATCTAAACCTTTAATTGAGTTTTGAACCAAATAAAGCGCCTCAGATTTTTTATCGGCAGCATGTTTCAAACCAGTTACAAAGTCTTGCGCTTTAACTTCTGCGTATTCTTCCCCTTCTGATGTGTACCATTTGGCACCCTTACGAAGTTTATAAGTATAGGTTAAACCATCTTTTGATACAGTCCATGACTTAGCCATTGATGGTACAAGATTTCCATATTTGTCATTTTCTAACAATCCGTCAACTCCATTTGTCACAAGATCGCTAGTGGTTGCTTTTCCTGATGTTACATAATCCAAAGTTTCTGGATCACTAGAATACACATAACCAAATTTTGTTTCAGCTGAGCTCGATTTCGAACCCGAGCAAGCAGCTAAAAGACCAGACGTTAAAAGAGCTAGCCCCGCAACTGCGATGATTTTACTTTTTTTCATAGTTACCTCCGAAAAGTATGATATATTCTAATTATACTATATCTTCATAAAAAGTAAAGAATTTTCAAACAAATCTTTTACTAAAAAATGTGATTGTATTCCAAATGCTTTCAAACAACGGACTCACTTCTCGTATCCTATTGATGGATGCATTGCTTTTTAGGTTATTTCCCCTCTGGGTGAATGACATACGTTTCAAAATCCAGATTCGGCATACATTCTGCCAAATCGTTCTCAATGCGCTCCAGTGCTTCTAAACGCATTTCCACAGATGTATAAGCATTTCCTTGAATGATAAAAATAGCATTCTTTGTCTCGTCATCAAATTTATAGTTTTCTCCGTCACGAACATCTAGCCATGCTAAAATTCCTTTTTGATCACGATAAACATAATCAGTCTGTGAAACGTGTTTTTCCGTAGATAAAATCGGTAGAAAAACATCTTCTTTTTGACTAACCGTAAATTCAATTTGCCCCGCTATTTTATCCAAATCATGCCCACCAATGGCTAATAAAGAATGTAAAGATTCAACATTATAAATATCAATAATACTATTAATATTCGGGATGGATCCACGATGTCGAATATTCCGAATAAGCGCCAAAACGGTAGGAGGATTCTTCTTGACACTACGTCCGACACTTTGCAATAAATCCTTGTAGCCTTGAATGACTGGAGTATCAGACACCTCATCGATATCGCAATTCAATGCCCACTTTTCCATCTCTTTTTGCTTTTTCAAAAATGAAGCAGGTAAAGGTGCACGTGGATCTACATTTTTAGCGATGCCAATAACCACATTTTTAATCCCAAGCATTGCGAGACTTTCATTCAGTATAAACTTCATCATGATCCACCTCCGTTTTATTATTTATTGAGCTCATCAACTATTCAAATTGTATCATTTTTAGGAGAAAATTTCTTACTTTAGTTTTAAAATGCTGTCTTTCATCCATATTGACAAATTTTTCTCCTATGAGAAATGCTAAAAAGACTGGAATTGCTTCCAATCTTATTTCTCACTATTTTCAACTGCTGCTGTGACAAAAGCGGTATAAAGTCCTTCTGGACGATTAGGACGGCTAGATAATTCTGGGTGGTATTGACAAGCCACAAAGAATTTATTTTCTGGCATTTCAACAATTTCCACCAGACGATTATCAGGTGAAACTCCTGAGAATACAAAACCAGCATCTTCAAATTGTTGACGGAATTCATTGTTAAATTCGTAACGGTGACGGTGACGACGCTGAACAACTTCTTGATTGTCATAAGCTGCAGCCGCTTTGGAACCGCGTTTCAACTTAGACGGATAAAGTCCTAAACGAAGCGTCCCTCCCATATCTTCTACATCAATCTGATCCCGCATCAAATCTATAACAGGATGTTTCGTATCTGGATTTAGTTCTGAAGAATTAGCATCATCAAATCCCAGCACATGGCGAGCAAATTCAACACAAGTCAACTGCATACCAAGACAAATTCCAAGCATTGGCACATCATTTTCACGAGCATATTGAATCGTCGCAATCTTTCCTTCGGTCCCACGATGACCAAAGCCACCCGGCACAATGATACCGTCTGCATCTTTCAGTAATTCGGCGACATTTTCAGTTGTGACATCATTCGCATTGACCCAATTCAGCTTGATTTCCGCATCGTTGGCATAACCAGAGTGCTTGAGAGCTTCTACAACAGAGATGTACGCATCTGGTAGTTCCACATATTTTCCAACTAGTGCAATTTTTACTTGTTTCTTCAAGTTCATGACTTTATCAACCATAGCAGACCACTCTGTCATATCTGCTTCTGGCACGTCCAACTTCAAGTGATCACAAACGATTTGATCCATGTTTTGTGCTTGCAAGTTCAGCGGAATTTGATACAAATGTTCCACATCTAGCGACTCAATCACTGCTTCTGGTGCTACATCACAAAACTGTGCCAATTTATTCTTAATATTTTGACCGGCTGGCTTTTCGGTGCGAATGACCAGCATATTCGGTTGAATACCCAGACCACGCAATTCTTTTACAGAGTGTTGAGTTGGCTTGGTTTTCATTTCCCCAGCTGCCTTAAGATATGGAAGCAAGGTCGTGTGAATATACATTACATTATCTGCACCGACATCTGCCTTCATTTGACGAAGCGCTTCTAAGAATGGCAAGCTTTCAATATCTCCAACAGTTCCTCCCACTTCTGTGATAATCACATCAGAATCTGTTGTCGTTGCAGCACGCTTAATTTTTTCTTTTAAAGCATCTGTAATGTGTGGAATGACTTGAACTGTTGCTCCAAGGTACTCACCTTTACGCTCTTTTCGAAGAACTTCACTATAAATCTTACCTGTTGTGACATTTGAATATTTATTTAGGTTAATATCAATAAAGCGTTCATAGTGCCCCAGATCCAAGTCTGTCTCTGCACCGTCGTCCGTCACAAACACTTCCCCGTGTTGGTAAGGACTCATCGTTCCTGGGTCAATATTGATATATGGGTCAAACTTTTGAATAGTCACCTTAAGGCCACGGTTTTTCAAGAGACGACCAAGACTTGCTGCCACAATCCCTTTACCGATCGAACTAACTACACCACCTGTAACAAAAATATATTTTGTTGCCATAAATTCTCCTTCTCTAAGATACAAAACCCATTTAGAAAACACATGAAAATGGGGAACGATCATTCACAAATCAATCTTTCCTTTTTTCGATGCTTTTAGGCATGTTCACTTCTAAATAGTAAAAACAAAAACAGCTCCCTAGAGCTAGGGAGCCTTTGACTTCTTTAAAAGAAGTGCCCGATATTATAATATCGCAGAATAGATTTTTTGTCAAATCAGAAAATGCTCTAAACTGAACTATTCTTCATCTTCTGGATCCACCTCATCATCTGAGTAATCCTCATCCTCTTCATTGAGTTCGACTTCTTCACCTAAATCATCAGGTGCAATTTCATTGATTTCCGCATCATACGCCTCAACTTCACTCTTTTCATCGTCTGGATTGTCCTCGTCATAGTTAAGGGCAGGGTCTGCTTCGTATGAATCTTCATCTTCTGGATCATCATCATTGTAATCAATGGCGTTTTCATCTCCGTCCATAAAGGCATTCACACGTTTTTTCTTCCGTTTCTTCGGAGTTTCTTCATCGTCTTCTTCAAGTGTAATAATTTCTTCATCCACCTCGTCAATCGCATACCATGAACGCAAGCCCCATTTGTTATCTCCAAGAGGAATGAAACTGCCGTCTACATTTAGCTCTGTATAAAAAAGTGGCAAGGCTTCACGAATATCACTATTTGATTTTTCAAGGTAATTTTGAATTTCATTGACAAGATCGTTAAAATACATTTCATGATGACGACCACGTGTTTCTAAGATAGCACGCGCTACTTCAATCATAGAAAGTTCACTCTTTTCTTGTCCAGCAAATACTTCTAATTCCAAAGTCGATCTCCTTTTAAGTCTGAGGGCTTCTGCCCTGTTTGCTCTCAAAAATTCAATAAATTAAATTTTTCGCTACTTTTTATTGTACGATAAAAATCTTCTTTCGTCAAAAGAATTTTATCTTCTATTCAAGAAAATCACCATTTTTACCAAAATGACTTTCATTTTTTCTATTAAAAAGAAGTAAAAAGGCAATTCAGCCGAATTTCCGACTGAACTTGCCTTATGTTATCGTTCGATTATTTTACTTTTGCAGTACTTGTAATCAATTCAACGGCTTTTTTAATCACAATATCATGTTTCAACATATCTGCT
The DNA here is from genome assembly GCF_031142795.1 of Streptococcus sp. IsoGale021. NCBI lineage: Bacteria > Bacillati > Bacillota > Bacilli > Lactobacillales > Streptococcaceae > Streptococcus > Streptococcus sp. IsoGale021. Next base: position 67,370 of record NZ_JAKZJH010000008.1, read on the forward strand.
GAAAGAAGTTGACGAACGCGTTCTACTTCCATATTGTAATCAGCGGCAAGAGAAGCAATTTCTGCTTCAATATCTTCATCACTTGCTTCAAATCCTTCTGCTTTCGCAACAGCTTCAATCACAAGGTTTGTCTTAGTACGTTTTTCAGCGTCAGCTTCATGTTGTTTGTGAAGATCTTCTTGCGTTGTACCAGTGATTTGGAAATACATATCTGGTGAAATACCTTGACGTTGCATGTTTCCAAGGAATTCATTCACAGAGCGATGAACTTCTTCGTGAACCATTTCTTCTGGCAACTCAACGATTTCTGCATTTTCTACTGCAAGATCAAGTGCTGCAGATTCGACTGCGTCATCAAAAGCAATTTCTTTTGATTCAGCTAATTCTTTGCGGTATTTTTCTTTTAATTCATCCAGTGTTTCAACATCTTCATCAATGTCTTTCGCTAGTTCATCATCTAGTTCTGGAACTTCTTTTTCTTTGACTTCATGAATGGTTGTAACAAACTTAGCATCTTTACCTGCAAGGTCTGTTGCTTGATAGTCTTCTGGGAATGTCACGTTTACTTCTACTGTTTCGCCAGCAGCATGTCCAACCAATTGATCCTCAAAACCTGGAATGAATCGACCGCTTCCGAGTTCAAGTGAGAAGTTATCTCCTTTACCACCGTCAAATTCAACACCGTCAACTGTTCCAACAAAGTCAATCACAACTGTGTCGCCATTAGCAGCCTTGTCTTCTTTCAATACAAGCTCTGCTAAATTGTTGCGCTCACGTTCAATTCTTGCGTCTACATCTGCGTCAGATACTTCTTTAGAGACATCAACAGATACTTCTAGATTTTTATATTCACCTAATTTTACTTCAGGTTTTGTAACTACTTCAGCGGTAATGGTCCAATCTTGACCTTTTTCCATAGAAGCCACGTCAAATTGTGGTTGGGCAACAACTTCAATTTCTGCTTCTTTAACTGCAGCTTCATAAGCAGCTGGGAGAAGGGCGTTCAGTGTGTCTTGGTAAAGAGCTTCTTCCCCAAATTTTTGGTTAAACACCGGACGAGGAAGATGACCTTTACGGAAACCTGGTACATTCAGAGTTTTCTTAACTGAGTTAAACACGCGATCCAATTCTGGCTTGATTTGTTCTTGACTGATTGTAAATGTCAAAACTCCGCGATTTGTTTCTTTGTTTTCAAATGATACAGACATTCTGTCATTTCTCCTTAAAATTTATTGAATACAATCAATTATACCATAAATACACGTTAATTCACAAATTTTCTAATGAAATTTTAATGATTTTTCCGTCCATTTGCTGATTTTGCTCTTTATGCTTTCCGAATTTTATCCTTTTGGTAAGCAGCACGTGCTCCACCGATTAGCTTAGGGCGGCTAGCGAGCGCAGTCACATGCGCTTCTCCCAATTCTCTCAAAATTGGTCGAACTGGGATTTGAACGTGTTTAACATGCATACCAATCGCCGTATCTCCGATATCTAGCCCCGCTTGAGCCATGATAAATTCCACCTCAACTGGATCGTTCATATATTTAAAAGCAGCTAACTGCCCGCTTCCACCGGCATGCAGAGTGGGCAAGACATTGACAATTTCTAGATTTCGTTTTTGAGCCAACTCTCGCTCCACAACCAAGGCTCGATTAACATGTTCGCAGCCTTGAACAGCTAAGTAAAGATCACGCTCGGATAACATATCCAATATGGTTTTGACAATGACTTCTCCCACTTCTTGGCTGGAATTTTTTCCAATATGCCCTCCAATCACCTCACTGGAAGAAAGTCCAAGCACAAAAATATCACCAGCAGAAAGAACTGATTTTTCTAAAACATCTGCTAAAATTGTTTGTGTTTGTTCTTTAAGTTTTTGTAAATCCATGATTTCACCTCGTTTTAATTGTATTATAAATGATTTTTATTGCTTTTACAAACTGAAATTCTTAAAAGTAAAAAGGGCACAATGCCCCTTATTTACTTTATTTTTTCGAAACATCTGCCAACAATTTATTCAAGATAGCTCCGACAATCATTCCCAAGGTATTTTGGCAGAAGTTAGGAAATATTTCTGGAAAAGCTGCTCCCCAACCATGCATGATTGTGGAAGCAACAGCATACCCCCCTACCATAACAAGCGTCGCCAATACTAAACCAAGATAACGACTTTTCCCTTTAAAACCCGCAAAATAACCTTGTAGACCATGAAAAATCATGCTAAAAAACATCCACTGCGGATAACCCGAAATCAAATCAATAAGAAATCCGGCTAAACCACCAACAATTGCTCCTTCTTTTCTGCCAAAATAAAAGGCGGCAAAGAAAATTCCTGTATCAAGAAAAGTTAAAATTCCCGTTGGCGTTGGAATTTTTAAATAATATCCCAAAACAACTGTCAAAGCAGCAATCATAGATAAAAGGACAAGTTTATGCGTCTGATTCTTTTTCATATTGAACAACTCCATATTGATCTGAATGTTGGATAGCTCGGTAAACAAATTCTTTTGAATTTTGAACCGCTTCAAAAGTTGACTTCCCTAATAATAGCTGACCGGCAATGCTTGAAGCAAAGGTACAGCCCGCACCAGTATTATTCTTGTCTAAAACAGGTGATTCTAAAATTTGAAACCGCTCGCCATCATAAAAAACATCTATCGCTTTTTGAGCATCTAAGCGATTTCCTCCTTTGATAACAACGGATTTAGCGCCCAAGGAATGAAGAAGCTTAGCCGCTTCTTTTACATCTTCTAATGTTCGCAATTCTTTTTGAGTCAAGAGTTCGGCTTCTGGCAAATTAGGCGTGATAATACTTGCATAAGGGAAAAATTTAATCAGTTCATCTCGAAGCGCTGAAACCTCCACATCATGGCTTTCCTTGCAAACTAAGACAGGGTCTAACACAACAGGAGTCTCTGCATGAGCTTTCACAAAATCCAAAGCCAAATCTGCCACTTCTACATTGGGCAAAAGCCCCAATTTAATAGCTGAGAAAGGGACATCCTTGAGAGAGTTGAGCTGCTGAGCAAAGACGGTCGTGTCTACAGGAATAATCTCAAAACCTTGCTCCGTCATGGCGGTCAAGCAAGTCACCGCCACAAAACCATGTAGTTGGTTGACCGTGTAAGTCGCTAAATCAGCATGCAGTCCGCCACCACTAAAAATATCATTCCCTGAAATTGCCAGAATAAGATTATTCTTCATATCGTATCTCCTTTAGATAAAGTCCGTTTGGCGCTGCAGTCGGTCCAGCCAAATGACGATCTTTCTCTGTTAAAATTCTATCAATCTGCTCAACTGGCATTCGACCGTTGCCGATCTTCAGCAATGTTCCGACCATATTGCGGATTTGCTTATATAAAAATCCATTGCCGGAAAAAGTAAACATCAAAAAGTTGCGTTTTTCATCAAATACCAGCCTCGCTTTTGTAATCGTCCGTATTTTATTTTCCACGCTAGTTCCTGACGCTGTAAAACCTGTAAAATCGTGAGTTCCTTCTAACTTTTCAATAGCTTCTTCAATCAAACTCAAATCAAGCGGATAAGGGTAATGGGTTGCATAATAGCGCATCATAGGATTTTTAGGACGCCCGATATCCACTATAAATTCATAGGTCTTGCTGTGTTTACAATATCTTGAATGAAAAGCTTCATTAACTTCTTCTACGCTAATAAAATCAATGTCTTCTGGTGTCTGCGTATCAAGTGCGAAACGTAGTTTTTCTCCATCTCTTTTTTGTGGTAAATCAAAATGAATAACTTGTCCTAGCGCATGAACACCGCTGTCTGTACGTCCTGCACCATGGATTACGACCGATGCCCCACTATTGATTTTGGTTAAAGTCTTTTCAATCTCTTCTTGAACGCTACGAGCATGAAGTTGCCGCTGAAAACCAGCAAAGCCATGACCGTCGTAAGAAATAATCGCTTTATATCGTGTCATGTGTTTATTGTAACAAGAAAAAAAGCCCCTCGCAAGACTGTAAAAACAAAACTGTCCGGGGACAGGTTTTCATTGAAAATATGCTACACTAGAATACGGAGGAAAGATAAATGACTGATATTACTTTTTGCAAAAAGAAATCTCGATTTCGTTACAAAGCTGCTGCCGTCATTATTGAAGAAGGCGCGCTTGCTTTTATGACCAATCCAAACGAGGATTATTTTTATCCTTTAGGTGGAGCTGTTCAGCTAGGAGAAACTTCAGAAGAAGCTATTCTTCGAGAAATTAAGGAAGAAACTGGACAGGACTACGAAATCGATCGATTGCTGTTCATTCACGAAAATTTTTTCCAACAAAATTCTGGCAAGTTAGCTGGTCTGAATTGCCATGAAATTTCCTTTTATTACTTGATGAAGTCAAAAGGCCAGCAGTTCCCAAGCTTCTCTCCTCGTGAAACAGTTGAATGGATTCCACTAGATCGAATGGATGAGTATCAAGCCTACCCAAATTTTCTAGCAAAACTTGTTTCCACACAACCAACTGGTATCAAGCGCGTCATCACCAAAGATGAAAAACACACAATTTTATCCTTATAATATAAAAGAGCAGCGTCAAACTGCTCTTTTCTTATTGCTCAAAGGCATCTTTCATTTTATCAAAGAAACCTTTTTTCTTCGGATTGACTTTCATATCACCAGCTTCTGCGAACTCTTTCAACGCTGCTTTTTGTTTGTCGTTAAGTCCTGTCGGTGTTACAACATTGACTGTGACATACTGGTCTCCCATGCTGCCGCCACGAAGGCTCGGTGCTCCCTTTCCACGCAGGCGGAAGCGTTTGCCGGTTTGTGTTCCTTCTGGAATGGTTAATTCCACATCACCGTGAACGGTTGGTATTTCCACGCTGTCACCTAAAGCTGCTTGAACAAAGTTGAGGTTCAGTTTGTAATAAATGGTCGATCCATCCCGCTCAAACTTATCACTTGATTCCACCTGAACGACGACATATAGATCTCCGTACGGTCCACCGTTGAAACCGGCCTCACCTTGACCAGACAAGCGAACTTGTTGACCAGTTTCAACACCTGCAGGGATTTTTACATGAACGCTATGAGCTTGTTTTTCATGCCCTGTTCCATGACAGGTTTGACAAGGATCTTTGATTTCTTGTCCGCGTCCATGGCAGACATCACATGTCACCTGACGGCGCATCATGCCAAGTGGAGTTTGCGTGTCCACATTGATGACACCAGATCCGTGACAGCGACTACAAGTTATTGGGCTAGTTCCTGGTTTCGCACCAGAGCCATGACAAGTATGGCAAGTCGCCTCACGATTGTATTTAATTTCTTTATCTGTACCAAAAATCGCTTCTTCAAACTTAAGGTTGACCCGATATTGAAGATCATCTCCTTGACGAGGTGCGTTGGGATTGCGACTTGCACCACCTCCACCAAAGAAGCTAGAGAAAATATCTTCAAAGCCACCAAAGCTAGAACCGTCAAAGCCTCCGAAACCGCCAGCTCCGCCACCGAAGCCTCCGTTAGCTCCCGCAGCACCATATTGGTCATAGGCTGCCCGTTTTTGCTCATCACTCAAGGTTTCATAAGCTTCTTGGACTTCTTTGTATTTCTCTTCAGCACCCGGTTCTTTATTGATGTCTGGATGATATTTTTTTGATAATTTCCGATAGGCTTTCTTAATCTCATCCTGAGATGCGTTTTTTGAAACGCCTAAACGGTCATAAAATTCTGTATTGTTCATATAAGATACTAAGAGCGAACAGAAAGCGACTGAAATTTAGGAAACCGACAAGAAATCCTGATTTCTTAAGAGGTTTATCTAATTTCCGAGCTTTCCGCTCGTGTTCAATTTCATGAACACTCTTTGTTCCTTTCTGTTATTGTTACGAAATGAACCAATATTTATGTCGGGTTCAGTTCCTCTTTATCCAAAAACAGAGGTTGGTTTATCAACCCCTGAATTTATCTGTTACAAATCGGCTACAAGTAAGATTGAGCAAGCACTAAATTATAATCCGCAATCGTTCTTGCCAAGATGTGACAAAGGAGGTTTCAGGATTTTCCTAAAGCACTCCTGTCTCATCGTTACGACGGGAGAAAGCAAAGACGATTTTTTCTTTGTTTTCGATCTAGTAAGCCGCTTAGCTTGACCGCCTTATAGCGGCAAGCGTTAGCAGATGAACTGCTTTGGCGTCTTATTTCTCCGTAAACTCACCGTCTACGACATCATCACCTTTGTTGTCGCCTGTATTTGTTTGACTTGCTCCTTCTGCTCCTGCTTGAGCTTGTTGGGCTGCAGCCGCTTGTTCGTAAAGTTTCACAGCGAGGGCTTGCGCTTTTTCATTGAGTGCTTCAAGTTTTGCTTTCATGTCATCCAAGTTGTTATCTTCTTGGGCTTTTTTCAATTCATCAAGAGCAGCTTGAGCAGCGTCACGTTCTGCATCAAAACCTTTGCCTTCTGTTTCTTTGATTGTCTTTTCAGTTGCAAAGATAGCTTGATCCACTTCGTTGCGGAGATCCACTTCTTCTTTACGTTTTTTATCTGCTTCGGCGTTTGCTTCTGCATCTTTCATCATGCGGTCAATTTCTTCGTCTGTCAAACCGGAGTTCGATTGAATAACGATGTGTTGTTCTTTTTGCGTACCAAGGTCTTTAGCCTTAACAGACACGATACCGTTTTTGTCAATATCAAAGGTTACTTCGATTTGAGGGATACCACGAGGTGCAGCAGGAATGTCTGTCAATTGGAAGCGTCCAAGTGTCTTGTTGTCTGCAGCCATTGGACGTTCACCTTGAAGAACATGGATATCAACGGCTGGTTGGTTGTCTGCTGCTGTAGAGAAGACTTGTGACTTAGAAGTTGGGATAGTTGTGTTGCGGTCAATAAGTTTTGTAAATACACCACCCATAGTTTCGATACCAAGTGACAACGGTGTTACGTCCAAAAGGACAACGTCTTTAACATCACCAGTAATCACACCACCTTGGATAGCAGCACCCATAGCAACCACTTCGTCAGGGTTTACAGATTTGTTTGGTTCTTTACCAGTTTCAGCTTTTACTGCTTCCACAACGGCTGGGATACGTGTTGAACCACCAACAAGAATAACTTCATCAATTTCTGACAAGCTAAGACCAGCGTCAGACAATGCACGACGAACAGGTTCTTTTGTGCGATCCACAAGGTCACGAGTCAAGTCATCAAATTTTGCACGAGTCAAAGTCATTTCTAAGTGGAGTGGTCCAGCTTCTCCCGCAGTGATGAATGGCAAGCTAATTTGAGTAGAAGTTACACCAGAAAGGTCTTTCTTAGCTTTTTCAGCCGCATCCTTCAAACGTTGAAGAGCCATCTTGTCAGTTGACAAATCAATACCGTTTTCTTTCTTGAACTCTGCTACCATATAGTCGATAATCTTTTGGTCAAAGTCATCACCACCGAGTTTATTGTCCCCTGCAGTTGCTAGCACATCAAAGACACCGTCGCCTAATTCAAGGATTGACACGTCAAATGTACCACCACCAAGGTCAAATACAAGGATTTTTTCTTCTTTATCTGTCTTGTCCAAACCATAAGCAAGGGCTGCTGCTGTTGGTTCGTTGACAATACGTTCTACTTCAAGACCAGCAATTTTACCAGCATCTTTAGTTGCTTGACGTTGGGCATCGTTGAAGTAAGCAGGAACTGTGATAACTGCTTTGGTTACTTTTTCACCAAGGTAATCTTCAGCATAGCCTTTCAAGTATTGCAGAATCATAGCTGAGATTTCTTGCGGAGTGTATTCTTTGCCGTTAGCAGCTACTTTTTCAGATGTTCCCATTTTTGACTTGATGGAAATGATTGTATCTGGGTTTGTCACCGCTTGACGTTTTGCTGCGTCACCAACGATGATTTCACCGTTTTTGAAAGACACAACTGACGGTGTTGTACGGTTACCTTCTGGATTTGCAATAATTTTGCTTTCAGTTCCTTCAAGAACTGCAACTGCTGAATTTGTTGTACCTAAGTCAATACCAATAATTTTACTCATTATTTTTCCCTCTTTATTTTAGAATTTCTTTTTTGATACTCTTCTTAAGTGGCGGCGTCATCAGAGCTTGATTAAGTCAATCTCTTTATTAAAGTTTGCGCAGAGAGACCACGGTGAAGAGTGTCGCTAATTGTTCGCTTCGCTCACGGTTTAGCAGAGCGAAAATATATTTTCTTTCTTCATAGTTTACCGTCGTTTCGGACGAGATTTTTTATTCTGCTACTACTACCATAGCTGGTCTTAGGAGACGTTCATGGAGTTTGTAGCCCTTTTGAAAGACTTGTGCGATGCTTCCAGCTGGGTGATCATCATCTGCCGGCACCGTCTGAATAGCCATATGGAAGTTGTGATCAAACTCACCGTCTATCGGAACCTCTTCAATTCCTTCATCTTTAAGAGCGGCAATCAAACTTTCCTGTACCATTTCTAGCCCTTTTCGGACATCATCAGTCAATCCTTCAACTGCCAAGGCACGTTCTAAGTTGTCCAGCGAAGGAAGGATTGCTTTCCCTAAGTCTTGGCTACGATATTTCTGCAATTGTTGACGTTCTTCATTTGCTCGGCGCTGAATATTTTGCATTTCAGCAGCTGCACGAAGATATTTGTTTTCAAATTCGTCTGCGCGCTCATTCGCCAAGTCCAATTCAGACTTTTCAGGAGCTACCTCTGTTGTTTCTTCAGACGTTTCTTCTACTGAAACGTCCTCTTTTTTTACTTCTTCTTGCTGTTTTTCTTCTGCCACTAGGCACCTCCTTATGATCTTTTGATTATTTTTCTATCTATAGCTATCAGCTTTGTCGCCTTAATGCACTTCATAATGATTGCTACTCAGATATCTATAAAAATCTGTGAGCTTCATCGTTAAAACGCGATTGACAACATTGAGTTGACTGACAACTCGCTGATAATCTAAATTGACTGGTCCAATGACCGCTAGCATGCCAAATCCCCGGTAAGGAATGAGAAATTTGCTAGAGATGAGCGTCAAATTCGCCAGACTACTTTCTCTGCTATCCGCCACGCGCACCGTCTGCATTTGATCTTCAGCTAAACTATCTCGAATTTCAAAAGCCACTTTTTGCGGTTGGTCAAAGAATTGATAACTCTTTAGATCTGAAAAATTTAGCAACTTCACCTTACCAGATACAATGACATTTTCTTTGAAAATATCACTAAAGATATGCTCGAAAAGATCCATAACATTATCGGTCGTTGTAAAATAACGCTGAATAATTTGTGGAATCTCTGTCCGAATCTTATAGTGAATATCAAGAACTGTCTGTCCTAAGAAACGCTCTTGTATCAATTCTTTCAGCTGAATCAAATCACCTCGCAAGAAATTACGGGGAATCATGAACTGGCTGGTAATCGTATTGGATTCATCCAAAGTAAAGACTGCTAAAGCTGTATGCTGGCTGAGAATCACAATGTCAAAAGCTGTCAAGCGTTGTTGACTCGGTTCTACATCAAGTGCTACCACCGTACATCCACTTAGCGTTGAAAGAACGTCTGCTGCTTGTTGAAGAACATCCTCTAGTTTGAAGAATTCACGGTCAAATGCCTTGATTACTTCATAGAGTTCATTTTCAGCAAGACGATCAAAGGAAAGGGAATGTTTGACAAAGTATTGAAAACCTGCAACACTAGGCTTACGTCCACTTGATGTGTGCGCTTTTTCCAAAAGCCCCTGCTTTTCAAGAACAGCCATATCATTACGAATCGTCGCGCTACTAGACTGGATTGATTCTTGTAGGGCTTTGGATCCGACTGGCTCATGGGTCTTTGTAAAGATGTCAATGATCAAGTTTAAAATCTCATTCTGACGTTCCGTTACCATAACATCACCCCTTTCAGCTTTCAGCTGGAATATGAGATTTTCTTTTTAGCACTCTAAACACCCGAGTGCTAACTTATGATTCTATTATACACGGTTCATTTTTAAAGTCAAGACAAAAACTCAAAAAATTAGCACTCTTTTAAAAAGAGTGCTAAAAATCAGTCTGAGGACCTACAAAATATCTTATAGAAGATGTTATAAATCTTAAACTTTCCTCAATGTTAAATAAAACCGTAGCAAATTCACACGAATTGCACTACTAAAAACTACTCTTGCTCACCGTCATCCAGTATTTTCTTGCCAACCTCACGATAAGACATATCTCCAATGCAGTCAACTGTAAACTGACCATTCTCGTATTCAATGACGGTCACACTACCATTGTCTAAACCATGTGGTCTTGTTCGGTCAATGAGGTACACAAATGTTCCAATGGTCATACCATGGCTAACAATCAGTGCATTGCCTCCATCAGCAGCTTCGATTTCCTTGGCAATATCTGAAAATCCTTCCCAAATACGGCTGCTCAATTTTTCCCAACTCTCAGCCCAACCAGCTGTATCAACTTCTACCAGGCCTTCAGCCAGCTCAGGGTAACTCAATTGATGAACATGCTCTACATTGAAAACACGGGGCATCACTCCCATAAACAATTCACCATCGTAAGCTCCATCGAAACTACCAAAACACCATTCACGAATTCGCTTATCTGTGCGATAAGGAATGCGCCCTGTCAAGTCAAGTTCTTCTAAAATAATCCCCATGGTTTGAATTGTCCGCCCGCTATCGCTAGAAAAAGCTTTTTTGAATGGAAGTCCTGACTCGCGAAGCCCAATTCCTAGCTCACGAATGCCACGTTCTCCTGCAGCAGTCAAAGGCGTATCAGACCAGCCTTGTGCCCGACCGATTGTATTAAACATGGTCTTCCCATGGCGAACAATGTATAATCTTGTTTTTGCCATATTTTACCTCCGTTTTTCTTACTATATTATATCATTTTTTTGCAGAAAGTCGTTTGAGAGATAAAAGAAAAATCAGGAGTAAGATGAAAGCCACAATTCGTGAAAATCAACTTTTCTCACATTCCCGTTTTTGCGATTATTTCTGCCCTTCCAATATCTTAGCACCTACTTGGCGATAAGACATGTCTCCTAACGCTTGAATGGTGAATTTCCCATTTTCATACTCCACGACCGTTACACTGCCATTTTGTACGCCAGGATTTAAAATAATAGACGGATCAATCAAACAAGTAAAGGCACCGATTGTCATGCTGTGGCTGACGACAAGAGCATTGCCCCCACCAGTAGCTTCTACCTCTTGCGCAATAGCTGTGAAACCATCTAGAATACGTCCACTCAGCTTTTCCCAAGGTTCTGCCCAGCCAGCTGTATCCACTTCGACTAGACCGTCTGCTAATTCCTGCAAGGTTAGTTTCTTATAGTCTTCAACATCCAGCACTCGTGGAATCACGCCATGAAACAGATCGCCACCATAAGCACCGTCGAAACTGCCAAAACACCATTCGCGGATTCGCTTGTCAAAGGTATAAGGAATTTTGCCTGTTAAACCGAGCTCTTCAAGGACAATCCCCATGGTCTGAATTGTCCGCCCAGAATCGCTGGAAAAAGCTCTTGTAAATGTAAGTCCTGATTCTCGCAAACCAATTCCTAATTCATGGATGCCACGTTCCCCTTCAGCCGTAAGCGGCGTATCACTCCAACCTTGCGCCCGACCAATTGTATTAAACATCGTTTTTCCATGACGAATAATGTATAATTTCGTTTTTGCCATTTCAATCTCCTTTTCAAAAGAAAAGGCCTGTCATGCAGACCTTATTTTAATTTTTAAAACTATGAATCGGTGCTGGAATTTGTCCACCACGCGCAATAAAATCAGCTGATGAAGCTTTATTGACTCTCATCACTGGCGCAGTCCCTAAAAGACCTCCAAACTCAATCATGTCGCCTTCTTTTCCTTTAGGAATAATCCGTACCGCTGTTGTTTTCTGATTGATAACCCCAATAGCGGCTTCGTCTGCAATCATAGCTGCAATCGTTTCAGAAGGCGTGTCTGATGGAATGGCAATCATATCCAATCCAACCGAGCAAATCGCGGTCATGGCTTCTAATTTTTCTAAATTGAGAGATCCGTTTTGAACCGCTGCAATCATACCTTCGTCTTCTGAAACTGGAATGAAAGCACCAGATAAACCGCCAACTTGATTACAAGCCATAACACCGCCTTTTTTCACTTGGTCATTGAGTAGAGCCAAGGCTGCCGTTGTGCCATGCGTACCGACTGTTTCCAAGCCCATTTCTTCCAGAACACGGGCAACAGAGTCGCCAACAGCAGGTGTTGGCGCCAAGCTTAAATCAACAATCCCGAATTTAACACCCAGCCGCTCACTAGCCATCTGTCCGACAAGCTGACCGATCCGAGTGATTTTAAAGGCTGTTTTCTTGACTGTTTCCGCCACTACATCAAAACTTTCGCCACGAACTTTTTCAAGGGCACGTTTGACGACACCAGGACCAGAAACGCCTACATTGATGACGACATCAGCTTCGCCAACGCCATGAAAAGCACCTGCCATAAAAGGATTATCCTCGATCGCATTGGCAAAAACAACTAATTTCGCTGCCCCCATGTCAGAAAGTTCTGCAGTTTCTTTGATAACACGTCCCATATCTGCAACCGCCGTCATGTTAATCCCAGACTTGGTGGACCCAATATTAACAGATGAGCAAACCTTATCAGTCTCCGCTAAAGCTCGCGGAATGGAACGGATAAGGATTTCATCTCCTTTTTGATAACCCTTTTGCACCAGAGCAGAAAAACCACCGATAAAATCGACACCGATTTCTTTTGCTGCTCGATCCAGCGCTTTTGCTAGAGGCACATAGTCATCACTATCTGTCGCAGCGCCAATCAAGGAAATCGGGGTCACCGATACACGTTTGTTGACAATGGGAATGCCCAGCTCCGCAGCTATTTCATCACCAACTGCCACCAAATCTTGAGCTTTCGTGGTGATTTTTTGATAGATTTTTTCCGCTGCTCGCTCAATATCCGTATCAATACAGTCGAGAAGTGAAATTCCCATGGTAATCGTCCGAATATCAAAATTCTGCTCCTCAATCATGGAAATGGTTTCAGTAACTTGCTTTATATCCATTTTTCACCTCTATTAGATATTGTACATAGCGTCAAAAATCGCTGCACTTTGAATGTTAATTTTGACATTAAGTGTATTGCCAAAGGCTTCAAATTCATTGCGCAGTTCTGTAAAATCTTTCTTTTCTTCACTAGAAACGACTGCCATCATAGTGAAGAATTCATCTAAAACAGTCTGCGAAATGTCATCAATATTCAACCCAAGCTCTGCAATTTTGCTCGAAACTCCTGCCACAATCCCCGTTCTATCTTTGCCAACAACCGTAATAATCGCTTTCATTTTTTTACTCCAATCAACATCCTTTTTCCTATTGTAGCATAAGTAAAGGAAATTTGCATAAACCGAAAGAGAAAAATACGACTTTTGCCCTTAAGCTCTGCTTAATCGTTATCAATTGATTGTTGATTCTTTCCAATGAATACTACAATCCAGCACTTGTTGTTTGTCTTCTTGATGACGCCCCTCAATCTGGTCAATCAAAATCTTGGTTGCCCGCTGGCCTTCTTCAAAAGCTGGTTGGCCTTGTCGTGATACTCGGCGAAGATAAGCTCGTCATCTCGATCAACGGACTGAACGAAAACTCGTTCACTTCATCCGAGGGTCAGACAGGCTACCCGAAAACTGGTTTACTCTGCCCTAAAGCGTTTTGTCAAGTATCTTTTTGATTTATTGATGCTTTTTCTTTTGACCTCATCCCCATTTTGAGCAAGAAAAACAGTAAACCATTTTTTTGATTTACTGTTTTGTAATTTGCTATATTATTGTTTTTATTTAATTATTTAATTTCAACAAACTGAAGTTTGTCAATCTCATTTGGCTTTCTTAGGTTTCTTCTCGGGCAGTTCCGTATACATTCCTCCCAGTAATCCTACAATCAAATTCGCATCCTCAAATTTTTCGAATACGTGCATCAGAGTCTTTGACCCTTCATACGGATAACGCAGTTCTGAATCTGCAAGAAGTCTGTCCGATGTCGGCGTTCTCTTTAAAAACAGTTCATTATTACAAATGTCACCTATCAGCTTACCATTAAAATATACAAGGTATCCGCCCATCATGGATTTTATGGTAATATCACCAACTGTAGAAAAACATTCACGTACATATTCGTTAAATTCATTCACTATGATTCCTCCCACAAATTCTAATTTATTTACGCCGCTTCACTATTACTTCTTTATTGATTGCTGTCAACTCTATAACCGAGAGTCATACCATACTATTTTTTCACATATTGAATTTCTCATAATATCCCACCTTCCTAAAATCTTTAATATATATAGTATTATACCACTTTTAAGACAATTTCCCCATCGTCAAATTTCCTACTCGCTCCCAGAAATCGATACAAAGACAATCTACTTTTTCTTCATTCTTTTTAAAATGTATAATCTTTAACTACTTATCTTGAAAGATTTCCTTGCTATCAGGGGCAAAGAATATTTCAGTTGCAAAAGTCTTACCTCTAACTTTCTTCGTTAGAACATTGTCAGACTTTCGAGGTGAAGTTTATTCTTTGATCGTCTTTAGTGTGTGCTTTGAGATTTTCTGCCATTCAATTCCCACCAAAATTCATTACATATCTATTTATTTTGATATATTTCTATTTTTTGTCTACACTTTTGATTGAAACCGTTTACACTTTCTGGTATACTATCTTTGTATACTTCAAATAAATAAGGGGAGAAAAATAACAGAGAATAACTAAGAGCTATTTTCGTTATTTTTTGCTGCCCTCAAATTTCATAAAGGAGGTTTCTTATGAAAAATTCATATAAGAAACGATTGTACACAAATGTTCTCAGCTTGTCAGCTGCCGTTCTTGTTGCAGTTTTAACGCAAGGAAATGCTGCTGCAGATACGCAAGATAGCACGGAGACACAGCCTATTGCTAACAAGACAGAAACGGTAGTCCCTGCCGAAAAGTCAAGTGCGAAAACAAACGCAACAGAAGCGACAGCAACGCCAGATTCTTCACCAGCTGAAGCTCAGCCTCCCACAACAACCAATCAAGAAGAAGCACAAAAATCAGAAAGCGCTCCTTCAATAGACAGTTCGACTTCTACTACAAACGAATCCGAAACAGTGACTCCTGCAACACCTGCAAAACCAGAAACACGAGCAGCTGGAACAGAAGAAAAGAAGGTTCAATTAGCTGATAGTACAGTCCATATGTCTGAAAAAGCTACCATTACTGAGACTGTACAGGAACAAGGAGCCGCTGCTGGCAAGGTGACTTGGAAATTAGATAATAAGCCAATCGCTGAATGGAAAACTTGGAATATGGAAAAAGGAGACTTTTCAGGAGATTCCTTTGTCACCATTGAGGAAACAACCAATGGCTCTGACCTCAAACTTTCTCTCAAATTCAATGAATTATTTGGAAAGGATTTAAGTCTTCGGACACCAAACAATATCCGAAGAACCTATCGGCAATTCATCGGAAATCATGAGCTCGTTGGAACAGATGAAGAATCCGGTCTGACGATTCGAAAAACACTTGTTTTCCGACCATATGAAAACTTCCATACTCACGAAGAAATGTTAGCTGCTATCGAAAAAAGTCGACAAGAAGCTAAAAATGATCGGCTTGTTCAAATTGAAGACATTGGTACCAGCGCTCAAGGACGGAAAATTAAGTTAGGCATTATCAGTTCTGATCAAAAAAGCATTGATGATTACCTCAACTCAACCAATAAAATGGCGCTAACCAAACCTGCTGAAATGTTAGCAGCCCTCAAAGACGGCAAATTAGACTACAAACTTCCTATCCTCATCAACAACACACATGCTGATGAGCAACCTGCTATTGATATTATTACCGGCTTGTTCAACTCTTTCGCAACCCAAGACCAAATCAGCTTTAAAACGACTCAAGCAGATGGAACACAAAAAATCGTAACCCTCTCCGTTAAAGACCTTCTCAAGAAATTCATCTTCCTCTTTGATTTCACAGAAAATCCTGACGGAGATGTTGCCAATACCCGTGCCCTAGCTAACGGAATCGATCCAAACCGCGATACTAGCTATCAGGCCAACCCAGAAACCCGGACTGTTGCTGGACTCATCAACAAATGGAATCCAATTGCACTTTACGACATCCACGGCTTTGTCAGGGACTTCCTGATTGAGCCAGCTACTCCACCGCACGATCCAAACTTTGAATATGACCTTTTGTCAAAAAATATGTTGGAAAATGCCCACCACATGGGCCGTGCTGGTGTTGCCAATTCCAAGTATGACCACTACATCATTCCGAAGTTAGACTGGGGCGATGGCTGGGATGACTCTTTCTCTGGCTACACTGGTGTTTATGCTATGTACCACGGAATATTAGGACATACCGTTGAAATCCCTGAGGGCAATCAAGAATCCTATAAAGCTGGTTATCACGCTGTCCTTGGAGGTATCTCTTACCTGTCCCAAGATCCTGATAAACTCATGGAAATGCGCCTCAACTTCTATCTCCGTGGTATCAACAAGGTTGAAGATCCAAAAGCTGAAAATGAATTAGTTGGACCAGATGGTAAAGTGGTCGGTCGTATCAAACATGGACAAAAGAAATTCTTCCCCGATTATTATGTGATTCCAATGGGACTTGATAAGAGCAATGACTCCCAACAGGCCTATAATATGATTGAATACTTCAAGAGAAACGGCGTTGTCGTTCAAGAATTGAAGGAAGACACTGGCGGTTATAAGAAGGGTGATTTGGTTGTTGATATGGCACAAGCTAAACGTGGCTATGCCAACCATATCCTCTACAAGGGCTCCAACGAATCTGCTTGGGCCGCTATGTATGCAGAATTGCTGGTTAATTTCCCAGATATGAGGGGATTCAAAGCAGTAGCAGTCTTTAAAGAAAAACTCTTTGACGGTAAACTCGGTGAAGTAACTGCTCTTCGTGCTACTCGGACTAGCGAAATTGACCACAAAGCACCATATTATGTCATTGCCAATACTTCAGAAAGTGCCGTTCGCGCTGTCAATCGTGCAATCCGAGACGGTAAGAAAGTTTATTTGACAGACGATGGCTACATCGTGGATACACCTACTTTTGCCAACCTGCTGAAAAACTATGCAATCTATGGAGATGCCCTTTATAAAACTCCTCAAGGGCAAACCTTAAAAGCTCTAAAAGTTTATGCACCGCCTCATCAATACTATTGGGCTGGTGTGGATACTCCTGCTCATACCGCTCTTGCTTTGAAGAATTTAGGATTTGACATTGTCAATACTCCTGAAGAAGCTGATGTGATTGTTCTAGAAAGTGACAACTTTGACAAGTCTCTCCTTGGTCTGAAACCAACCATTGTAGTTGGTGGAACTGCTATGCAACGCCTTGAAGAACTCGGTGTAGTTGATGGCTTTGACGCAGAACAACTCAAAAATGGTGGTGATTATGAAGGCTTGATGAAAGCGATCATTGATGACAAAGATCCGTTGACTAGTGGTTACAATAAGAATGATCTTTTCTATTCTAACTCTGGAAATTGGATTGCTAAAGTACCTGCAAATTTCAAGACATTAGCTTCGATTGCTGGCAGTGATTATTATATCGCTGGTTGGTGGCCAGGTAATGAACAGTTAGCCAATAAAATTGTAGCTATTTCTGGTAGCTACAAAGAACAACCACTCTTTATTTATGCTGGCAACCCAACAAACCGTCTTCACACGATTCATTTCTACCGTTGGGTATCCAATGCTATCTTTGGCAGTCAATTAGCTCAACTGAAAGATCTTGAGAAAGAACAAAAACCTTCTACTGAAGTTGTTGAAATCATCAATCAAAAACCTCAGGCTGGTCAAGCTACAACCCTACGCTACACTCCTCAACCTCAAATCATGAACGCTACTCGAAAAGCTCAACTTCCACAAACAGGAAGCAAAGAAAATCAAAGCAGCTTGGTTATTGCTAGCATGTTCATTCTTGTCAGTGGCTACTTGCTCCATTTAAAGAAAAAAGAAGAATAGAATACTCTACTAGTAAAAACGAGTCTGAGACAAAAATGTCCCAGACTCGTTTACTTTCTTCTAAAATAAAACTCAATATGCAGTAGTTAAGTAATCCCTAACTAATACCACCAACTCAACCCTACAGGGTGGGGCGACAAAATCAATTTTTTACGAAATACCAATTTGTGTCCACTTCTATTTAGTTTATAAAGCATCTAGTGCAACAAGGGTAATCATGGCTGCTTCGTAATAATTTTCCTTTGACAAATCTTGCATAAAAATATATTTATTTTGCTGAACCAGTTTTCGATATGCTGAATTTCGGCTGGCTGCATAGAAAATCGGAGCGCCAAAACTAGCAGACTGATAATGACTTAGAGCCTTGCCTTTTAACGTATAACCAGCATAAAGCACTTCTTGTTTCATAAAGAAATTCATCATTTTATTCAATATATTCTGGCTTTGTTTATCCCGACTTTGCGCTAAATTATATGGCAAGCGACAAGCATTGTAATAATAATCACCGTCATACTTAGAAGCAACAGCTTTTTTCTCAGCTGCCCGAACTGTATCTGCTTCCACCCAAAGGAAATCAGGAAGTAGACCTGTTTTTGTTTTAGCACTTATCATTTCCAATTTAGATAGCATGTTTGATCTGATATTTAACCATTGCCTATTACCTGTCAACTTGTAAAAAGCTTGGAACTGAGCTGGAAGAACATCTGATGTTCGCATTAAACGATAGTATTTTGAGTCTGATGTTGCCCAGTTCCCAACTGTCAACACTCCTGTTGTACTATTGTAATTATAAGTCAAAATATCCTTCAAGATTGCCTTGGCCTGCGCATTATAAACGGCAGCCTTCTGTGGCCATAATTTAGCTGCTTGAATCAGAGCATACGCAATATAAAGATCGCCATCTGTTGCATTATTGGTTTTGGCTGTAACGACACCATTCTTGACTGTTTGTCGCCATGACATCAGCTGCGTATTTTTCATACGATGTGCCAAATAATAATTGTACAAACGTTCAAAATCTTTCTGGCTGGCATACCCTTGCTTTGCCGCTTCAACCGCAGTCACCATTCCATAGCCCTGCGATTCAGACAGCACAACATTTTTTTTCTTATCGTTCGTTGTTTTGACGTAGGCCTTGTCTTTTTGCTGAACTACATAATTTTTTGACCATTGTTGGTAAATCTGATTCTTCAAATGACCTGTACTATTGAATCTAACATAAGTAAAAATAGTAATGATTGCCAATAAAATAGCAACTAACCAAACATATCTTAAATTTGTTCTTTTCACGTTTCCTCCTATCCTGCAAATCGCTTCGTTTTAACCCACTTGGTTCCGTCACGATGGAAGAGTTTGTCCAAGGTCACAGAAGTTACAGCATCAATTGAAACAATGATGAATAGCTGCGAATAAGTAAAGTAAGAAATCAAAGCTAACCAAATCTGCTTAGAAGTCGCTTGACCAAATTGGGAGGCTAGAGCGATATTGATTTGTAAGAGATATAGCATAATCATCAAAAGCCAATTAAACAACATCAATTGCGCAATGTAAATATTATTTGAATCAAATGTAAAAGGAATATGAACACTTGGAACAAATAGATGAACAATAATAGCAATCACATTTGACAAAAGGACAATATCTGATAAAATTATTGCTGCATTAAACCAGAAGAAAACACAGGAATAATATGCAACTTCTAATTTCACACGCCAATTGCTCTTGTCAAACAAATGCTTGAAATTTGAAATAACAACTTCATAATTTCCTTTAGCCCAACGTTTCCGCTGCATATAATAGCTTTTAACTGTCTCTGGTTCTTGTTGGAAAGCTTCAGAATTATAAGCCAAAGCAATCAATTTCCCACTTTGCATAATTTTAAAAGAAATATCAGTATCTTCTGTCAAGGCGCCATTTCGCCACCCACCAATGCTTTTTACAAATTCAGTGTTGATAATAAAGTTTGTGCCAGGAATGCGACCAATTTTAAACATATGCCACATACCAACATGTTGAATTCGTTGCGTTACGACAATCTCTTGATTGATACAACGTGTTAAGAAATTTTGATTTGCATTTCGCGTCTTATTTCGCCCAAAAGATGCCACGTGGCGTTCTGGATCTTCCAGAACTTTCTTAACCAGAAAATAAAGAGCATTTTTCTCTGGCATAGCATCTGCATCATAAACGCAGATATATTCACCCTTCGCCATTTTCAGAGCATCATTTAAAACGCCTGCTTTTCCGCCAGTCCCCTTCCGGTCTGTAATGGTAATATCTCGTGTAGCATATTCTGGCATCGCTTTTACTTTTAACATTTCTTGATAAGTAGTATCTTCACAATTGTCCGCAAATAAAAGCAATTCCACTTTGTCATGTGGGTAATTCATATCCAAAATAGCTCTTGTTGTTTGCGCAATGACCACATCTTCATTATGGGCTGGTACCACAATTGTAACCATCGGATAGCTCTCTAAAGGACTAGTATCTACTTTAAAGTCGCTATGTTTTAGCCAAAAATGAACACCTGAACTCAAAGTAACTAAACTCCAAACCAAGGATAACCAAATGGATACCAGAGTGATAATCATAATCAACTGACTAATCATGGTTCACCGCCTTAAAGTTTTTATTCACTCTGTTATAAATGACTAAATAACAAATAAACAGCACAACAAAGCATACAGCAAAAAAGATACTAATTGCCAATGCTACTCCAAAAAATATATTGGTTATGATCACAGATTCCCTCCTAGTATTCTACAATAATGTCTGTCTCAAGCTGTCTTTCTAGATTTTTCATAAAGTCATCAACATCAGAAAACTTTTCATAATTCTCTGAATCAATCAGCAAATAACCTGATTTGTATTGAACTTCTTGCACACTCTTACTGGTTTTAAAACGCAACAGTAACAATTTAGCAAGCATGCTGTGCTGAAATAATTCTACTAGAGACTGTCCTTCTCCTGAAGATAAAATGAGAAAATTTCCATTTGAAAGATAATAAACTGTTCCTGTTTCTTGCATGCATTTCTTTAAAGTTGCATAGAGGCGCACCAACATCCAACGAAATTCTTTTGGATAAATTTGTTGAAAATAATCATTATGCGCCCAATGAACTAATAAGGCTTGAAAGCTTTCTTCCCGTCCATCTCGAACCGCCTGTAAATGGCTTTCATACAATTCTTTTGCTTGCTCACTATAGTCTTTTACAATAGAAAGATAGGTTCGTCGATGAATATTAACTTGCTTGGCTATTCTCAGAACTACTGGAAAAGTAATCAATAATAAGAAACGCTGATTTGCTGGTATATACACAACACCTGCCACTAAAAACAAAGTTGCTAATACAACGCTAAAAATTAACAGCCAAGTCAGCAACATATCTGGTAAGACAAATACACTCAAGATGGCAAGAACAATCAAAATAATTTCAACATAAAAAATACTACTCGCAAAATAGAAACTATAACCAACAATTGCTAAAATTACGATAATTAGTAAAGCAATTGTCCATTCCAGTTCTTTTTTTCGATACATCTTATTCTCCTATCACAAAATTTTTTGGTCTGGCTGCATAACCAAAGTAATGCGCAATCGCCTCTACAATTCGCTCAGATGCTCTGCCATCACCATACGGATTGCTAGCTTGAGACATTTGATGATAAACAGTCTCATCTGTCAACAATGTCTCCATAGCCTCGCGAATATTCTCACTTTCTGTTCCAACTAACTTCAATGTCCCAGCAGTCACGCCTTCTGGTCTCTCTGTCGTATCACGCAATACCAGCACCGGTTTTCCCAAAGAAGGGGCTTCCTCTTGGACACCTCCAGAATCAGACATAATGAAATAACTTCTCGCTGCAATATTATGAAAATCCACAACATCTAAAGGCTCAATTAGATGAATCTGCGGATGATTGCTAAGAATTTCCTTTGCTACCTCTTGAACGGCTGGACTTAAATGAACAGGATAAATGACCTCAACATCACCGTGCGCTTCGGCCACTTGCCGCAAGGTTCTAAACACACGACGCATTGGTTCTCCTTGATTTTCACGACGGTGCATGGTAACGAGAATAAGCTGATGATTTGATGGTATTTGCTCCAAAACATCATGATGATAATTCTCTTGAACAGTCAATTTTAAAGCGTCAATCGCTGTATTCCCTGTAACAAATATGTTTTTTTCATCATGATTTTCCTTAATGAGATTTTCTTTACTTTGCATCGTTGGAGCAAAATAAAGATCTGTTACAGCATCTGTCATTTGACGATTCATTTCTTCTGGAAATGGAGAATACTTTTCCCATGTCCTCAAACCAGCTTCCACATGTCCAATTCGAACTTGATTATAAAAAGCTGCCAAACTTGTTGCAAATGTTGTCGCTGTATCTCCATGTACCAAAATGATGTCAGGTTTCACTTCTTTTAAAAGTTTGTCCAGTTGGTTTAAAATTTTTACTGTAATATCCGTTAATGTTTGACTTTTTCCCATGATGTCCAAATCAATATCTGGTTCAATGTTAAAGGTTTGCAATACCTGATCTAACATTTGTCGATGTTGGGCAGTCACAACTGTCATGGTCTCAAATTTTTCTGATTGTTTTTTCAATTGAAGAATAAGTGGAGCCATCTTGATAGCTTCAGGTCTTGTACCAAAAACGACCATTACCTTTATTTTTTTCACGTTTTCCTCCTTATAACAGAATGACACAAATAAAAACGCCTAGCTAAAATAAGACAGCCACCCCCTACTGTACACTAATATTGTACCGCTTTAAATTTATACCGTCAATATTTTAGTATACATTCTCTATGATTTTATCCTATTATTTACGTAAAATTTATCCTCTTATTCAGCACTGTTTTATAATAGTAAAATTATTATGTATTAAAAATATTGCACTTCTACTATTACATCATAATTAGACTATTCTATCAATATTTTTGTTTATCCTATTTTTACAATACCATTCACAGATGTTAATTCTATCTCAAACAAAACACAGATTCATGACAAATGATATTTTTGTTAAACTTAATAAATAGCAATTTTAAAAGGACTGCATTAAAGTCTTTATTATTCACTTTTTCTTGCAATCTTTTTCTCTTTCCATTATACTAAAAAGAACAAGGAGCTGTTTTATATGGTAAAAGGTAGTCAACAAAAGATTTTGGATGCTTTCTATGACTTGGCAATGCAAAATCCTGCTGAAGTCAATCTCTCAATGAGTGACCTCGCCAAGAAAGCTGGCATTTCACGCCAAGCAATTTATAAACATCATTTCCATAATGTTGACGATATTATTGAATCAATTCATGAGAACATTGATAAACCTATTTATGAGGCTTTTTTAGAATACAATACACTAACAAATAAAGACCCATTTCTTTTCATTGCAGATAATATTTTCCCTATTCTTTATGAAAATCGAAAATGGCTAAAAATGCTGTATTCTAGCTCAACGGACCCTTATTGGACCAATTATTTAAAAAAGATTTACACAAAATGGGCACTTGAAAATATCAAACCGAATCAATCCCTTGTTGATTTTCCAGATGACTTTATCATCTCTTTACTGGTGCATTATGTGATTGCCAACATTGAAGTATGGATAGCCCAAGAAAAGCCACTCCCACCACAAGTCTTCAAAGAAAAATTTTTAACCCTTGTTCATTCTTCTCTTGACCAATACATCTCACTAGACGAAGATGATCATACAGACTAAAAAAGAGCCCGAAAAATCGAGCTTTTAGAATATAGCTATTTTTCCTAGCTAGTAATTTTTGACAGAATAGCCCATACAATCAATATGTTTGTAAAGGCTATTTTTGTATCTCTTTTTCCTTGGTTTGTAACAGCAACATTTAAACAGTGCTCTGACTTTCATATAATTTAGAATTCAGCAAAAAAAGAAATGATTTATCTACTTTTAAAGTAATCATCAGACTACAATTTACTACTTATATGACTGATGATGACAAACATTAGCGTAAAAATAATGGGTAAAATAGGAAGCACTATGGTAAAACTTCATAAATACAACTGCATAACTAAAAACTACATCAACACCTCTACCATCGTTCCAATGGCCGTTGGAGAAATCGCCTACCGAAACCTAAAATAAATAATGGTGTGAAAAGTGGTGTGAATTTTGCTAAAAAATCATCAAACATACTAAGATTAGTAGTGAGGAAATCTCCGACGGGAGATGGTACTCACTGCTTTTTCTTTATGTTAAAGTAGAGGTGTCTTGTTAAGTCGTGGGTGTTTTTGACGCTAGACGTCGTACAAAAAACTAGCAAGACACCTGTTTTAGTGGGAATCTGTTCAAAGTATGTGGGACGTTCAACGTCGAGTATTGAAAACGACATCACTAAAACAAGGAATCATTCAAGATGATTCACAACATTGCTTCGGCCAGTCATACCAATCCTTGCCACATTGTGGACTTTTATGAGAAACGAAAAAGACAATCGCAGACGACTTCAACTAAGCCTCATACGATTGCCTCAATGCATCGCCTCATAAGGACAATGTATTACCTCATTACGCATAACAAACTTTACGATTACACTTTAACCCAAAATCATTAAAGCCGTCTATGCTCTATCATTGTAACACCTTATGAAAAAAATAGCTAGATAAGGTGTTGTTTTCGTACACACCTTTTTAGCCAAAAATCACTCAAAGCAAGACTACTGCTTGATGAAAACAACATTTTTGAAAATAAAAACTTTAAAAAAACTTGATATACTTGACAAATGATAGAAAAAACACCCAATGAGGTAAACATTGAGTGTCTGTAATCGTTGATGTAAAGCTGGTTCTTAACGTTTAGAGAACTGGCTAGCTTTACGAGCTTTCTTAAGACCTGGTTTGGAAAGTATGGGTTTCTATTAGAGCAAAAATAGCATAATACCAAGTCTTTTCAGAACTATATCTACTGATTAATTTCATAAAATATGAATCAATTAGATTCTAAAAAGGGGAATAATTCCTTTCAATATTCATTTTAAAACAAACTAGTCGAAATTAAAAACTATAAATGCTGAACCTTTCAATAATAATATTAAAATTTCTACTACCTTAATTCATTATCTTTTAGACAAATTTGATATCACTTCATCCAAAAAACCATCAACAGTTTCAACCACATAAGAGTTAAAAACTTCTTTATCATACTTTTTCTTAGTTTCAAACTCTTCAAGTTCTATGATTTCATCACCTTCTGACTCACTTATTTCTTCTTGGATGGTAACATTTACAAAGCTATCTTTTTTCAACTTTTCAGAAACTAAACTTGCAGATTTCCGAACTTCAAGATAGTACTTTGATACCAACGTTCCTAATACATCATCTCCATATTTCAACGATATATTTTCTTCTGAGTTTTTTATTAATTCAAATAACAAGCAGCTAGAAGCAAACATAATATATTTTATCAATCCTTTTTTTCGATCATTTTTTTCCTTGATAAACCAATCTGGTCTGCGTGTTTTATTTAGAGAAAATACTACCTCTCCTTCTATCATCAATTCGATATAGTGCATGCGAACAGCTAGAGGAGGGTGTTTAAATCTTGAATTTTTCTCTAAGTATTCTTCAAAACTTATTTCTAAATCAGCTTCTGCCTTATCAATCGTAAAAAAAGACAACATGCACCAAGCGGAAAACTTAAGTAACCCTATTACCGTTGTATATGATTTGATGTTTAGTGTATTATAGGTAATTGCTGTTGATACTGTATATATAGTCCCATAAAAATCCGCTAAAAATTCTTTCCCCTGATCTTCTAAATCTCCTGAACGTTGATCTTGAAGCTCAAAGAATATATTCTGAGTCTTCTCTTCCTCTAATTGACCAGTAATAATATGTCCAAATTCGTGAAAGATTATAAAGAACAAAATATTATTAAAAATAGTATTTGCAAATGTATTATACCTTAAATCAGGCGTGTTAAAAAAACTCAAATAAGGACCACTACGAAGAGTGAAAGAAATTTCATTCATATCTGAAGCAATTAAGGTGTCTTTAAAACAGTACATCATTTTAATATAATTATTATATTGAAGAAATACATCTCGAATTCGTTCATGATAATACTTTATTATATAATGGTTTATTGCAATAAAATATGTTTTCCCCACTTTTTGTACAAATGCGTTACATTTTAGTACTTCTTCTACAACCACTACTTCAACATTTTTCGAATCTAAATCAATCTTACTTTTATAATTGGAAATAATACTTTTGATATAATTATTCCAAATCTTTGTATACTGTCTTACATAACTATCTTCTAGTACTCTACGACCACTTTTCTTTAACTGATTTTTAAACTCATTAAAATCGTCCATTAATTAATAGTTCCCTCACATTTATTTGAAATATTATCCTAACTCACTACCATCATTTAGTAATTATTTCTTTTTATTCATCAATTGAATGTACTGCCCAATAATTGAAGCTATAACCTCATAGAATTTCAATTATAGAATAAGACTTCCACTCTCAAACCTTTTGTGTAACTTTTTAATATCTTTATGTGTCATTACCATTTCCAATATTCTCCTCTTTCTAATTAATAAATATATCATATTTCACAATAAATGAGTACTATCAAAGATATTTTTTCTTTCAGATTCCTCCCTTTTCACTTGATCACTTATTGTTGCTTAGATTTATCAAGAACAACCAAATTTATATCAATTTCAAGTATCATCTAGTTACAAAAATTTGGGGGAAACAGAAAAAGCATCCCGTATTTTTGTAACGAAATGCTTTCAAAATTGTAAATAAGTTTTAATGTTTACTAAATTGTGATGCTTTACGAGCTTTTTTCACGCCTAGTTTTGGGTAACAAAAATCAAATATCTGTAAAAGCCTATTAAATTAAGCATTCAAACTTCATTTTCGTTGGAAATAAACACTTATAACCTAATCTTACAAACAATGGATTATCATTAGATTACAAAAAATTCTTTTTCGGAGCTTATGTTATTGAGAAACAACATTACTAGCAACCTCTACCTTCATAATTTATCAATAAATGTACACAATTCTCAACCTCAGTAATCAACTGCTCTTGGGTGTTGAAATCATCGAGAGCATTATAAATCTCTCTTATACGATCTGAAAAGTTTATATTTTTTGCTCTTTCACGTATTCCAGAAATACTTAGCTCAACTCCTTTTTTATCGTATTCAAACCAAATGGGTAAGGTTAATCTTGACATTTTTAAGAAATGTTCTAGTTTTTCTTTTTTCGAATTGTGCACGATATTTAATAAGAAAACATTATAATTTATGTATGTAGTTAAGCTAGAAAAGAATGGGGAAATATTGAAAGAGTAGGAAGTCAGAAAAATATCCATAGCTTGACTGAAATAGCCATAGATAATAAATCGGAAAAGTTCTGTATCATTCATATCTTGTGGGACTATATCTGAGTACTCAATTCGATATTGTTTCAAACGGTCTTTTATCGCTTGTGTAGGATCATCATAATCAAAGAGTAATATCTTCGACAAGTATTCATGTACGACCACAGTATCTATATTCTCGTACTTGTGTAAATTATTAAAATCAATGCCTTCTATAAAGAAGTTTTCAATAAACGGTCTGATATCAACTTTTTCTTTGTTGATGGTTGAACTAGAAAATCTTAGTGGTAATACGTAAAAATTTGGAATCTCTTTTTCTAATAAAACTATCAAATCATCTATTGACTCTACAATTTTTTCTTTTAATTTTTTGAAGTATCTTTCTATTTGATGTACTGTATTTCCTTTTTCCATTACTTCTAAATAGGATAGTATTGGATCGTCAAATATTTGATAATTCCCTAATGCAAAGATGATGTTCTTATCTGAGTTATCTACATTAAATTTAGAAACTGCTGTATAAAAATATGTGTTCGAATTATTAAAGAGATATTGGCTACACATCTCTAATAATTTTTGTTTTCTAAACCAAAAATTTCTAATTTTATCTAAATGATAAGCCACATTCTCTAAGTCCAAGTCCCCTCTAACTCTCTTCAGTAACTCTAAATATTCATTTTGTGATTGTCTTAGTCTATCTAGCATAAACTATCACCTTCTGTTTGCTCACTTGGAATGGGAAACACTTCTTTAATCACTGATAGATGCTTTGTTAAAACCATCACCAGATCATGACTAACATCGGGTAATTTTTGAATATCGTCTACATCGGGAATACCGTGGAATTGGTGTCCAGCAGAGTTGCATTTCAAAATTGAGCTTTCTCTAATCGCTCCCCAAAGTCCATGTTCAAATTGAGAATCATAATCATAGTGATATTTATATAAATCATCTTCCTCAACTTGTTCAAACTTTTGTCTTATATTCCCTTTTCCGAAATATCTAGTATCCATATCTATAAATTCTTTATTTTGAAATTCAGATATTAGTAAATTCAGATATTCAAAATTAATATGAGAGTTTGTTAATTCAGGCTGATTTTCTATATAGCGTTCTGAAATCAGTTTATATCCACCAATACCATAATATTGATATTCTTCCCAAATATTTTTGTGTTTTTCTTCTTCGGCAATTAAATATTTTGTCATCACATAGTTTTCAATGCACGACCTTACTATGGAACGACCTGAAATCGTATATTGCAAATCATGATTCATTAATTCTAGTAACCGCTTATAAGAATAGGTTAGGATACTAGTCAAAACATAGAGCTTCTCGTTAAAAGGCTCTATACTTTGAAGCATATCTCTGTAATATTTTAATGTCGAAGATACTGTATCTTTTATCTTATTCAAATCTATAGTATTACTTCTATCCATAACAATTGAATATACCTCACAATCAGTTAGCTGGCTAATATTATTCCAAAATCTTTTACTATAAGGATAATTCATATCTTCGGACATTGATAAAGCTACCTCCATTGAGCGAATCTGAGGACGAATAATTCTCATTTCTGGATCTGATATATCTAAGTAAGGGTACTTACTTAATCCGTCTACCATGTGTAACTGCGATTCTACAAATTGAATTTTTCCCTGTAGCATCTTGTAATACAGTAAAAAATATCTTACATCCGTTGATAATTGACTATATTGGTCAGATACTTCATTTAGTACTTTAACAAGTATATCTAGTCTTTGATTAAAAGAGTGACTCTTGCTGTAAAAATTTTTACTCAAAACCTCTTCGCTATCAGGCAAAACTATTGAAAGCGGAGAAAATATTGATAAGTCGAAAGCAGAATTTAGTGATTCAACAAAAATTTTCTTCTCATCAATATCTAAATTAAGTATTAAACTCATTGCCGGTAAAGGCAAGATTTTTTCTAAATCTAATGCTTTTGATAAATTAGTCAGAGCTAACATCATTCTTTCCATTTGCTCTATTCGATTTCCATATTGCAGAGCTAATCCAATCCAAAGATATTCTGGACCTTTTGAATGAGCCCAGTCAGATTCTTTTCCTAATGGAGTTACTAATTGACTGAACTTTGTTCTAAAGACTCCTTTTTTAAAGTCATGGTCACTTAGTTTACTAAACATAAGATACCTCTCAGTACAATACTACCTGTATTCCCACTATTGTGTAATACCTCAAACATAAAAGACATTCGTTTCTAATGTTATTCGATCAGGTGTGTAAAATAAGTTGTGTAAACACAAAAAGGAATAAATCCGTTATAGTAGAGTTGCGAAACATTACTAGAAAGAGATTTACTTCTATGATACAGTTTACCACAGAATTTCTTAACTTCCTAGTCAAAAAACGAGATATCGATGATTTTTTTCGTTCTTCTCTTGAAACAGCTATGAACGACCTGCTTAAAGTAGAATTATCAGCCCTTTTAGGGTATGAACCTTACGATAAAGTAGGCTATAATTCTGGTAATAGTCGTAATGGAACCTATCTACGGAAATTCAAGGTTCAAATATTTGGGGTGAACAGAAAAAGCATCCCGTATTTTTGATACGAAATGCTTTAAATAAGTGTAAATAAGTTTTAACGTTTACTAAATTGTGATGCTTTACGAGCCTTTTTCAAGCCTGGTTTGAACATCTCGCATTTGAATGAGTCTCAATATATGCCAAAAATCAATGGTTTCCCGCGTTATCAAAAAGATATATTTCATCTAATTTGAATAAATTTCATCTGAATGGTGTGAATTTTATCATAAAAATACACGAATTGAGCTAGATCTTACCAGAAAGTTCACACCATTCTTCAATTATACTTAACCGTTAACTATCACTATCTAGTTAGCGGTTTTCTTGACGACATTTTACTACCGTCTTAGTTGCTTTAATCCTTTTATCTGCATACTTAACAACATCTTTGATAACTAGTTTTTGAATAGCCTGAGTTAAGAGAGCCATAAACTCATAATTAATATTATCTGTACCATTCACAGGAAGAGAGATAATTAATTCATCTGCATCTTTAGCATAAAAATTTCTATCATAAGAAAATTTCCCTGTATGACTAGCTCTATGAATAGCTGTAGTTACAAATAAAGATGCAAATTTATTTAATTTATCAGTATGCACAACAGCTATATGGTCATCTGCACCATATTCATAATTTCGATATTTTGCAGAACCAAACATATCTATTGTTGTAGTATTAGATTTAAATATCTCAACATCGTTTCCAATAAATGCTGATATTCCAGTATTCGTCTCACCTGCTGTGACAAAAGGTAAATTACCTTTGACTCTATCTAAACTTTTTAATCGTTTTCCTCGAGTTGATTTACCGAACAGTTTTTCTAAATTAAATTCTCTCCACTCCAAAGTGTGATAGGCCTGAAGAGCTTTTAGCTCTTCAGCGGACAATTCATAATTGTCCAATCCGCTTACTTTTAAGTAAGCGGATAGCTCCGCTATACGCTCCGCCTCCAGCTCCGCTATGAAGGACTCCATAAAATCAAAATCAATTTGATTGTTTTTAGTTGGTAAGTATAGTGCCTGGCTTCTGAATGTTTCATCAACATTCCTAACAAGAACTTGCAATAAGACTGGCTTTAATTTATTCAACATGACAGAAAAGAATTTTGCATTATTGACTGTTGTATCAAACTTAGGAATAATCTTTCTTACAAATTGTCCAGCATACCACATTCTCTTTCGATAGAAAAAGTCCATCTGCAACAATCCCAAACTCCAGACATTTGCTTCATTCAAATTAGCTTCATTAACAAATCCTGTTGATTGTAATATCCCTTGATTTAATGATGTTCTCGTAACATAATCATATTCATCACCAGCAGTCAGTCGCTCTTTATTAAAACTAAGGGTATTTACAATGTCAAACAAATCACCGACTCGATATTCGCCCCACTCAACACTTGCTAATTTTTGATTGAGTGAGGCTTCTATTTTCCCAGCGTTTCATCCTCTACTGTTTGATTTCTTAACAAGTTAGAAACTTCCCAAGCTAAATAATCTCCAATTGTTTTCTTAAAGTCATTCAAAGTAGGCTTCAGGTCAACAGGTGCTGATTGATTCCAGTCATTTCCGTTAGTAACATCAATATTACCTTCATAATATTCCTCTTCAGATAAATACTGTAGTTTACTTTTACCGTATTTCACCAAATCTACAACTTCTTGATATTTTTCTTTAGCATGGTCTGTATCTCTAAGGTTATTACTAGATTTCTTACGATTACTTCTGGTGTAACCATCATTTGTAAAATCAATAAATTTTACTGAATAGTCATTTTCGTGAGCTTCTCCAACTCGAAAAACGTAAATATAGGTTTGAACACTAGATTTACCAACAAATAAATCACTAGGCATTTTAATACTTGCAAGCAATCTATTCGATTTCAAGATTTCCTTATTAATCTCCGTTGCCTTACCACTTCCAGCAGAACCTTGAATGATGATCGAAGCATACCCTTTCTCCATCATAGAAAGCGCACGCTTAACGAAGACCATGCCGTTCCCCTCTGCGGAGTATGGCGGATTAAGGATGAAGGCAGTCGCTGGGAATTTCTCATCGGTCTTTCCATAACCGTATTTACCATTAAACTGTGTAAGGGAATCCTCGTTGATAATATTTGATGAGCCGTCCCCCATCATAATCATATTGAGAACAGCCAACATATAGACAGACGATAGAATTTCCAAGCCTAAGAGCTGATTTGCCTTGATTTCTGCTTCCTTTTTGTAAAGTTCGTCAGGCGACGTGATTTTAGCCTTGGCATCATTGAGCATCTCATTCATAGCTGAAACCAAAAGTCCCGCAGAACCTGTCGCAAAGTCCCACACATAGGAATCCTTATCAACACGTGCCAATTTGACCAGCAAGGTTGCCACATAAGATGGGGTCAAGACTACATCATTTAATTTATCCTGTGTGAAACCAAGCCATGAATACATTTCATTGAAGAGCTTGCCTGTAAAGTCAGTATTCAATCCAATCTTGTAGTAAATTCCTAAATCATCAACAATCTTGCTAAATACTCTCTTGAGCTGACTTTCGCCATTAACGGGTTTATTAATATTATCAGTCGTTAGAGTATTTTTTAATGTACGGATAATTAAATCTCTTTTAGCCTTTGGAATTTTCTTCTCTTTCAAAAACGAGTTAACCTTTCGGATGATAATATCGCCGTCTCGGTTGTCCTCTTCTGTTGAAGATTTCAAATCTTCTTTATCCAATGGTTTGACCTTACCCGCTACACCAAGCGTTGCAATAATGGAAGCAGCCACTAGATAGACACGATCATTTTCGCCCAAGCCTTTTTCACTCTGATAAATATCATTATTGAGCTTGGTTAGACTAGCATCAATTTCTTTTTCACGTTGTTCTTTCAGCTTTTCTGCTTCATCAGCTGTCAGCTCTAATGCTTTGACCTTTTCGACAAAGACATCAAAATTAGCAGACTTCAAGAAAGACAAGTCAGTATAGTCATCTACTTTTTGACCAATACCAAAATTATTTTTTGAAACAAAGTAGACACCAATCTGTGTCTGAAGTTCTCCGAACTCATCTTTATAACCTGTCACACCGATAGAAATAATATTGGTGTAGCTGGTGTAGTGCAAAAGGGCATTGGCATAGTGAACCGCACCATTAACTGCAAAAGAGTTGATATTAGTATAATTAGGCTCATTATTTGCCTTTCGATTATCAACCTGACCATCTTTGTCTAGCTTTTCCAGTTTGTCCTTGTAGCCCTTATACTCAATCAAGATAGGCCAGTAGTCAGTATGCTTATCTTGAAGCAAGAGCTTGGCATCTGGACGATTCCCGCCTGTACCTCCACTTTTTGAAGCGTACTCATTTAACGCCTTGTCAATTTCAGAATTAAGTGTCTCTTGCTCTAGCTTATAATCCAAACCATACGACTTTAACCAACCATTAACCAGGTCCGCTACCATTGGTTCAACTGATTGTACTTTTGCTTTTGCCATAAAGAAAACTCCTATTTGTTTCAATGCTTTATTCTATTATAACACGTAATTGTGTAAATAAAAATCAGAGTTTTACCTCTAGTCTTAATATTCAAGACTATTTAATTCAGGTTCAAAATCTAAGTCTTTTTCAAGCTCTTTCTTTCGTTTTTGCTGTACCAACTGATGAAGCCGGGCTTCTGAATAATATGGAGTACCAGACGATAAAAATAACTCACTATTAAAGTACTTTTCTTCAATGTCCCCAAAAATATCCTGTTGCGCTTCTATCAACTTATCAATATAAATTTCGCTTGCACTTAACAAAACAGACATAACATCCACATCGTTCTTTTCCGCCATCGTCAAGTGACGACCATACTCTTCAGGACCTCTAACCATACTGATCTCCATTAATTTTGAAGTAATTTTGAAGTCATCAAGAACAATATCATATGCTCGCTTCCCAAGAGACTGGTGCATTTCTATGTTTAATATAGGTTCAAGTATATCTTTTAGTTTCTTTTGAAATGCTTCATTGAAATTTTGAAAATGGATAATATCTGATTTCCAAAGAAAATGCCCATTTTGATCCTTTGATTCATACTTGTATTCCGTATTTAAGAATTTAATAAAACGTTCCATCATTTCATCCGATTTATTGTTCATACAAAACAAATATACTGCTTCAGCAAATACATCAACATTCGCGTTCTTATAATCAGGAGCAAACATTGATCCGAATTCCTGATCTTCATCAATCGCTTTATCCAATGCTTTATATCTGGCTAACGGGACATAATCAATCAGGATAGAGTATGTCATAGAAGAATACACTGGATGATTGGATAAATCTAAAAAGAGATTTAAAACGAAATTGAATTTGTCGCTATCAGTGTAGCTTTCACCGACTCCCCAAAAAATTTCTTGAAGACTATTAAATTCAAAGTTATTCTTTCTCATTTCCAATTCCTCATCTTTATTTGAGGAGTATGATTTAAAATTTGGCTTTAACTTTATATTTTCTAACATAGACTCAGCAACCCTGACCGTCATCTTTGTGTATAATTGGTCGGGATCAGATTCCCTAATAACTTTAATTGTTTTTGGTTTATGTTTATATAAATGGCTATTCCTGATTGGTTTTAAATCTGAGTAAAGACTGCTTCCAGAAGACCTTAGAGCAGAACGTTTTTTATTGATAACCTCAATTCGTTCATTAATTCTAGTCTGTGCATTTTTAATATAGTAATTTAATAAATTAGCAAACATTGTTAACCTTTCTTTGAAAACGGAAAATTTCAGTTTATATTATAAAAATAAATCCTGAAATTGTCAAACATAATTTCGTATAATAAAAGCATAAGAAATACGGATTTCTTAAAACATCTCGGCTAAGCGAGACCTTCTTAGAACAGAAAGACAAATGAGGTTAATATACATGAATACCAAGTTGCAAAAGACGCTTCGAGACTTACGAGCAAAACGTTTAATCCATTTTGGAAACCCGGCGTATCAAAGAGCCACTAATGATTGGTTTTTTGAAACAGTTCCGACTGAGTTAACTGAGCTGTGGTATGGACAGGATGGCTTGTCGTTCCTGACCTTATCGATAGCATATGACTCAGATATTGATTTAATGTCTGAAAATGAGCTAATAGATCGAATTGACAAAGAACGTCATATCAATAACCGTTTGGAAGAGATTTTTTCCAACCTTGAAAAAATGAAAGCAGGTAAAAGCAATGGCAAAGACTAATTGGAATCGGACTCTCGCAGAAGTTCTCTTGCATGAGACACAACCAAAAGTAATGACTAGTGAAAAAACTGGAAATGAATATACAACTGATGTTATCCCGACTTTAAAAGTAGTCTCAATTGGTTCAATTGAGGAAATCGATGGAAAATACAAGTATTCTGCCGTAGACACCGCTCACGATCTCGAATATACAATTAAAGCTCCAAACAAAGTCGATGTTAGTTTCGGTACAATTCTTCAATTTAAGAATGTACGTGGTGGTGCAACCGCAAATGGTATCGGTTGGTATGCTGCTGACTCAGTAGCTGTAGTTCAACGTAATGCATAAGCGTAGATTCAGAAGGATCAAGCCAACACAAAATTGCAGACCTCAAGGCTATCAAGTCTCCTTGTTAGCCTTTGGGTTTACAATTGGATTGACTGTCTTGTCGTTCTTCATAAGCCAAATAGTAACAGTTTTATCTTCTTATTTACGAAGCATACTACTTTACAGCATCATTACAAATATCGTTTCTATTCTTATATTTGCATATACATGGTTTCATCGTGAAGAAGTCTCATCAATTGAGATTCCTAGCATGTCTGATGAATCTAAAAAGTTGGCAAAGCGTTTAAGACGATTATTTAATGATAAACAAATAACAGACGTACTCAAATTGTCAAATACAACCCGTTTCGGCAATGAAATGCCTGAAATACATGTCTGGTTAGATGATGAACAATCTAACGGCTATATTGCCATCGAAAACATAGCTAACTGGGAACGTGCTGACCGAGAAAAGTTTGAACAACGTGTTTCTGGAATCTTATCTGGCAAATATCAGCGATTTGCTGTGGTCAATTCTGAACTAACAGCTGGTGATAGCTATATCATCTTTTACTTCGAGGATACACTTACTTCACAGCGGCTACTCGTCACCGACAAAATGAATACGTTAGAACCATTCACAAGTAACAATAAACATGCTATCCGTCTGTCAAATGATTTAATTTGGTACGCTGATATTACTCCACATATTTCAATTATTGCTCGTACTCGTGCAGGAAAATCAGTTCTAGCGGGCCGCTACATGGCTCGATTAATGAGCTTACAAGGTTGGGTTGTCGAATATAACTCTGCTAAGTATGACAGATATGTAAAAGAATTTAACGGACAATCAGACCCTGTTCAAATCGTTGAACGTGCTGAATATTGGTGCACCATAATGGATGAACGACTGGCTAAAATCAATAAAACAAGTAAAGACAAATATCTAGAAATGGAGAACATGCCAGATATAGGACTATTCTTCGATGAATTAGGTAATTTAAATGCTTCACTTGAGTCCCTTGATAAAGTTGACAAAACCCTCAAGTTGACTGCTAGATGGACAAATGCCATCAACAGACTCTCAGCTACTGGAGCAAGTACAGGCATCCACATCATCGCTATATCTCAATTTGCCACAAAAGAGGGGTTTTTGCCCTCCTTAGCCCGTGCAAATTGCTCTGACGCTGTTATTATGCTAGGTGGTGCTGCTGATTGTGCAGATGAGCGTAAATATCTCATGTCTGGTTTTGCTGACATGCCAAAGCGTAGCTATGGAAAGGGGCAAGGTGTCGCTCGTATCCTTGGTTCTGGTAAAAAGTGGGAGGTCCCCCACTTTTATGAAACACCTTGGTTTGAGGATTAGATAATGGGAAATCCATTTGTATTCCAACTAGCGAAGTCTGTTGGAACAACAAATGGATTCATGACGAAGCCGATGAGTCACAAGATCGGTCATCTTGAAAAGATGAAACAAAACTAATTCTAACTATTTCTAACGCCTGCACGGCAGTGGGCTTGTCAACTGCCGTGCATAACAAAACACTAGATAAAGCAAGGGTTTGAAGCAACATAACAAATTTCAAATCCTTGATTTATCAAGGGAATAGTTAAAGGAATAATTAAAATAAAGGAGCCTATCTATTTATGGCAAAGAAAGAAGCAAACCTTACAACAATTATGCTGGTTCAACAATTAGAAGCAGACTACTGGCTATCTGCTGACTATAAGGCACCAGTTCAACAAGCCAAGGACGGTGATTGCCTTCCATTGCTTAAAATGATTGTCAATAATCTTGAATCTAACAATATTATCGTTAAAGAAGCTTATATCATTAAACATGATAAAGATAAGATTTCAACTTGGGATGCTAACCAGAAGAAAAATGTTGTTCAAGATAAGGCAGTCCATATTCATGCTTTATTAAAATTTGAAAGAGGCGCTTCATTAGCAAAAATTGCTCTAGCTATTCGCGTAGAACCTCAATATCTTGAAAAATTGAAATCTGGACGATACGGGTACGATAATTGTTTGGCTTACCTAGTACATGCCAAAGATGAAAGCAAACATCAATACCAACCTGATGAAGTTATAACCGTGAGGGGCGAAGATTATACCAGCATTTACCAACGAAGCATGGAAACATGGATTAAAGGTCGAGCAACCAAAAAAGCTAAGGAAACGAATCTTAGTGTTGATTGGTTAATCGAGCAAATACTGGATGGTAAACTGACTAAAAGTAAGATCATGCTTACCGATGAATATTACGCAATTTATGGGCAACATAAACGAAAAGTTAACGAAGCTTTAGATACAGCTGGGGAGCGCAGAAGTTATCAGACCATAGCAGAGCTTGAAGCAGGCCAATTTAAGAAGACAGTCATTTTTATACAAGCCAAAAGCGGCGTAGGAAAGACTAAGTTCAGTAAAGAATTGATAAATGCTATTCAAGCAAATGCAGTTAAGAATGGATTAAATTGGGAAGCATGTCTGACAGCTTCTACTAATGCATTTGATGAATATAATGGTGAAGAAATCTTATTCTTAGACGACATCAAAGGAGATAGCTTCACTGTTTCAGACTGGTTAAAATTACTAGATCCTTATATGATCAGCCCAATATCGGCTCGTTATCACAATAAACTAGGCGCACCAAGAATTATTTTAATAACGAGTACTAAGCCACCAGTTGAATTGTTTTTCTTTGCCAGGGAGAACTACAAGGAAGACTTAGGGCAATTTATACGAAGGATTGACCTGTTAGTACACATACACAATGACATTTTCCATGTTTGTCCTCACGAGAAAATAGCAGAAGAAAGCACAATAGAAGCCTTCGGAACTAACATTCGCGTTCAACATTCTTACACTTTTCAAAAGTCTCCTGCTATTCAGAGAGATGGAGCATTAGAAGAAATTCTAGAAACAGTGGTGACAAATATGAATTGGAATAAAACAAAAAAAGGTTATCAATGCCAGCGACCAAACCAACAATGATAACCCAAACACTCAACAAAAATAGCACAACTACTTTTGTTGTTGCTATTATCTCAAAAATTTCTGAAAGAAACAAGGGGTAAGCAAATGCAAGTAATTTTCCCAGATGAAGAAATTCATCTTCTTATTGATGATGCAGTTAAACGAGAAATTGAAAATCAACTAAACAACATCAACTTTGAAAGACCATTTTTAAACAAACGACAAACCTGCGAATATCTAGGAATATCCAACAACACTCTTGACAGTTGGATCAAAAAAGGTTTACCAGTAATTCGTGTTGGAAAAACTGTCCGCTTTGATAAAGCCAAACTCAATCACTGGTTACAAAATCAGTAGCATTACAACCGTGGTTTGATATAATAAAGCCACGGTATTTTTCTAGCTCAATTCACAAGGAGAATACTACTATGTCAATAACAAAAACGAAAAACGGAACCTATCGCTTACGTGTCTACATTCCAGAAGAAGCCAAATCTTCACTTGGAATGAATAAGAAAGTGATTGAAAAAAGGTTCAAATTAAGGAGTGAAGCAAAAAAATACGAACTAGAACTTCAAAACAAGATTGATAAAATTCTTAGTGGAGAGTCTGTTCCATTAGAGAATAGCGGTTCTATCCTCTTTTCAGATTTCTATCAAAATGTTTGGTGGGAATCCTACAAAGCAGGCCAGACTACTTCTACTGCCAAACCACCTTCTCAAACTACTATCGTTGGAACAGAAATTGTCTTTAGAAGGCATATCCTACCCATGCTTGGAAATTATTCCATTGATTTTCTCAATCAAAATAAACAAGTTGTTTTAAACTTACTGACTCAAAAGGCAGAGGAATACGCTAATTTTAAGGTTATCAGAAGTTACGTTAATTCTATTTTTGATTGGGCTGAGGAATTGGAATATATCGAAACTAATCGTCTCTCTAAAACCATTAGCCGTATTAAGGCAGCTAAAAAAATTAAACTACAAGATGCTAAAAATGATGAAGATTTATATCTATCACAAGCAGAACTTCAAGCATGGTTTACCGCCTTTGAAGAAGACTTAGAAGCAGAAAAAATTCTATTCAAAGACTATGTACTCTTCTATACTACCTTCTTTCTAGGAGACAGGAAGTCAGAGAGCTATGCGCTGCAATGGAAACACATTAACATCAGCAAACAGGAAATTCAGTTAGTACAATCACTTGATAAGTACAAAAATATCAAATCAACCAAAGGAAACAAAAAGACAACCTTTAAAATCCCTATTGAACTAGCCGACCTGCTCCAATCTTGGAAAAAACAACAAAAATCGGAACTGGCAAAATTCGGTATTATTCAATATGATGAACAATATGTTTTTACTTATATCGATATGAAAGGCAATGTGAATAGTCCCTTACACGCTGATTATCTCAATAACAAGATGAAGTCAGTCAAACGCCGTCACAAAGAGCTGACACACGCTACACCGCACAAATTACGCCATACTGGTGCAACTCTTGCCAAGCAAGCAGGAACATCACTAGAAGCCATTTCTGAGGCTCTAACGCATAGCGATACTATCACAACTAAAACTTACGTCAACACATCTAACATTGTACCAATGGCTGTTGGCGAAATCGCCTACCGCAATCTTAAAAAGTAATGGTGTGAATTTGGTGTAAAAAGTGGTGTGAATTTTGCTAAAAAATCATCAAAAAACACCCCACGGTGTGAACCATGAAGTGTTGTAAATGCTGTATTGTAGCTGGTTCTTAACGTTTTGAGAACTGGCTAGCTTTACGAGCTTTCTTAAGACCTGGTTTCTTACGTTCTACCATACGGGCATCACGTGTAAGGAGACCAGCGCGTTTGAGTGAGTCGCGGAAATCTGGGTCTACTTGGAGGAGGGCACGGGCGATACCGTGACGGATAGCTCCTGCTTGACCAGCGTAGCCACCACCGAGAACGTTTACGAGAACATCGTATTGACCAACAGTTGAAGTAACTGCGAATGGTTGGTTGATGACAAGGCGAAGATCCGCATGTGGGATATATTCTTCAACATCTTTTTTGTTTACAGTAATTTTACCAGTTCCTGGAACAAGGCGAACGCGTGCAACAGCGTTTTTACGACGTCCAGTACCTGCATATTGTGCTTGTGACATAGCTTATTTGTTCCTTTCCTTAGATAAGTCCTGAAATATCAAGAACTTCTGGTTGTTGTGCAGCGTGCGTGTGTTCAGCGCCTACGAATACTTTCAATTTCATACCTTGAGCACGGCCAAGAGTAT
The DNA here is from genome assembly GCF_031142795.1 of Streptococcus sp. IsoGale021. Lineage (NCBI taxonomy): Bacteria > Bacillati > Bacillota > Bacilli > Lactobacillales > Streptococcaceae > Streptococcus > Streptococcus sp. IsoGale021. Next base: position 108,084 of record NZ_JAKZJH010000008.1, read on the forward strand.
TGTGTGGAAGCATACCTTTAACTGATTTCTCAATCAAACGAACAGCATTTTTAGAACGGAGTTCACCAGCAGTGATTGATTTCAATCCACCTGGATACATTGAGTGTGTGTAGTAGACTTTATCAGTTGCTTTTTTACCAGTTAATTTTACTTTTTCAGCATTGATAACGATCACAAAGTCACCTGTATCAGTGTGAGGTGTGAAAGTTGGTTTATTTTTTCCACGAAGTACGCTTGCTACAACGGCAGAAAGGCGTCCAAGAGGTACATCAGTAGCGTCTACCACGTACCATTTACGTTCAACTTCACCTGGCTTAGCCATGTATGTTGTTTTGTTCATGATTTCTCCTATATGAATATCGTTTTTGTTTACAAGGCGGATGTTCCGGTCCGCAAGTTATTTGGAAGGTTCCGGGGCCCTACAAATGGGGTAAACAATACCGTTTACTATCATACCAAATTTTAGGGGTAAAAGTCAATATATTTGATAAATTATTTATGAAAGAACGGTTTCATTTCGCTTAATCTTGATTTTCATGGGCAATACTGAATAGTCCCAAAGTTCCAGGACCCGTGTGAGTGGCAATAACGGGACCTAATGGCAAGACTAAAACATCATTGATTTGCTCTGACATAAGAAGTTGCTCTTTTAAGACTTGAGCCACCTCTTGGCTGTCTGCTCCAGCATAAGCAATCACCACGCGCGGATCGGCAATATCCTCCAAGGTCATGCGCACCACCTCAATCTGAGCCTTTTTCTTCCCACGGACTTTAGCCACAGAATCCAGCCTTCCATCTCCCTTGACTGCAATGACTGGCTTAATATTGACTAAACTTCCCATAAGAGCTGCGGTCTTTGAAATTCGTCCGCCCCGCATGAGGTGATTTAGGTCATCTACTAGAAAATACGTTTTCACTTTTGGCACTAAAGATTTTATTAAGGCTACTACTTGTTTCAAACTTTGACCGGCAGCTTTCGCTTCCACCGCTTTCATCACCAGAATACCTTCTCCCATAGATGCCGCCTTGGTATCAATAATTCGGATAACCGCTTCTGGAAAATCTTCCAAAACCATATCCCGTGCCATAACCGCACTCTGATAAGTTCCTGACAAGACCGAGGCAAAAGCAATATAAAGAACTGGCATACCGATTTCAGCGTAACCACGAAAGATATCTTCAAACTGACCGACATTGATTTGGCTGGTTGTTGGCTGGCTACCTGCTTCCATTTTAGAGAGGAGCTGCTCACTCGTCAGTTTCTTCTCTCCGACCGTTTCATAAGTTATTCCGTCCAACTGAATAGTCAAACCAAGGATTTGAACATCATTTTCCAAAGCCCAGCTTTCTGGAAGGTCTGCGGTTGAATCCGTTAAAATTTTAAAAGCCATCTTTCTTTTTCTCCATCATTTTCTGTAAATCGCGCAAGGTTGGATTGTCCATAGGACGCAAAGGTGGTTTTCCCATTTGAAGCTGTTGGCTCATTTGATTCAGATCCGACTTTGTAACAGCTACTCGCTTTTCTAGTTCACGAGCCGATACACGTAAAGCCCCTTGTGCGAAGACAGTCCATTGCTCATTTAAGTCGCTCGTTGCCACAGATACTTGATTTATAGGGTTGTTGAGATCAGTTGCCAAACGCTCAATGTAATCGTCTGCTGTTTCTTCTTCCTCAGTGAACACAACCGTAACATTGAATTCATCATAAGTCTGGCGAACTCCCGGCATATACTGCGCATCAAACACACAGATAATTTCCAACTGTTCAAAACTGGCGTAATTACTGAGTTTGTTAAGCAGAATGGTTCGTGCTGCATCTAATTCCCCTTTGTTAAATAAAGAACGAGTCTCCTGCCAAAATGCTACCATATTGTAGCCATCTACTAATAAAATTTTCCGTTTCATAGGCGATTTCTAAACACTTCATACATGAGAATAGCCGCCGCCACACTAGCATTAAGGCTCTGCACATGTCCATTCATAGGAATGGTAAGCATTTCATCAACTTGCTTTTTAATATTAGCAGAAATGCCCTTGCCTTCATTGCCGATAATCAGAGCCAGCTTACCTGCCGTATTCCACTTAGTCGAAGGGGTGCCATTCATATCTGTGCCAAAAATCCAAAAACCTGCATGTTTTAGTTTATCCAGAGCTTGGCTGAGATTGGTCACACGAGCAATGGGAATATGCTCCACTGCACCAGTAGAGGTCTTTGCGACGACCGGCGTGACACCAACCGCTCGATGCTTAGGAATAATGACGCCTGTAACATTTGTCGCGTCAGCTGTCCGCAGAATCGAGCCCAAATTATGTGGGTCTGTTAGACCGTCTAAAATGAGCAGCAGAGGATTCTCTTCTCGCTCCGCCATTTTCAACATCGCTTCAAATTCTGTATAGGCAAATTCTGAAACACGCAAGACAAAGCCTTGATGAACGGCACCGCCTGTCATTTCTTGCAGTGTTTTTTTGCTTGTCCAAGAAATAGAAACCTTTTTTTCTGCTGCCAAATCTTTCATCTTAGCAACATTTTTCCCACGTAGGTCATCTTGAATATAGAGTTTATTCCCAGTATTGGCCATGAGAGCTTCCGTCACAGCATGCACACCGTAGACAATATCGTTATTTTCCATAACTTTAGTATAACATAAATTTTAAAAAGCTTCTTCTTATTTATAAATCACCTTATAGTTAACTTCTATAAAAAAACGCAGGAGTCTCGCATAAAACAAGGCATCCTGCATTTTCTTATTAATTTATTCTAGAGGCGTTGTAAATTAGTAAACTGTCTTTTCCGTTTCTGGGTCAAAGAAGTGTGCTTTGTTCAAGTCAAAGCCAAGGTCAATGCCTGCTCCAGCTTTGAGGTAATCACGAGCATCTACTTTGGCAATAAATTCATTGTCTGCAACTTGGCAATACAAGTGGGATTCAGAGCCAAGCAATTCAGATACAGAGATTTTAGCATGAACTACTGAATCTGGGAATGTTTCAAGGAAAGCACCTTCTGTATTGATGTCTTCTGGACGAATACCAAAGATGAGTTTCTTGCCTTCATAGCCTTTTTCACGAAGTACCTTCAAGGCACCTTCTGGTACTTTCAAAGAAAGGTCTTGTGCGACGATTTCATCACCTTTCAAGGTAACATTGATGAAGTTCATAGCTGGGCTTCCGATGAAGCCTGCGACAAATTTATTGACTGGATTTTTGTAAACTTCTTGTGGGGTACCGATTTGTTCTACACGTCCGATTGTACCTGTACCTGAAGGGTTTTTCGTTGCAGACATGATAACGATACGGTCAGCCAAGGTCATCGCTTCTGTTTGGTCGTGAGTAACATAGATAGTTGTTGCTCCGATACGACGGTGAATTTTAGCGATTTCTGCACGCATGGATACCCGCAATTTCGCATCCAAGTTAGAAAGTGGTTCGTCCATAAGGAATACCTTTGCATCACGGACAATGGCACGTCCCATGGCTACACGTTGACGTTGACCACCTGAAAGGTCAGCTGGTTTACGATCCAAGAATTCTTTCAAACCAAGAATGTCCGCTGCTTCATTTACACGTTTTTCAATATCATCCTTGCTGTATTTACGAAGTTTCAAACCAAAAGCCATATTGTCATGCACGGTCATGTGTGGATACAAAGCATAGTTCTGGAAAACCATAGCAATATCACGGTCTTTTGGTGCCACATCGTTCACCACGCGTCCGTCAATTGAACATTCACCTTCTGTGATGTCTTCAAGACCAGCAATCATACGAAGCGTAGTAGATTTCCCACATCCTGAAGGACCTACGAAAACGATAAATTCTTTATCTTTAATATTCAAGTTGAAATCTTCTACAGAGTAGTGTTCGCTGTTTGGATATTTTTTGTAAATGTTTTTTAAATTTAATTCTACCATAAAATAGAACTCCTTTGTTATTATGATTTTATTATATATGAAAACGCTTCATTATCCTATGGCAAAGTGAACAAAATAAAAAAAATGTTTTGTGCAGGGTGCACAAAACGGCTCTATAATTTCTGTAGTGGGTAAAACTACCGCAGAGATTATGGAGCTACTATTTTTGTGTATA
>NZ_JAKZJH010000009.1:0-99958 GCF_031142795.1 Streptococcus sp. IsoGale021
AATAATTTTTGGAGAATTACTCAAGAGGCTGAAGAGGACGGTTTGCTAAATCGTTAGGTCGGGTGACTGGCGCGGGGGTTCGAATCCCCCATTCTCCGTATTTGAGGAGTGTAGCGGTAGCTATCTCCTTTTCTGTTACCTGTTGAATCTGGCGTGTCTATTGTGGGAGTAGAGTGAATCGTATGAAAAAATCCAAATTTCTTATTATGACTGCTATTTTGATAATCGTAACTTCTGTACTTTTAGTTACTACTCGTTCTTTAGGTGTAGTGAATGCAACTTCTAATGTTGTTTCTATTTTGGATAATATTGTTTCAAAACCATTTAATTTTTTGGCGGATGTTAAATCGGATTTGACTGATTTATCAGGGACATATAAAGAAAACAAGCAATTAAAAAAAGCTTTATTTAAAGCAGAAGAACAATCTGCTGATTCAGCTTCATTAAAAGATGAAAATGCTCAATTAAGACAGCTATTAGAAATGAAAAATCTTTATGAGTCAAAAAAAACGGTTTCATCTGATGTTATTACGCGTATGCCGGTTTCTTGGTTATCTGAATTAACTGTCAATGCTGGTCGTCAAAATGGGATTCAAAATACAATGCTAGCGGTGGCAAATGGTGGATTGATTGGTAGTGTGAAAGATGTCGCTTCTCATTCTAGCCGAGTAAATCTTTTAACCAATAATAAAAATGTTGATAATATTTCAGTAAAAATTCAAACGGAGACAAGCACAATTTATGGTGTGATTGTTGGCTACAGTAAAGAAAAATCTGCTTTTATTATCAGTCAGTTAAATAGTTCGGATACCATTAAAAAAGGTGAGAAAGTTGTGACCAGTGGTTTAGGAACGTACAACATTCCTAATATTCCGGTTGGAACAGTCCTTTCTGTTACTGAAAAATCGGACTATTTAACAAAAGAAGTCTTCGTAAAACCAAGTGCGGATTTGTCAGATATTCGTGTGGTGACATTAGTAGGAAATTGATATGAAATTTTTTAAAAGCTACATTTTACCCTTTTTGGTTTTATTTGTTGTGATGTTAGTAGATGGTCATCTTTCAAATCTTTTGACTAATTTATTTCCAAATAATATCCACTTACTAAGTCATCTTTTGCTTATCTTTATTTTGTATATTTCGATAAATCTTTCAGAAAATACTAATTTTATCATGTTGCTGTTAATTGGTTTGTTGTATGATGCATATTATTTTCATATTATCGGCATTTCGACACTATTGTTGCCTTTAGCGGGGATTGTTATTAGTAAATATAATTCTGTTTTGATGTCTAATCGAGTTAGTCGTTTTTTAACAGTTGCCATTTTAGTATTTTTCTTTGAGGTGGCTACGTTCGCTTTGGCAAATGTTATCCATCTAATTCAAATGTCTTTTGCAGATTTTATCGTTTATACAATTGCTCCGACAATGGTCTCAAATTTACTATTCTTTTTGTTGCTTCAACCAATTTTGGAGAAGATATATTTATGATAAGATTTTATGATGAATTGGAAATAGAAATGTAATAAAGGCGTAACATACTCAGCGCCTTTTTTTGTTATACTTATAATTGTCTTATTGAATAGGAGTATAATCATTTATGAAGAAAAAATTACTTACATCAATCTTATTAAGTACAATGGTTCTTGCACAGGGAGCGTCTCTTGTAAATGTACATGCAGATTCTACTGATGACAAGATTGCTGCACAAGATAGTAAAATTAATAGTTTGAATGATCAACAAAAATCAGCTCAAGCTCAAGTAGATCAAATTCAAGCTCAAGTTTCATCTATTCAATCTCAACAAGAAAAATTGAAAGCTGAAAACGAAAAACTTCAAGCTGAATCAACAAAATTATCGGCTGAAATCGAAACGTTGTCTAAGAATATTGTAGCGCGTAATGAATCATTGGCTAATCAAGCACGCAGTGCTCAAACGAGCGGTACGGCTACAAGCTATATCAATACAATTGTAAATTCAAAATCAATTACAGAAGCTATTTCACGTGTTTCTGCTATGAGCGAAATCGTTTCAGCAAACAACAAAATGTTGGAACAACAAAAACAAGATAAAAAAGCTATTTCTGAAAAACAAGTAGCCAATAATGAAGCGATAAATACTGTTATCGCAAATCAACAAACACTTGCAAATGATGCAAAAACATTGTCTACTAAGCAAGCTGAACTAAAAGCAGCGCAGTTGAATCTTGCTGCAGAAAAAGCAACTGCTGAAGGTGAAAAGAACTCATTGTTGGCACAAAAAGCAGCAGCACAAAAGGCAGCTGAAGAGGCAGCAGCACAAGAAGCAGCTTATAAAGCACAAAAAGCAGCGCAAGAACAAGCTGTAGCTTCTTCTGCTAATACAAGTTTTGCAGCCCAAGTACAAGCTGTAAACAACAATAGTGGTGCAGCAGCTACTCCAACTCAAACAAATGTGACGCAACAAGCAGCAGCTACTACTAGAACTGTGAGTCGTCCTACATATAGTTCATCTGCTTCAACTTATCCAGTTGGTCAATGTACATGGGGAGCAAAAACATTAGCTCCGTGGGCTGGTGATTATTGGGGTAATGGAGCTCAATGGGCAGCAAGTGCGGCTGCAGCTGGTTTCCGTACAGGTTCAACACCTCAAGTAGGTGCAATCATTTCATGGAACGATGGTGGTTATGGACACGTTGCTGTTGTAACAGCTGTTCAATCAGCTACAAGTATTCAAGTATCTGAAGCAAACTATGCAGGTAATCAAGCTATTGGAAATTATCGTGGTTGGTTCAATCCAGCTGCTGCAGGACAAGGTTCATTTACTTACATCTATCCAAATTAATGAATAGAAAGATAAAAAGCGCATCTTGCGTTTTTTATTTTTGATTGAAAAACTCACTAAAAAGGGTTACAATGTTAGATGGAGAAATTTGTAACTGATTTACAAAGAAACGAATATATACTGGAGGAAATCATGTCGTTTTCTGATTTAAAGCTCTTTGCTCTGTCGTCTAACCAGGAACTGGCTGAACGCGTTGCTCAAGAGATTGGTATGGAGCTTGGGAAGTCAACTGTGCGTCAATTTTCTGATGGGGAGATTCAAGTAAACATCGAAGAATCTATCCGTGGAAAACATGTTTTTATCTTGCAGTCCACGAGCTCGCCCGTCAATGATAATTTGATGGAAATTTTAATTATGGTGGATGCTTTAAAGCGTGCAAGTGCTGAATCAATCAATGTTGTAATGCCTTATTATGGCTATGCTCGTCAAGACCGAAAGGCACGCGCGCGTGAGCCAATTACTTCAAAATTAGTTGCAAATATGTTGCAAGTAGCTGGTGTTGATCGTTTGCTGACAATTGATTTGCATGCGGCTCAAATTCAAGGATTTTTTGATATTCCAGTAGATCATCTTATGGGGGCTCCTCTCATTGCGGATTATTTTGAACGTCGTGGGATGACAGGTAGCGATTATGTAGTTGTTAGCCCTGACCACGGTGGTGTGACGCGCGCTCGTAAATTAGCTGAATTTTTGAAAACACCGATTGCTATTATTGATAAGCGACGTAGTGTAGATAAGATGAATACGAGTGAGGTAATGAATATCATCGGTAAAGTGGAAGGCAAAACTTGTATTTTAATTGACGATATGATTGATACAGCTGGGACAATTTGCCATGCTGCTGATGCACTTGCTGAGGCAGGTGCGGTAGAAGTTTATGCAAGCTGTACTCATCCAGTACTTTCGGGTCCTGCTATGGATAATATTCAGAAATCAGCGATTAAAAAATTGGTCGTGTTAGATACAATTTATTTGCCGGAAGAACGTTTAATTGATAAAATTGAACAAATTTCAATTGCTCATCTTTTGGCAGAGGCGATTGTACGTATCCATGAAAAACGTCCTCTTTCGCCATTATTTGAAACTTTAACGGCTCTTTAATGTAAGAACATCTAGATAGGAATCACTCTGATAGCTGGAGTGATTCTTTTGCTTCAATCAGATGATAAGTGATGAATTTTCTCAATATTATGATATTTTTGCTATGACTTAGGTTTTATAGTATAATAGTTCTATCAGATTTTGGAGGTAAAATATGGATTTGACGAAACGTTTTAACAAAAATTTAGGTAAAATTGAAGTTTCTTTGATTCGGCAATTTGATCAATCTATTTCGAGCATTCCTGGAGTTCTTCGTTTGACATTGGGAGAGCCCGATTTTACAACTCCAGATCATGTAAAAGAAGCTGCGAAAGCGGCAATTGATGCAAACGAGAGTCATTATACGGGCATGAGTGGGTTGTTAGAATTGCGTCAGGCAGCTAGTCAATTTGTGAAAGAAAAATACAATCTTTCTTATGACCCTGAAACAGAAATTTTAGTGACAATTGGAGCGACAGAAGCTCTATCTGCGACATTGACAGCTATCTTAGAAGAAGGAGATAAGGTACTGTTGCCTGCACCTGCTTATCCGGGTTATGAGCCGATTGTCAATCTTGTGGGAGCAGAGATTGTCGAAATTGATACGACAGAAAATGACTTTGTTTTAACACCTGATATGTTAGAAAAAGCGATTTTAGAGCAAGGAAATCAGCTTAAAGCAGTGATTTTAAATTATCCAGCTAATCCGACAGGAGTGACTTATTCACGAGAACAAATGACTGCGTTAGCCGATGTATTGAAAAAGTATGATGTCTTTGTTGTTTGTGATGAAGTGTATTCTGAGTTGACTTATACCGATCAGCCACATGTATCTATTGCAGAATTTCTACCAGAGCAAACGATTGTGATTAATGGTTTGTCTAAATCGCATGCGATGACAGGCTGGCGTCTAGGTTTCACCTTTGCCCCAGCTGCTTTTACGGCTCAATTGATTAAAAGCCACCAATACTTGGTGACAGCTGCAAACACGATGGCTCAATTTGCAGGAGTGGAGGCATTGACAGCGGGTAAAGATGATGCAGAGCCGATGAAAAGGGAATATATTGAGCGTCGTGATTACATTATCGAAAAGATGACGGAGCTGGGCTTTAAGATTATCAAACCAGATGGTGCGTTTTACATTTTTGCCAAGATTCCAGCTGGCTACAATCAAGATTCTTTTGCTTTTTTGAAGGATTTTGCACAAAAAAAAGCAGTTGCTTTCATTCCTGGTGCTGCTTTTGGTCAGTATGGGGAAGGTTATGTACGTCTTTCTTATGCGGCCGGCATGGATACGATAAAGGAAGCAATGAAGCGGCTTAAGGAATATATGGAGGAGTATGCTGAAATCCATCACAAGTAAAGGTTTGGTTCTCTATAATCGTAATTTCCGAGAAAATGATAAACTGGTCAAAATTTTCACAGAGCAAGCTGGTAAGCGAATGTTTTTCGTGAAACATGCTAGAAATTCTAAGTTGAATCCGGTTGTCCAACCATTGGTAGTGGCCGATTTTTTGATGAAAATAAATGATGACGGTTTGAGTTATATCGATGATTATCAAGAGGTTACGACTTTCCAGCATATCAATCATGATTTGTTTACAATGGCTTATGCGACTTATGTGGTAGCTCTAGCGGACACTAGTATTCAGGATAATGAAATAGATTCGGCTCTCTTTGCTTTTTTGCAAAAAACGTTGGAGCTGATGGAACAGGGGCTGGATTATGAGGTACTGACCAATATTTTTGAAATTCAAATTTTGTCACGTTTTGGAATTTCTTTGAATTTCCATGAATGCTGCTTTTGCCACCGAGTAGGGCTACCGTTTGATTTTTCCTTTACTTATAACGGTGTTTTATGTCCGGAGCATTATGGCAAAGATGAGCGACGGAGTCATTTGGATCCCAACATTCCTTATTTATTAGACCAATTTCAAGCGGTTCAATTTAGTGAATTGGAGAACATTTCTTTGAAGCCTGAGTTAAAACGACAATTACGAAAAGTGATTGATCAAATTTATGAAGAATATGTTGGGATTCATCTAAAGCCCAAAAAATTTATTGATTCTCTGGGAGACTGGGGAAAAATTTTAAAGAACAAGGAGTCGAAATGAAAAAAATAGCAATTGATGCCATGGGTGGCGATTATGCTCCACAATCTATCGTAGAGGGAGTCAATCAAGCACTGAACGATTTTTCGGATATTGAAGTCATTCTTTATGGAGATGAAGCAAAAATCAAGCAATATTTAAAGGCAACTGAGCGGGTTCGTATTGTTCATACAGATGAAAAAATCAATTCAGATGATGAGCCAACTAAAGCAATTCGCAAGAAGAAAAATGCCAGCATGGTGCTAGCGGCAAAAGCAGTAAGGGATGGAGAAGCAGATGCGATACTTTCTGCCGGAAATACAGGAGCGCTCTTGGCTGCGGGATTTTTCATTGTTGGTCGTATCAAGAATATTGATCGTCCGGGATTGATGTCCACATTACCAACGACAGATGGCAAAGGCTTTGATATGTTGGATTTGGGAGCCAATGCAGAAAATACAGCTCATCATTTGCATCAGTATGCTATTTTAGGGTCATTTTATGCTGAAAATGTCCGTGGAATCAACCAACCACGTGTAGGGCTTTTAAACAATGGGACAGAAGCAAGTAAGGGGGATTCCTTGCGGAAAGAAGTGTATGATTTGTTAGCAGCGGACGCCTCGCTAAATTTTATTGGAAATGTGGAAGCGCGTGATTTAATGGATCATGTGGCAGACGTTGTGGTAGCGGATGGCTTTACAGGTAATGCTGTGTTGAAAGCCATGGAGGGAACAGCCATGGGAATTATGAGCCAGCTTAAAAAATCCATTTTGGACGGTGGCTGGAAAGCAAAACTAGGTGCAGTGTTGCTGAAAGATAGTCTAAAGTCTTTGAAGAGTAGTTTAAATTATTCTGATGTAGGCGGTGCTGTTTTATTTGGAGTAAAAGCACCTGTTGTTAAAACGCATGGAGCGAGCGATGCAAAAGCAGTTTATAGCACGATTCGCCAAATTCGTACGATGTTGGAAACAGATGTTGTCGGAGAAGCAGTAAACGAATTTTCGGGAGAGGCAAAATGACAGAACAAAAAATTTATGAAAAAATTGTAGAAATTATTCAGGAAAGTCGTGGTGAGGAATTTCAAGTTTCTCAAACCCTCAGTTTGAAAGATGACCTGCAAGCAGATTCTGTTGATTTGATGGAATTTATTCTAACTGTGGAGGATGAATTTGGCATTGAAATTTCAGACGAAGATATAGATGAGTTGAAGAATGTGAGTGATGTTGTCGCTTGCGTGCAGAAAAACTTGAACAGAGCATAAAAACGAACATTTTATTGACTAAATAAAGTAAAATATGATAAAACAGCTGAAACCCCAGCTGTTTTTTGGTGTTTGCGAATATTGTACGGTATTTTCTTGAAAATCCTTTTTGAATATGATAGACTTAAGTCAGAAAAATGTGAAAGGCGAATATTAAAATGACAGGTGATTTGTTATATTCGGGAAAAGCTAAAGATTTATTTTTGACAGATGATGAAAATCTTATTATTGCACATTACAAAGACCAAGCGACCATGCTTAATGGTGCTCGTAAAGAGACGATTAAAGGTAAAGGCGTTCTTAATAATCAAATCTCATCTTTCATTTTTACGAAATTGAATGAAGCAGGTGTGGCAACTCACTTTGTTAAACAATTGTCAGAAACCGAACAATTGAACAAAAAAGTGGATATCATTCCGCTTGAAGTTGTTTTGCGTAATGTCACTGCAGGCTCATTCTCAAAACGCTTTGGTGTTGAAGAAGGAATTAAATTAGATACTCCAATCGTTGAATTTTACTACAAAAATGATGATTTGGATGACCCATTTATCAATGATGAACACGTAAAATTCCTTGGTATTGCAAGTGATGAAGATATTGCTTATATCAAAGCAGAAACACGTCGTATTAATGACCTTTTGAAAGATTGGTTCAGCCAAATTGGTCTGAATTTGATTGATTTCAAATTGGAATTTGGTAAAGACAAAGATGGCAACATTATTCTTGCGGATGAATTTTCACCAGATAACTGCCGTCTTTGGGATGCTGAAGGTCACCACATGGATAAAGATGTTTTTCGTCGTGATTTAGGTAGTTTGACAGATGTTTACGAAGTTGTCCTTGAAAAACTCAAAGGGCTTAACTAAAAACTGTGATTTCTAATTAAGTAGAAAGAAGAATTCTAAAAAGGGTAAAAAATGAATAAACGAATTTTCGTTGAGAAAAAATCAAATTTTAACATTAAGGCTCAGGCGCTTGTTAAAGAACTCAAACACAATCTTCAATTAACGAGTTTAACCGATTTGCGTATTATTCAAGTGTATGATGTGTTTGGCTTGGCAGATTCGCTTTTTGAGCGTGCTGAAAAGCACATCTTCTCTGAACAGGTAACTGATATTATTTTGGCTGAAAGTGATGTGGTTGCTGAACTTGCTAACTATGCTTTCTTTGCCATCGAATCACTTCCAGGTCAATTTGATCAGCGTGCGGCTTCATCACAAGAAGCATTACTCCTTCTTGGCAGCAGTAATGATGTAACGGTTAATACGGCTCAACTTTATCTTGTTAACAAAGATATTGATACTGCTGAACTTGATGCGGTTAAGAATTATCTTCTTAATCCAGTAGATTCTCGTTTTAAAGATATTACGACAGGAATTGCACCGCAAGCATTTTCAGAGTCGGACAAAACGATTCCAAATCTTGATTTCTTCAAGACTTATACAGCGGCTGAATTTGCTGATTATAAAACTGAGCAAGGTTTGGCAATGGAAGTGGATGACCTTGTCTTCATCCAAGATTATTTCAAATCCATCGGGCGCGTGCCAACGGAAACAGAATTGAAAGTGTTGGATACTTACTGGTCAGACCATTGCCGCCACACAACTTTTGAAACTGAGCTGAAGCATATTGATTTCTCATCGTCTAAATTCCAAAAACAATTGCAAGCAACTTATGATAAATATATTGCTATGCGTGCTGAACTTGGACGTTCTGAAAAGCCGCAAACGCTTATGGATATGGCAACTATTTTTGGTCGTTACGAGCGTGCCAATGGCCGTTTGGATGACATGGAAGTATCAGACGAGATCAATGCTTGTTCGGTTGAAATCGAAGTTGATGTGAACGGTGTTAAAGAACCATGGCTTTTGATGTTCAAGAATGAAACACACAATCACCCAACAGAAATTGAACCATTTGGTGGTGCCGCAACGTGTATCGGTGGTGCAATCCGCGACCCATTGTCAGGACGTTCTTATGTTTATCAAGCAATGCGTATTTCAGGTGCTGGTGATATTACAACACCGATTGCTGAGACGCGTGCCGGCAAATTGCCGCAGCAAGTGATTTCTAAGACAGCGGCACATGGTTATTCTTCATATGGGAATCAAATCGGTCTTGCCACAACTTACGTTAAAGAATACTTCCACCCAGGATTCGTCGCTAAACGTATGGAACTTGGTGCCGTTGTCGGTGCAGCTCCTAAAGGGAATGTTGTCCGTGAAAAACCAGAAGCAGGCGATGTGGTAATCCTTCTTGGCGGTAAAACAGGTCGTGACGGTGTTGGTGGTGCAACTGGTTCATCTAAGGTCCAAACCGTTGAATCTGTTGAAACAGCTGGCGCAGAAGTTCAAAAAGGGAATGCTATTGAAGAACGGAAGATTCAACGTCTTTTCCGCAATGGTAATGTGACGCGTCTTATTAAAAAATCAAACGACTTTGGTGCTGGTGGTGTCTGTGTGGCAATTGGTGAATTAGCTGACGGTCTTGAAATCGACCTTAACAAAGTGCCTTTGAAATACCAAGGGCTTAACGGAACTGAAATTGCCATTTCTGAATCACAAGAACGTATGGCTGTTGTGGTTCGTCCCAAAGATGTTGAGGCTTTCGTGGCAGAATGTCATAAAGAAAATATTGACGCGGTAGTGGTTGCCACAGTTACTGAAAAACCAAATCTTGTTATGACTTGGAATGGTCAAACAATCGTTGATATTGAACGTCGTTTCCTTGATACAAACGGTGTGCGCGTGGTAGTTGATGCGAATGTTGTTGACAGTCAAGTTGATATGCCAGAACAACGTACAACTTCAGCTGCGACACTTGAATCTGATACTGTAAATGTTCTTTCTGACCTTAACCATGCTAGTCAAAAAGGTTTACAAACCATCTTTGATAGCTCTGTTGGTCGTTCAACGGTTAATCATCCGATTGGTGGTCGTTATCAAATCACACCAACAGAAAGTTCAGTTCAAAAACTTCCTGTTCAAAACGGTGTAACAACAACAGCGTCAGTTATGGCACAAGGGTTCAACCCTTATATTGCTGAATGGTCACCATATCATGGTGCTGCCTATGCTGTTATCGAAGCAACATCGCGTTTGGTGGCAACAGGTGCGAATTGGTCTAAAACACGTTTCTCTTATCAAGAGTATTTCCAACGTATGGACAAACAAGCTGAACGCTTTGGACAACCAGTTTCAGCTCTTCTTGGTTCAATCGAAGCGCAATTGCAACTTGGTTTACCATCAATCGGTGGTAAAGACTCCATGTCAGGGACTTTTGAAGAATTGACAGTACCACCAACATTGGTTGCTTTTGGTGTGACAACGGCTGATAGTCGTAATGTTCTTTCGCCAGAATTTAAAGCAGCTGGTGAATACATTTACTACATTCCAGGGCAAGCTATTTCACAAGAGATTGATTTTGATTTGATTAAAGCTAATTTTGCTAAATTTGAAGCGATTCAAAAAGCACATCCTATCACATCAGCTTCAGCTGTTAAATATGGTGGGGTGATTGAAAGCTTGGTACTTGCAGCTTTTGGTAACCATATCGGAGCTAAAGTAGAATTGGCAGAGCTTGCGACTAGCTTGACAGCACAACTTGGCGGTTTTATTTTTACATCTGCTGAAGAAATTGCTGAAGTTAACAAAATCGGTGAAACAAGATCTGACTTTACACTTACTGTCAATGGTGTCAACCTTGCAGGAGATAAACTTCTGTCAGCCTTTGAAGGAACACTTGAAGACGTTTACCCAACTGAATTTGAACAAAGTACTAAACTTGAAGTCGTTCCAGCTGTTGCTTCTGATGCTGTTATTAAAGCAAGTAAGAAAGTAGCAGAGCCACTTGTTTACATTCCAGTCTTCCCTGGTACAAACTCAGAATACGATTCAGCAAAAGCTTTTGAACAAGCTGGAGCAAAAGTGAATCTGGTACCATTTGTGACACTTGATGAAGCAGCAATTGAAGCATCTGTTGACACAATGGTTGACAACATCTGTAAAGCAAATATTATTTTCTTTGCAGGAGGTTTCTCAGCCGCTGATGAACCAGACGGTTCTGCTAAATTCATCGTTAACATCTTGTTAAACCAAAAAGTCCGCGCAGCGATTGATAGCTTTATTGAAAAAGGCGGGCTGATTATCGGTATCTGTAATGGATTCCAAGCGCTTGTGAAATCAGGCCTACTTCCATACGGTAACTTTGAAGAAGCGACCGAAACAAGTCCGACACTCTTCTATAATGATGCCAACCAACATGTGGCGAAAATGGTTGAAATACGTATTTCCAATACGAACTCACCTTGGCTTGCCGGTGTCAAAGTTGGTGATATTCATGCAATCCCAGTATCACATGGTGAAGGGAAATTTGTCGTAACAGATGAAGAATTTGCAGAACTCCGTGACAACGGACAAATCTTCAGCCAATACGTGGATTTTGATGGCAAACCAAGCATGGATTCTAAATACAATCCAAACGGCTCTATTAATGCGATTGAAGGGATTACCAGCAAGAACGGTCAAATCATTGGTAAAATGGGACATTCAGAACGTTATGAAGACGGTCTTTTCCAAAATATTCCAGGAAATAAAGACCAACATCTCTTTGCAAGTGCTGTGCGTTACTTTACAGGGGAATAATACTCGTCAAATATCAAAAGAAACTATGATTTCGGATTCTTTTGATAATGATTGAGCATAAAAATGACAGAAAAATAAGAGGAAATGTCAGTGACATACGAAGTTAAATCTCTAAATGAAGAATGTGGTGTTTTTGGGATTTGGGGGCATCCTCAAGCAGCTCAAGTGACTTATTTTGGACTTCACAGTCTTCAACACCGCGGTCAAGAAGGTGCTGGTATTGTCACAAACGATAAGGGCAAACTTCTTCAGCACCGTAATACTGGTCTTCTTTCAGAAGTATTTAAAAATCCTGCTGATTTGGAAAAATTAACAGGAACTGCTGCTATTGGTCACGTTCGCTATGCGACTGCTGGCTCTGCGTCTATTAATAATATTCAACCATTTCTTTACAACTTTACAGACGAGCAATTTGGGCTTTGCCACAATGGTAATTTGACAAATGCAGTATCATTGAAAAAAGAATTGGAAGACCAAGGGGCGATTTTTAATGCCTCATCTGATACTGAAATTCTAATGCATTTGATTCGCCGTAGCCATAATCCTGAATTTATCGGTAAAGTCAAAGAAGCGTTGAACACTGTCAAAGGTGGCTTTGCTTATCTTTTGATGACAGAAGATAAATTGATTGCTGCGCTTGACCCAAATGGTTTTCGTCCCTTGTCAATTGGGCAAATGGCAAATGGTGCTTGGGTAGTATCAAGTGAAACGTGTGCCTTTGAAGTGGTTGGTGCCAAGTGGATTCGAGATGTGAAACCTGGTGAAATGGTTATTATTGATGACAATGGCATTCGGTACGATACCTACACGATGGATACTCAGCTTGCTATCTGTTCAATGGAATACATCTATTTTGCACGACCTGACAGTGATATTTATGGTGTCAATGTTCACACGGCTCGTAAAAATATGGGGAAACGTTTGGCACAGGAATTTCAACATGAAGCTGATATTGTCGTTGGTGTACCGAATTCATCACTTTCAGCAGCGATGGGATTTGCTGAAGAATCAGGTCTCCCAAATGAAATGGGCTTGGTGAAAAATCAGTACACACAACGTACTTTCATTCAACCGACACAAGAGTTGCGTGAGCAAGGTGTTCGCATGAAGCTCTCAGCCGTATCTGGTGTTGTTAAAGGTAAGCGCGTGGTCATGGTTGATGATTCTATCGTGCGTGGAACTACATCGCGTCGTATCGTTCGTTTGCTTCGTGAAGCTGGTGCGACAGAAGTTCATGTGGCAATCGGTAGTCCAGAATTGAAATACCCATGTTTCTACGGTATCGATATTCAAAATCGTCGTGAATTGATTTCAGCTAATCATACCAAAGATGAAGTTTGTGAGATTATCGGTGCTGATAGCTTGACTTACTTGTCAATTGACGGTTTGATTGAATCAATCGGTATTGATACAGATGCGCCAAATGGTGGTTTGTGTGTAGCTTACTTTGACGGTAAGTATCCAACACCACTTTACGATTACGAAGAACCTTACCTCAAGAGCTTAGAAGAAAAAACAAGCTTCTATATTCATGAAGTTAATGAAAATAAATAGAACTGTTTAATAGCTCTGCTATTTCCTAAAAGGAGAAAAATATTATGACAAAAAATGCTTATGCTCCACGTCTTACCACTGACTAAAGGCTAAAGCATTTGTCAGTGGACGCTTTGTCCTATGGGACCAAAGCTAAAGACCTGACTAGCTTTTTCAGTCAAAAGAATGGTTTGACTGAAAAAACGTCGCAATCTCCAATACGGTTTTTTGACAAAAAAAGAGAAGGAAAATTATTATGACAAAAAATGCTTATGCTCAATCTGGTGTTGATGTTGAAGCGGGTTATGAAGTTGTTGCACGTATCAAAAAACACGTTGCGCGTACTGAACGTGCAGGTGTTATGGGAGCTCTTGGTGGCTTTGGTGGGATGTTCGACCTTACAAAAACTGGCGTGAAAGAACCTGTTTTGATTTCAGGAACTGATGGTGTCGGAACCAAGCTCATGCTGGCTATCAAGTACGACAAACACGATACAATTGGCCAAGACTGTGTAGCCATGTGTGTCAATGACATCATTGCAGCTGGTGCTGAACCACTTTACTTCCTAGATTACATTGCAACGGGTAAGAATGAACCTGCAAAACTTGAACAAGTCGTTGCAGGTGTTGCGGAAGGTTGTGTTCAATCTGGCGCAGCTCTTATCGGTGGTGAAACTGCTGAAATGCCTGGTATGTATGGTGAAGATGATTATGATTTGGCTGGTTTTGCAGTAGGTGTGGCTGAAAAAAACCAAATCATTGACGGGTCAAAAGTTTCTGATGGTGATGTTCTTCTTGGACTTGCTTCCAGTGGGATTCACTCAAATGGTTATTCACTTGTCCGTCGTGTCTTTGCTGATTACACAGGTGAAGAAGTGCTTCCTGAACTTGAAGGCAAAAAATTAAAAGAAGTGCTTCTTGAACCAACACGTATCTACGTTAAAGCAGTGCTTCCGCTTATCAAGGAAGAATTGGTTAACGGTATTGCTCACATCACTGGTGGTGGTTTCATCGAAAATGTTCCACGTATGTTTGCGGATGATTTAGCTGCTGAAATCGAAGAAGATAAAGTTCCTGTTCTTCCAATTTTCAAAGCTCTTGAAAAACACGGTAACATCAAACACGAAGAAATGTTTGAAATCTTTAACATGGGTATTGGTTTGATGTTGGCAGTTAGCCCTGATAAGGTTGAGCGTGTGAAAGAATTGCTTGACGAACCAGTTTACGAACTTGGTCGTATCGTTAAAAAAGCTGATGCAAGTGTGGTGATTAAATAATGAAAAAAATCGCAGTTTTTGCGAGTGGTAATGGGTCAAATTTTCAAGTCATTGCAGAGCAATTTCCAGTTGAGTTTGTCTTTTCAGACCACAGGGATGCATATGTCTTAGAACGTGCAGAAAAACTCGGTGTGACAGCTCATGCTTTTGAACTCAAAGAGTTTGACAATAAAGCAGCCTACGAGGAGGCTATTGTTGCTTTGCTTGAAAAAAATGATATTGATTTGGTTTGTCTAGCTGGTTATATGAAGATTGTTGGTCCGACTCTGCTAGCAGCTTACGAAGGCCGTATCATCAATATTCACCCAGCTTATCTGCCAGAATTTCCAGGTGCTCATGGGATTGAAGATGCCTGGAATGCTGGTGTCAGTCAATCCGGTGTGACCATTCACTGGGTTGACAATGGCGTTGACACCGGAAAAGTGATTAAACAAGTTCGTGTGCCTCGTCTGGCTGATGATACTATTGACAGTTTTGAAGCTCGCATTCATGAAGCAGAGTATAAACTCTATCCAGAAGTTTTAGAGAGCTTAGGAGTTGAGAAAAAGTAGTCAGTGTATTTGATAGCGTAGCTATTAGCAATGCTAGCTTATTAGGAGATTATGATGATAAAAAAGATTTTGGCGTTTGTATTAACTTTTATTGTCGTTGCCTTTATAGTAAATGTACTATTTGGTAATCTTGAAAATCCGTTACGCCTTTGCTTGGCTTATTCTATCGGGCTTATTGCCAGTATTGCTATTGAGTGGTTTATATTTTACAAAAAGAAGTAGAAAGTAGGACTGAAATGACAAAACGTGCACTAATCAGTGTTTCAGACAAAGCGGGCATTGTTGAATTTGCTCAAGAATTGAAAAAACTTGGTTGGGATATTATCTCGACTGGTGGAACAAAAGTTGCGCTTGATAAAGCAGGTGTGGAGACTATCGCCATTGATGATGTAACGGGCTTCCCAGAAATGATGGACGGTCGTGTGAAAACACTTCATCCAAATATTCACGGCGGCCTTTTGGCTCGTCGCGACCTTGACAGCCACCTTCAAGCTGCAAAAGATAATCACATTGAATTGATTGACCTTGTTGTGGTTAACCTTTACCCATTCAAAGAAACTATTCTGAAACCAGATGTGACTTATGCTGATGCGGTTGAAAACATTGATATCGGTGGTCCATCCATGCTTCGCTCTGCTGCTAAAAACCATGCTAGTGTTACAGTTGTTGTTGACCCAGCTGACTACGATGTTGTTTTAGATGAATTGACAGCTAATGGTGAAACAAACTTTGAAACGCGTCAGCGCTTGGCAGCCAAAGTTTTCCGTCACACAGCAGCTTACGACGCTTTAATTGCGGAATATTTCACAAAACAAGTCGGAGAAACAAAACCTGAAAAACTCACCCTCACTTATGATTTGAAACAACCCATGCGGTATGGTGAAAACCCTCAACAAGACGCGGATTTCTACCAAAAAGCTTTGCCAACAGATTACTCAATTGCTTCTGCTAAACAATTAAACGGTAAAGAATTGTCATTTAACAACATCCGCGATGCTGACGCTGCAATCCGTATTATCCGTGATTTCAAAGACCGCCCGACTGTTGTTGCTCTTAAACACATGAATCCATGTGGTATCGGACAAGCTGACGAAATTGAAACAGCTTGGGATTACGCTTATGAAGCTGACCCAGTTTCAATCTTTGGTGGAATTGTTGTGTTGAATCGCCAAGTTGACGCAGTAACTGCTAAGAAAATGCACGCTATTTTCCTTGAAATCATCATTGCACCAAGTTATTCAGAAAAAGCCCTTGAAATCTTGACAACGAAGAAGAAAAACTTGCGGATTCTTCAATTGCCATTTGAAGCTCAAGAAGCTAGCCAAATTGAAAAAGAATACACGGGTGTTGTCGGTGGGCTTTTGGTTCAAAACCAAGATGTTATTGAAGAAAATCCAGCGGATTGGAAGGTTGTAACCAAACGACAACCAAACGACCAAGAAAAAACAGCGCTTGAATTTGCTTGGAAAGCGATCAAATATGTGAAATCGAATGGTATCATCGTGACAAATGACCACATGACACTGGGTGTCGGTCCTGGTCAAACCAATCGTGTGGCTTCTGTTCGTATCGCTCTTGACCAAGCGAAAGACCGTCTTGATGGTGCGGTCCTTGCTAGTGATGCTTTCTTCCCATTTGCGGACAATGTTGAAGAAATTGCTGCTGCAGGTGTGAAAGCAATCATCCAGCCAGGTGGCTCCGTCCGTGACCAAGAGTCTATCGACATGGCTGATAAATATGGCATTGCCATGGTGTTTACAGGCGTACGGCATTTTAGACATTGAAAATAGTATAAAAACCTTGGATTTGTTTTCCAAGGTTTTTAAAGTTGTTCAGAGGAACTTATTTTGGATAAATGTAACTAACTGCTCCTTGTCCAGCTGCATGAGGATTGAACCAGCCACGGAAGTTGCCAATATACTGTTTCCCAGCGTAGTTGGCCTCTTGAATCTGAATGCGTGTGTTTGAGGCTACGTGAGTAACAACTCCAACATGACCGTAACCACCGTCTGTCCAACAAATAATAGCCCCTACTTGTGGAGTTGTACCGGTTTTAAAACCAGCTCGTCTGGCGCTAGCAGCCCAATCACCACCATTGCCCCAGTAATTGCCAGCCCAAGGCGCAAGAGCTTTGGCGCCCCAAGTGCATTGCCCTTTTGGATAAGTCGTTGCTGCGGCATAATTTGGTTGGAAAGAAACAGCAGGTTTCTCTACTTGATAGCTCGTACCAGTTAGTCCAATCATTTGACCGTTGAGATTGCGGTAGACATGTGTATGGAAAAGCCCGCTGCCATTGTGTTTTTGCGTATCAATTGTGAATTTGTAAATTCCATTTCCAGCTTTAGTAGCAGTGTACCACTGAATGTCGTCTTGTCCATTGACTTCAGACCAAGTCGGTAGGGTAATTGTTCCGTCACCGTAGGCATCTGTCACTGTCACCTCATAAAGATAAGTTGAGCGTTTATCGACAGATACTTTGGTTTTAATTTTTTCTGCGGACATAGTAACCGAATCCGTTGCGTAACTATGCTCGCTACCGTCTTTATATTTCACATAAATATGATTGGTGTATGTTCCAGACAAAACTTGATGATTGCGAATATCAAATGCTGCCGTAAATGTTCCGTCACCGTGATTAGTGGCTGTATACCACTTGATATTGCTTTGATTGCTCGTGCTCCAAATAGGTACTCGGACAGATTGAATCGGTTTGGACTTTGAAGTTTCCCTAACTTTGACGGTATAAGTCCCTTGTTCTTGATTGATATTTTCAACAGAGAAGAATGGTTTTTGCTCTTCTTCAGAAGGCAATTTATCAGCATCAACTTGGGCAGTGATTCCAGCTAAGCCAGTAAACTCTGGTTTGACATAGCTTTCTCCGTAAAGATGAATGTGATAAGTTCCTGTGTCATAGTTGTGTTTTTTTAGCTCAACTCTAACATTGTAGCTTCCATCAGGATTTTTAGTAGCTGCATACCATTGAAGATCATCTTGTCCGTTTTTATCAGACCAAGTTGGAACAGTAAGTTTATAGATTGTTTCAGGGACATTTTTTATCCGAATATCCATGATGCCAGGTTCTGGAAAACTAGTTTGGATAGTAGGGTTTGGTTTTTCAAGGTTAAAAGTGGTGCCATTTAATCCAATCATCTTTCCGTTTTTACTTTCATAAGTATGAACATGGTAAACACCGTATCCTTTATGATTGGATAAGTCAATTTCTGTTGTGTCTTGCCCTGCTGTATACCACTTGATATCATCTTGTCCTTTTTCGTCAGACCAAACAGCGTGTAAAATATTGGCATTTGTTTGATCTTTGTTTCGAGTAAAGGATATTTGAGCAGTCTTTCCTAAAACGGTTGTAGAAACCGTGCCGCTAGCTGGTTTTTCTACTTTGAAAGTCGTTCCGTTTAAACCGACCATTTTTCCATTGATATTGATATAAGTGTGAACATGAAAGGTTCCATAACCAGTGTGCTGACGCAAATCAATAGCTGTAGTTGGTGTCTGGGGCGCGGAATACCACTTAATGTCATCTTGCCCATTTTCATCAGACCAAACAGCATGGTAAATGGTGTAAGGAACTTGTGTCTGTGAGCGTGTGTAGTTAATAGAAGCTGTATTTCCAGAAACATTGACGGTAATGTTGCTAGCAAGAGTTGCTGGATTTGAGCTTTTTTGAGCATTATCTGCTTCCGAGGCTTGAGCAGTTAGTTGAGCAGAAAAAACGCCCAAAATAGTGCTAGATAGTAAAAATAATTGACTGTATTTCTTCATAAATCTCCTTTGAATAAATAATTTGGATAGTTCCATTTAGATTATTCGGGAAAAGATGAAAAAATTGAAAACTGAATTGAAAAATTAGAAAATGATAGCGAAATTTCATTGTCATCAAAATATTCCACGATAAATAAAGGTATAAACGAACATTTATGGTATAATTGATATAAATAATTCGCAAAGAGGGAAATCATGAAACTTTTAGTTGTTGGTTCGGGTGGTCGTGAGCATGCGATTGCTAAGAAGTTGTTGGAGTCACCGCAGGTGGAGCAGGTCTTTGTGGCTCCTGGAAATGACGGGATGACCTTGGACGGTCTTAAGTTGGTTTCGATTGGGATTTCTGAACATGCAGCGCTGATTGACTTTGCTAAAGCAAATGATGTTGCTTGGACTTTCATTGGTCCTGATGATGCGCTAGCGGCAGGTATCGTTGATGATTTTAATCAGGCTGGACTTAAGGCTTTTGGTCCGACTCGGCTGGCTGCGGAGCTGGAGTGGTCCAAGGATTTTGCTAAGTCAATCATGAAAAAATACGGTGTGCCGACAGCACGCTACGAAACTTTTTCAGACTTTGAAAAAGCTAAAACCTATATCGAAAAAGAGGGCGCTCCAATCGTGGTGAAAGCGGACGGTTTGGCCTTGGGGAAAGGTGTGGTAGTCGCTGAAACGGTGGAAGAAGCGGTCGAAGCAGCGCATGAAATGCTTTTAGACAATAAATTCGGCGATTCTGGTGCGCGTGTGGTGATTGAGGAATTTTTGACTGGAGAGGAATTTTCTCTTTTTGCCTTTGTTAATGGTGACAAGTTTTACATCATGCCAACGGCTCAGGACCACAAACGTACTTATGACGGTGACAAGGGTCCTAATACAGGCGGTATGGGTGCTTATGCGCCCGTGCCACATCTGTCAGCAAGCGTGGTTGAAACTGCGGTTGACACCATTGTCAAGCCAGTGCTGGAGGGGATGATTAAAGAAGGGCGACCTTATGTCGGTGTCCTCTATGCAGGCCTGATCCTGACCGAGGAAGGCCCTAAGGTCATTGAGTTTAATGCTCGCTTTGGTGATCCTGAGACGCAGGTTATTCTGCCACGCCTGACTTCTGACTTGGCGCAGAACATCACGGACATTTTGGAGGGCAAGGAGCCAGATATGACCTGGACGGACAGCGGTGTGACCTTGGGCGTTGTCGTGGCTTCTGAAGGTTATCCACTTGCCTACGAAAAAGGTGTAATCTTGCCAGAAAAGACCGACGGTGATATCATCACCTACTATGCGGGCGCCAAGTTTGATGAAAATGGCAAAGCACTGCTGTCCAATGGCGGCCGAGTCTACATGCTGGTCACCACAGCCGACAGTGTTCAGGCTGCGCAGGAAAAAATTTACGCCCAACTCGACAAACAAGACACGACTGGACTTTTCTACAGAACTGATATTGGGAGCAAGGCTCTTGAAAAATAAAAAATGTATACTAGTTAGTGCCTGTTTGCTTGGAGAAAATTGCAAGTACAATGGAGGCAATAATTATAATCAAGCTGTTATTGACTTTGTTGCGGATAAAGATGTCTTAGCAGTGTGCCCGGAAGTTGCGGGCGGCTTACCAGTTCCAAGAGAGCCAGTAGAGATTTTAAAAGGGCGGCCATGTGATGTTAATGGGAATTTTTATGATAAAGAATTTCAAGTAGGAATTGATCACACATTGTCGAGTTTAGCTGAAAAAAACATTGACTTGGCTATTCTTCAGTCCCGAAGTCCCTCTTGTGGTGTCAACCAGATTTACGATGGTCATTTTTCTGGTCGAAAAATAGAGGGCAGTGGTCTTTTTGCGCAAGCATTAAAGAAACGAGGCTACAGAGTTGTTGATGCTGAAGATATAATTAAATAAAGTATAGCGCTAGCTCAAGCGACCAAAGGTCGTTATGAAACTATGTCTGTTATCACTGTGGTATTTTAGGAAAGTTTGTAGCTCAAAGGTCTACAAACCTAGTCAAGAAGATTTTTTAGATGGGATGTTAGCTTTTCCTCGGCTTTTAAGAAAAGATGAGAAGAAAAGCGTAGCATCACACGCAAGAAGGTTCACGACGCCTCTACAGCCTAAGGCAGGCTTGAAAAAGGAGAAATTATGCAACCAATTATTTCTATCATTATGGGCTCTAAATCCGACTGGGAAACCATGAAAAAGGCAGCCCAAGTTCTTGAGGACTTCGGTGTTGTTTATGAAAAAAAGGTGGTCTCAGCTCACCGAACGCCAGACCTTATGTTTCGATATGCTGAGGAAGCGCGTGGCCGTGGGATTAAGGTTATCATTGCAGGGGCTGGCGGTGCAGCTCATCTGCCGGGTATGGTAGCAGCTAAAACAACGTTGCCGGTTATCGGTGTGCCTGTCAAATCTCGTGCTTTGAGCGGAGTGGACTCACTTTACTCTATCGTGCAAATGCCTGGCGGCGTGCCTGTGGCAACAATGGCTATCGGCGAAGCGGGTGCGACCAATGCAGCGCTCTTTGCTTTGCGCTTGCTGTCTGTTGAAGATGCCAAAATTGCCCAAGCACTAGCTGATTTTGTAGAAAAACAAGGAAAGATTGCTGAGGAGTCTAGCAATGAACTCAACTAAAACGATTGGAATTATCGGTGGCGGTCAATTAGGACAAATGATGGCGATTGCTGCAATTTATCGAGGTCACAAAGTCATTACGCTAGACCCAGCTGCTAATTGTCCAGCTGCTCGTGTCAGTGAGGTTATTGTTGCTCCTTATGATGACGTGGCGGCTCTTCATCAATTAGCTGAGCGCTGTGATGTCCTGACTTATGAATTTGAAAATGTGGACGCAGACAGCTTAGATGCGGTGGCTGATTTGGCAGATCTGCCGCAAGGAACGAGGCTGCTACGTATTTCGCAAAACCGAGTACACGAGAAAGAATTTCTCTCAAGCACTGGCGTAGATTTGGCTCCTTATCGAATTATCCGCTCATCAGCAGATCTTGCAGACTATGACTTTTCGACTAAGCGCGTGCTGAAAACAGCAACGGGTGGCTACGACGGTCACGGCCAAGTCGTCATTAGAGATGAGGAGAGCTTAGCGACTGCACATGATTTGGCAGACCAGACTCTTTGTGTGCTAGAGGATTTTGTCCCCTTCACCATGGAAATATCGGTCATTGTGTCTGGTAATGGTAAGGATGTGACGGTTTTCCCAGTTCAGGAAAATATCCACCGTAACAACATTCTTTCAAAAACCATTGTGCCTGCTCGCATTTCTGATGGTCTAGCAGCAAAAGCAAAAACCATGGCAGTGCGAATAGCTGAACAGCTTAATTTATCTGGAACTCTTTGCGTGGAAATGTTTGCGACAGCTGATGACATCATCGTTAATGAAATTGCGCCTCGTCCACATAACTCAGGGCATTATTCGATTGAAGCTTGTGACTTTTCGCAGTTTGACACCCATATCCTAGGCGTCCTCGGCCAACCTCTCCCAGCCATCAAACTCTATGCCCCAGCTGTCATGCTCAATGTACTCGGCCAGCATGTCGAGGCTGCTGAAAAATATGTCACAGAAAATCCAAGCGTCCACCTCCACATGTATGGTAAAATAGAAGCGAAGCACAACCGCAAGATGGGACACGTGACTTTGTTTAGTGATGATGCGGATAGTGTGGTTGAGTTTGGGAAAGGGATTGATTTTTAAGAAAACTCTGTGGAGGAAATGTTATTGATGAGACCAATTATCCCAAAAAGTCCAGAAGTTCCGAAAGAATTCTCTGCTAAAGAAATCTCTTTTTTGACTAAGAGTGTTTTTGGAGAAATAATCGGACCTCAGCCGTGTGATGTTTTATTTGTTTTCAGCGGGACTCACCCAGGCCACTGGGAAAAAGCTATTGAGGCTTATCAAAAAAGCTATGTAAGACGAATTATTGTGAGCGGCGGTCGAAGTTTGACAGGAACGCCTCATCCAGATTGGAATGGACATACAGAGGCAGAGGTTATTATCCAGCATCTGATGGCTGCGGGCATTCCTGAAGAAGCAATTAAATCTGAAAACTCCTCTAGCAATACTTTAGAAAACGTACTGTTTGCCAAAGAAATTTTTGATTTTAATACTGTTGAGACCGTTATGTTCATTTGCAAAAGTCACGCGACTGGTAGGCAATGGCGGACCTTGGCTCAGCACTTGCCAAAGCATCTTCGCTACATCCCATATACCTTCAATGCTTTTTACAAGGATGTTGAGATTGGTCGGGATAGCTGGATGAATACAGACATTGGCAAGTCCAGAGTTTGGGGAGAATATCTGCGGCTTCTCCATTATGGAGAAAAGGGAGATATTTTAAAGTTAGATGTTGAATTGTGATATAGGAGGTTTCTATGATTCAACTCATCGTCAACGCATTTGTTGAAAAAGAAAAGACTGGGGCTGTTGTGGAAGTGTTCTTTGCCAGTGCCGACCATGAAAAAGTAAAGGCCAAATATCAAGAACTGACAGCTCAGTACCCAGACAATTATTTGGCAATCTACGATTTGCCGCTGGATACTGACCTTAACACCCTGCCGCATTATCCGTCGGTGACAATAAGTAAGGAGGAATTTAATTAGTCTATGAAAACTATCGGTCTGATTGGTGGTATGAGTTGGGAAAGTACCACATCTTACTACCAAATCATCAACGAAACCATCAAAAAAGAGTTGGGTGGCTTGCATTCAGCTAAGATTCTGCTTTATAGTGTTGATTTTGCAGAGATTGAGCATTATCAAGCAGTTGGGGACTGGGAGAAAAGCGGTCAACTTTTGACAGATATTGCTCAGCGCTTGGAGCAAGCTGGTGCAGATTTCATCGTTATTTGCACCAACACCATGCACAAGGTTGCTCCGCAGATACAAGAGCAGATTACGATTCCAATCTTGCATATTGCACAAGCAACCGCGCAGGCCTTGTTGGCTGACGGTATTCAAAAAGTCGGCCTCCTAGGGACCAAGTACACCATGACCCAAGATTTTTACAAGGAGAAATTAATAGAGTCTGGATTAGAAGTGCTGATTCCAGACCAAGTAGGCATTACAGAGGTCAATCGAATTATTTATGACGAACTCTGTCTAGGGGATATCAAAGAAAGCTCAAAGCAGACTTATCTTGCCGTTATAGATGATTTGAAAAAAGCAGGTGCTGAGGCTGTTATCTTGGGTTGCACCGAGATTGGTCTCCTCGTCAAGCAAACCGACACTGACTTGCCTCTCTACGACACAACGGTGATTCATGCAGAGAAAGCGGCGGAGTGGGCGGTAAATAAGTGACCATAGAAGACAAGCGCAACCGCAAGCTAGGGCATGTAACTGTGTTTAGTGATGCGCCGGATAGTGTGGAGGAGTTTTAAGGAGCTATCATGCCATTACCAAAAAGTATTCAAGAAGAAATTAAAAAATATTGTGAAAGTCATCTACCTAAAGAAGATTGGTATGAAGAAGAATTTGATTTTATAAAAGATTCTGATTTAAAAAAACGGATTATAGAAGAATTTCAATCTGTTAGATACGCTTATAAATTATATGAGGGACTAGAAGCAACTGATATACATTTAAGATTTCAAATTAGGAGTCAAATTCTTTCTTATGCATCAATCTATGAAGCAGTGCTAGAGTATGTTTTAAATACCTATTATTCAGATACTCCTGAGTATGTGGATCTAACTCATCAAGACAACGTACCTATTAATATATGTATTCCACAAGACAAGAGGGAGAAATTACAAGCTGAGCTATCTCATGATAGTAAAGAAATACACACGGTATATTATACGAGAAAGAAAAAACAAAAGACTTCAATTCGATTTGATGATAAATGTCGAACAGCTGAGAATTTGAATTTAATTGGTAAAATTTATAGTGAGGATAGTGTAAAAGATTTGCCCGCAGAAATAATTGAGATTTATAGTTATAGAAATGGAATTCACTTGATTGCTGAACAAAGGAAAGAAATTAAATATGAGTTAAAGCTTAGCAAATTAGCGTATAGACGCCTTAAGCCTTTTATTGAGCAGATAAAGAATAGGTTGAAGATAGATAGAAAGTATTATTAGTAAAAAAATTGAAAGAATGGGATGTGGTAGTTCGTGGTTGAACAAGCATATAGTATAGAATTGAAAGATAATATTAGTGCAATTAGAGCACATAGGCTTTCTCTTGAAGGTAGGCTTAATTCTAAAAATAATTTTAGGTGTATTGATGAAGAATGCTTAATTCCTTTAACTTGTACAAACTGGAAAAAGAGTGATGGAAAAAGGTTTTATTTTAAACCATCTCACAACGATGAACTACATGTTGAAGGTTGTACTTGCATATCCGCACAAGAAAATAAGGAACAAGTGAATAAAGAAGTTCATAAGGCTAAAGAGACAATTTCAGATAGTGGAATAATATCTGTTAAGAAGTCATTGAGTAAAGCAAGGGTAAAGGGGGGGAGTGTTGCCTCACTTGATACTGCCGAGCATTCAATAAGTTCCTCTCAAGCAAATATTCATAGAAATCAAGTTCAAGATAGACAACTTTCTGCTGTGGCTACATTTGTAGAACTTTATGAAGATCCGCAAATTAATAATAGTTTTAAAAATATCAGAATAGAAGATGAATTAATTTCTCTGGATGAATATTTTGTTGATATTAAAAAACCTCTTGTGAAGGATAAACAAAGGATATTTTACGGTTTAGCTCAAGTTTCTATTGCAAGTTTTAATAAAAAAATACTACAGATACAATTTATAGACTCTGACTATCCGAATATATATTCAAGTTTAGAGCAGATACAAAAACGTTCTAATACAAGAAATATTGCTGATTTAATAGATAAAAAACCTGAGTATATTTATTTTAGGGGAAAACTAGATAGTCAAGACAATAAATTTAAATCTTTTAATGACAAATTCTATAAAGACCTATATACACCAAAAAATTAAGGAGAATTAACCATGATCAACCGTTACTCTCGCCCTGAGATGGCGAACATTTGGAGTGAAGAAAATAAATACCGTGCTTGGCTTGAGGTGGAAATCTTGGCTGATGAGGCATGGGCTGAGTTGGGGGAAATCCCTAAGGAAGATGTGGCTTTGATTCGCGAAAAAGCGGACTTTGACATCGACCGCATCTTGGAGATTGAGCAAGAGACTCGCCACGATGTGGTGGCTTTCACACGTGCGGTTTCTGAGACTCTTGGTGAAGAGCGTAAGTGGGTCCACTATGGTTTGACCTCTACCGACGTGGTGGATACTGCCTACGGTTACCTCTACAAGCAGGCCGACGACATCATCCGTCGTGATCTTGAAAACTTCACCAATATCATCGCTGATAAGGCTAAGGAGCACAAGTTCACCATCATGATGGGTCGTACTCATGGGGTGCATGCGGAGCCTACAACTTTTGGTCTCAAGCTGGCAACTTGGTACAGTGAAATGAAGCGTAATATTGAGCGTTTTGAACATGCTGCCGCTGGTGTGGAAGCTGGGAAAATTTCAGGTGCTGTTGGGAACTTTGCCAACATTCCGCCATTTGTGGAAAAATATGTTTGTGACAAATTAGGCATTCGTGCTCAGGAAATTTCGACCCAAGTCTTACCGCGTGACCTGCACGCCGAGTATTTTGCAGTACTTGCTAGCATTGCCACATCAATCGAGCGCATGGCGACTGAAATCCGCGGTCTGCAAAAATCCGAGCAGCGTGAAGTAGAAGAATTCTTTGCCAAGGGACAAAAAGGTAGCTCTGCTATGCCTCACAAACGCAACCCAATCGGTTCTGAAAACATGACCGGTCTGGCGCGTGTCATTCGCGGTCACATGGTGACGGCTTATGAAAACGTGTCGCTTTGGCATGAACGTGATATTTCGCATTCTTCAGCAGAGCGCATTATCACACCTGACACGACTATTTTGATTGACTACATGCTTAATCGCTTCGGCAATATCGTTAAGAATCTGACTGTTTTCCCTGAAAATATGCGCCGCAATATGAACTCAACTTTTGGTCTTATTTATAGTCAGCGCGTTATGCTGAGTCTGATTGAAAAAGGCATGACACGTGAAGAAGCTTATGATTTAGTACAGCCTAAGACGGCTTATTCTTGGGACAATCAAACAGATTTTCGTCCGCTACTAGAAGCTGATGAAGCTGTGATCTCTCGTTTAACACCAGAGGAAATTGACGATATTTTTGACCCAGTTTACTACACTAAGCGTGTGGATGATATTTTCCACCGTATAGGTTTGGATTAAAACAAACTAAAAAATCCAGTAAAATCAGGCTTGATTTCACTGGATTTTTGCTCTCTCACCAAGCAAAAGCATTGGTTGGGGTTTCTAAGGCCCTCAGCCAGAAACTGTCGGAAACACGACAGAGGGTAACAGAAAGTCCTGCCATATCTAGGCTTGTGATGAGGTGACCTGTTTTGACAAAGGGCAGTTTCAAGCCTTCTATATCCAACAGTTGAAGAATGTCATCTGTGAAAACGAGTTCTTCCAATTTTGAAGTGCCGCCTAAGTTATTGATGAGGAGAATAAATTCTTGTCCTTCTTGCCACTTGAATTTCATTTTGATTTTGTTGACGAGCTCAACAGCGAGCAACTCGGAAGATTCAAACGGAACCATCCGATAACCGGGCTCACCATGGATTCCTATTCCGTAGGAAATTTGACCTTGGGGCAAATCAAAGATAGGCAACTGCTTGCTTGGTAAGGTGGCAGATTTTGTTGCGACTCCTAGTGTCGCAATGGAGGTGGACAGAGAAAGAGCGAGCTTTTCCAACTCATCCAA
Source organism: Streptococcus sp. IsoGale021 (assembly GCF_031142795.1). Taxonomy (NCBI): domain Bacteria; kingdom Bacillati; phylum Bacillota; class Bacilli; order Lactobacillales; family Streptococcaceae; genus Streptococcus; species Streptococcus sp. IsoGale021. The sequence continues at coordinate 27,824 of NZ_JAKZJH010000009.1, forward strand.
GTTTGCTCCTTCTTTGGCAGCCTGCCCGAGAATTTTATGTAAGAGAATTGTTCCTGCAACCCCGCGGTGACGGATTTGGAAGTTGCTTTTTTCGACTGAAATATCATCATGGGAAATGACGTATTTGACTGGAATTCCTTCTTTGCGTGCTTGATAAATGGCTTGGGAAAATTCTTTAATATCGGCATCGAAGTTTTTAATAATGACAAAAACGCCCTTGCCTTGATGCAGAAAACGAATGGTTTCTAAAATATGCTCTGCACAGGGTGGCACAAAAATGGGGCCACTAATGGCAGCGGCTAACATACCATCACCCACATAGCCAGCATGAGCCGGCTCATGACCGCTGCCGCCACCCGAAATAATGGGCACGACAGAAGAATCGTGCTGATTATGATAAATAACGGGAAGTTGTTTCAGCTGTGAAAGGTGAGGATACATGCGGGTGATTGCATTGATGTTTTGCTGAATGCTTGAATGAATTGAATTGATAATGTGAACCATATACTTGCCTTAATTTTCTATAGCTGTTTTGATTAGTTGTGTTAAGAGCTGCGCCTGTTGCTGGTAATCTTGCTCAGATAAATCCAGCAGATGTTTGATAGCATTTGCGAGCGCTTGACTGTGATAATGAATGAAAAAATGATACTCCATTTCAGAATGGAAAGGACGGGAATGATATTCTCTGACGAGTTTGGCTACAAGCTGTTGACAGTAGGTTTGAAAATAAGAAGAAAAGTCATTTTGGTCAACGATGTCAAATAATTGTGCATAAAAACTCTTATTGACGCTAAAATAGTGCAGCAATTCTTGCAGCAGCTGATAGCCAGAGATATATTCCAGATTATCTGTGACTTGCTCTCGTAACTCCGTCTGAAAAATCCATTCTAATAATTCGTACTTATCCAGAAAATGATTGTAAAAAGTTTGCCTGCGAATACCGGCGTCTTCCATAATTTGCCGAACAGAGATTTTTTCAAAAGCTTGTTCGGTCAGTAATTTTTTAAAGGATTTGGCAATCCTTTTTTTCGTGATTAAGGATGTTGCCATCTTCCCTCCTCAGTCTTTTTAGTTCTATTCTTAGTTTATCATGAATGATGCAATAGGAAAACTAAAAAAGTGGGACATATTTTTGCTTTTGTCCGTTCCAAAATGGAGCAAAGAATTTTACAATAAAAATAAGAAAAATAAAGCAAAGGAGAAACTCATGAAAAAAATTATCAATCAACCAACGGCTGTTGTGGACGAAATGCTAGACGGTTTGGCTTATATCCATAGTGATTTGGTGTATCGTGTAGAAGGCTTTGACATCATTGCTCGAAATAGCAAAAAATCTGGCAAGGTAGCGATTATCTCAGGTGGCGGGAGCGGTCATGAGCCTGCTCATGCTGGCTTTGTGGGCGATGGTATGTTGTCAGCTGCGATTTGCGGAGCGGTCTTTACTTCCCCAACTCCTGACCAAGTCTTGCAGGCAATCAAAGAAGCAGACGAGGGCGCAGGTGTGTTCATGGTGATCAAGAATTACTCCGGTGACATCATGAACTTTGAAATGGCGCAGGATATGGCAGAAATGGAAGGCATCGAGGTGGCAAGTGTTGTTGTAGATGACGATATTGCTGTTGAAGATAGCCTTTATACGCAAGGTCGCCGTGGAGTTGCTGGTACCATTTTGGTTCATAAGATTTTGGGAAATGCTGCGCGGTCTGGAAAATCACTGAGTGAAATCAAGGCCTTGGCTGATGAATTGGTTCCTCAGATTCATACGGTTGGGCTGGCTCTCAGTGGAGCAACCGTTCCTGAAGTTGGGAAACCTGGCTTTGTGCTTGCTGATGATGAAATTGAATTTGGAATCGGCATTCATGGAGAGCCCGGCTATCGCAAAGAAAAAATGCAGCCGTCTAAAGACTTGGCACAAGAATTAGTGGCAAAATTGAAAGGCTCTTTTGAACTCAAAGCAGGAGATAAAATCGGAATCCTTATCAATGGCATGGGTGCAACACCGCTCATGGAACAATACGTCTTTGCCAACGATGTGGCTGAAATTCTCGCAGCAGCAGGTTTGGAAGTTGTTTACAAGAAATTAGGAAACTACATGACATCTATTGACATGGCAGGCATTTCTCTGACCTTTGTCAAATTGGAACGTGAAGACTGGCTGGAAGCTTTGAACAGTCCAGTTGCAACGATTGCTTGGTAGGAGGTACGATATGGATGCAGCATTAGCAAAGAAATGGATGCTTCTCTTTAATGAAAAAATTCAAGCCAACAAAGACTACTTGTCAGAGTTAGACACGCCCATTGGTGACGGAGACCACGGTGGCAATATGGCGCGTGGCATGGCAGCTGTCGTTGAAAATCTGGAAGGAAAGGATTTTGCCAATTCAGCAGAAGTCTTTCAAGTTGTCTCCATGCAATTGCTTAGCAAGGTTGGCGGGGCTTCTGGCCCCCTTTATGGCTCAGCCTTTATGGGAATAATGAAGGCTGAAAAAGAGGGTACTAGCTTGGCGGATGCTGTTCAAGCAGGGCTTGATATGATTCAAAAGCGAGGAAAGGCTGTTCCGGGTGAAAAAACCATGGTGGATGTCTGGTCTGGTGTGGTGATGGCTCTTCAAAAAGGAGAATTGACCAAAGAAACCATTCATACTTTGGTTGAAGCGACGAAAGATATGAAAGCAACGAAGGGTCGGGCTTCTTATGTCGGAGAGCGTTCTATCGGACATATTGACCCCGGTTCGTATTCGTCAGGCTTGCTTTTTGAAGCCTTGCTAGAAGTGGAGGAAAAAGCATGACAGAAGTTGGGATTGTCATCGTTTCTCATTCAAAATGGATTGCTCAAGGCCTTGTGGATTTAATTTCAGAAGTTGCTAAAGACGTTGTGCTGACCTATGTAGGCGGTACAGAAGATGGCGGCATTGGTACGAGTTTTGAACAAGTCCAAACGGTTGTGGAAGCTAACAAAGCGGAGAAGATTTTAGCTTTCTTTGATCTTGGATCAGCTCGCATGAATCTGGAGCTGGTGGCAGATTTTTCAGATAAAGACATCATCATCAACAATGTTCCCATTGTTGAAGGGGCTTATACAGCAGCTGCTCTCTTGCAAGCTGGTGCAGATTTGGCAACTATCCAAGAACAATTGAAAGAATTGGAAATTAAGAAATAAAGGAGGCAGATTATGATTCAGTATCTCGGTGAATTTTTAGGGACCTTTATCCTAGTATTGCTTGGTGATGGGGTTGTTGCTGGGAATGTTTTGAGCAAGACAAAAGAGGAAGGAACTGGCTGGGTTGCTATCGTTTTAGGTTGGGGGATTGCTTGTACAGTGGCGGTTTATGTATCTGGATTTTTCAGTCCAGCTCACTTGAATCCAGCGGTCACATTCGCAATGGCTTCTATTGGAGCGATTAGTTGGGGACAAGTTTTTCCGTTCATTCTTGCACAAATGCTGGGTGCCATGGCTGCGGCTTTTGTTCTATGGCTTCACTATTACCCTTATTGGGCTGAAACGAAAGATTCAGGCTTGATTTTAGCCAGCTTTTCAACGGGACCAGCCATTCGCCATACAGCTTCTAACTTTTTGGGGGAAGCACTGGGAACGGCCATTCTTGTCATCACGATTATGGCAATTGGTCCAAATAAAGTTGCTGCTGGTTTGGGTCCAATCATCGTAGGAACGGTTATTTTTGCAGTCGGTTTCTCACTTGGACCAACGACAGGCTATGCAATCAATCCTGCACGGGATTTGGGCCCGCGTATCATGCATGCTCTTTTACCAATCGCAAATAAAGGGGATTCTGACTGGTCCTATGCTTGGATTCCAGTCCTAGGTCCAATTGTCGGCGGTGTCGTAGGGGCTTTGTTTTATAATCTTGTTTTAAGCATGATGTAAGAATATCAAAGGCAAGATATTTAAAATAAAGGAATTATATACTTGTACACAACCACAAAGTATGATTGTCAAATTTACAAAAATCTTGTTTCAAAATACTACATATTGTGATTGGTGTAAACTGCGATATAGTTCCCTAAAATAAAACAAACGCGAGATGAACAGTAGTTTGTCTCGTGTTTAGTATATATTTTTTTCGAAATAGTACTTTTTTGTTTCAAAATTGGTCTAGATAGGTTATAATAATCTCAAGATATAAAAAAGAACAACTGGCATTCAGATGTTCTTTGCGTAAAAATAATTAGTGATTTCCACTGCGTGACACGAACTTGATTTTAAAGAAATCGCCACGTTTGTAGGCTTCGCTATACTCTAAAATTTGTCCTGTACTTTCTAACTGTGTTGTTTTTACTTGGAAGACGGTCGGGAAGTTTGTGTCAATGTCCAGTAATGTTGCAACAGCTTCTGGTGTCGGGAAGATAATTTCATTAGTTTCTTCAAAGTGCTCATCATTCATGTGAATATGATAGTCTTGTTTGAAGCGATTGTAGATAGAGCTGTAATATTCAAGATCTGGATAATTTGCATTGATATATTGCTCTGGGATATAGGATTGATGATAGATGTAAGGAGTATCTTTTGCTTTACGAAGTCTCTCGATTTTATAGTAAAATTGGTGTCCCTTCAAATCTAACTTATCAAGAAATTTCAAGTCGTTTCCGCGCTCGATCGATAAAACGGTCACTTGATCATTTTGGGTGGGAAATATCTCAACGTCAGAAAATTCAACGAGTTTGTGCTTACGCGCGCGCGACACAAATGTTCCTTTTCCTTGCTGGCGAATGATATATCCGTCTTTTGCTAGCTCATTTAAAGCTCTGACAACAGTAATAGAACTCACATCGTACATTGTGATTAGCTCAGCTTCTGTATAAAATTTATCTCCATTCTCAAATTGACCTGAGATAATCTTGCTTTTGAGTTCATCTTTAATGTATTGGTATTTAGGGATTGCCATGTTATTCACCTCTCTTTCGCTTCCCTCTCATAAAAAATTTTACCATAATTTTTCTTAAAATGGTTAAATTTATTAAATTTTTCAAAAACTATTGACATTTCATACAAAATATATTATATTAATCAATGTAAACGATTGCAAAAATATTGTGTGAAAGAAGGAAATGGTTTGGCAAGATTTGAGATTAAAGAAGAATTTTATCTGAATCAACAGCCTTTTAAAATATTGTCTGGTGCCATTCATTATTTTCGGATTCAGCCAGATGATTGGTATCATTCGCTTTATAATTTGAAAGCTCTGGGCTTTAATACGGTAGAAACCTATATTCCTTGGAATATGCATGAGCCGGAAAAAGGGCAATTTGATTTTGAAGGTAGCCTTGATATAGAAAAATTTCTTCAAATCGCTCAAGATTTGGGCTTGTATACCTTGCTTCGTCCGTCGCCTTACATTTGTGCAGAATGGGAATTCGGTGGTTTGCCGGCTTGGCTTTTAGAAGAAGATATGAGAATTCGTTCTTCTGACCCTGCTTATTTTGCCGCAGTTGCTAGCTATTATGATAAATTGCTTCCGCGCTTAGTCCCGCATCTTTTGGAAAATGGCGGCAACATTCTCATGATGCAGGTCGAAAATGAATATGGCTCGTATGGCGAAGATAAGGAATATTTGAGAGCTGTTCGAGATATGATGCTAGAGCGAGGTGTGACTTGTCCGCTCTTTACATCGGACGGGCCTTGGCGAGGCACCTTACGGGCAGGAACGCTTATTGAGGATGATGTATTTGTAACGGGAAATTTCGGCTCTAAAGCTGCTTATAATTTTGCAAATCTGCAAGCTTTCTTTGATGAGCATGGCAAGAAGTGGCCACTCATGTGTATGGAATTTTGGGACGGTTGGTTCAATCGTTGGAAGGAGCCGGTTGTCACGCGAGATCCAGAAGAGTTGGCTGAAGCGGTTCACGAAGTCTTGCAACAAGGCAGTATCAACCTTTATATGTTTCACGGGGGAACCAATTTTGGTTTCATGAATGGCTGTTCAGCGCGAGGCAGCATTGACCTGCCGCAGGTGACATCTTATGATTATGAAGCTCTCCTTGATGAACAAGGAAATCCAACGCCTAAATACTTTGCTATTCAGCAAATGTTAAAAAAATATTATCCAGAGTATCCACAAATGGAGCCTTTGGTAAAAGAATCGTTTGAGTTAAAGGATATTCCGCTCAGTGAGAAAGTTAGTTTATTTGAAACCTTAGAAGATGTAGCGCAGCCAATCGAAAGTCTTTACCCTATGAACATGGAGGAACTGGGGCAAAATGTTGGCTATCTGCTCTATCGTACAGAAGCGGAATGGGATGCGGACGAGGAACGGATTCGTATCATTGATGCGCGTGACCGGATGCAACTTTTTGTCGATGGAAACCGTATCACAACTCAATACCAGACAGAAATTGGTGAAGATATCTTTGTTCCTAGGCAGAAGCAATCCACGCATCAGATTGATATTTTGATGGAAAATATGGGGCGCGTCAATTATGGGCACAAACTGTTGGCAGAGACGCAACACAAGGGCATTCGGACTGGAGTCTGCAAGGATTTGCACTTTATGCTCCATTGGAAACAGTACGTGCTGAATTTCAAGCATCCAGAAAAAATTGATTTCACGAAAGAATGGCATGAAAACCAGCCGGCTTTCTATGCGTTTGATGTCGAATTGAAAGTGCTTAAAGATACGTATATTGATTTGACCCACTTTGGCAAAGGAATTGTCTTTGTCAACGGTGTCAATATTGGGCGCTTCTGGGACGTCGGACCGACCTTATCGCTTTATATTCCACATAGTTTGTTAAAACTCGGACAAAATCGAATTATCATTTTTGAAACCGAAGGGAAATACAGCGAATTTATTCATTTAGTTCACAAACCTACATTTAAAACGATAAAGGGGGTAAATTTATGACAATCGTAGGGAATCGAATCGATGGACGTTTGATTCATGGACAGGTAGCTAATCTTTGGACTACTAAGCTCAATATTTCACGGATTATGGTCGTGGATGATGAAGTAGCAGAAAATGCTATTGAAAAAAGCGGCTTGAAGCTGGCAACACCAGCTGGTGTGAAATTGAGTATTTTGCCAGTCGCAAGAGCAGCTGAAAATATCTTAGCAGGCAAATATGATAGTCAACGTCTGCTCATTGTTGCGAAAAAACCGGACCGCTTTTTGAAATTAGTAGAAGCAGGTGTGCCAATTGAAACACTCAATGTAGGCAATATGTCGCAAACACCTGAAACGCGTTCTATCACACGCTCAATTAACGTGGTAGATGAAGACGTGGTAGTATTTAACAAGTTGCATGAAAAAGGTGTAACTCTAACGGCTCAAATGGTTCCAAATGATCCAGTTGAAGACTTTATGAAATTATTGAAATAAATTTAGGAGGTCATTGTTATGATACAATGGTGGCAAATTCTCTTACTGACGCTATATTCAGCGTATCAAATTTTGGATGAGTTGACGATTAACTCATCAGCTGGCTCCCCTGTTTTTGCAGGTTTTATCACTGGTCTGGTCATGGGAGATTTGAAGACTGGTTTGTTTATTGGTGGTAGTCTCCAACTCGTTGTGCTTGGGGTTGGTACATTCGGTGGTGCCTCTCGGATTGACGCAACTTCTGGTGCGGTTCTTGCAACAGCATTCTCTGTGGCAACAGGTATGAAATCAGAACTCGCTATTTCAGCTATTGCCGTTCCGGTAGCAGCCTTGCTGGTTTATACAGACGTTCTTGGACGTTTCTCTACGACTTACTTTGCACATCGTATTGATGCAGCGGTTGAAAAGTTTGACTACAAAGGCATTGAACGCAATTACTTACTCGGTGCCATTCCGTGGGGACTTTCACGTGCCCTTCCAGTATTTCTGGCTTTGTGGCTCGGTGGAGACGCTGTAAAAGCCTTCTCAGACTGGCTTGCCAATAATGCACAATGGATTGCAGATGGATTGATTCTTGCAGGTAAAATGCTTCCTGGTGTCGGTTTTGCAATTTTGCTTCGTTACCTTCCGGTCAAGAAAAATCTTCATTATCTTGGTTTAGGTTTTGCCATTACAGCTATGTTGAAAGTTGTTTTTGACTATATTTCAACATTGGCAGCTGCTTCAGGAGCTGTCAAACAAATCGCTACAGCTCTTGGGGGTGCAAAATTTGAAGGCCTACCAATGATTGGGATTGCGATTATTGGCTTTGCCTTGGCAACAATCAACTATAAAAATGCGACTAATAAACAAGTCGTGACTGTTGCTGCAGAACAATCAGAAAGTGGGGAAATTGACGATGACGAACTCTAATTACAAATTAACAAAAGAAGATTTTAAACAAATCAACCGTCGTAGTCTCTTTACTTTCCAATGGGGTTGGAACTACGAGCGTATGCAAGCATCAGGTTATCTCTATATGATTTTGCCGCAGTTGCGTAAGATATACGGTGATGGTACGCCAGAATTAAAGGAAATGATGCGGACACATACGCAATTCTTCAACACATCTAACTTTTTCCATACTTTAGTAACAGGGATTGACCTAGCACTTGAAGAAAATGAAGGAGTTGCGGCTAAAGATACCGTTACAGGGATTAAAACTGGTTTAATGGGGCCATTTGCAGCGATTGGCGATGCGATTTTTGGTTCTACTATTCCTGCTATTATGGGTGGTCTGGCTGCTGGACTTGCTGTTGAAGGCAATCCTCTTGGAATTTTCCTTTGGATAGCTGTGACAATCGCAATCAATGTCTTCCGTTGGAAACAACTGGAGTTTGCCCATAAAGAAGGGGTGAAATTAGTTACAACCATGCAGGACAAATTGTCTGCCATCACAGATGCTGCAACAGTTCTTGGTGTTTTCATGGTGGCTGCCTTGATTGCTACGATGATTAACTTTAAGTTTACCTATACACAAAGTTTCGGTGGTGTCACCTTCAATCTTCAAGAAACATTGGATAAAATCTTCCCACGTTTGGTGCCAGCCTTGTTTACAGGTTTTGTTTATTGGCTACTTGGTAAGAAAGGTATGAATTCAACAAAAGCAATCTTTATCGTGATTATTATTGCAATTGGCGTTTCTGCATTTTCACACTTTACTCATACACCAATCTTAGGTGTTTAAAAGGAGCTTCTCTATAAATGACAAAACAACTTGTATTGGTCAGTCACGGTCGCTTTTGCGAAGAATTGAAGAAAAGCACCGAAATGATTATGGGGCCACTGGACTTCATTCATACAGTTCCCCTGCTTCCAGAAGAAGGAATAGACGATTTTACTGCTAAATTTTCAGCAACTGTAAAAGATTTAGATGATTACATCGTCTTTGCCGACCTGCTTGGTGGAACGCCTTGCAATGTCGTTAGCCGTCTGATTTTGGAAGGACTCCAAATTGAACTTTATGCAGGGATGAATATGCCAATGGTGATTGAATTTATCAATTCTGCCCTGACTGGCGTTGAAGCAAAATATATCGAAAAAGCGAACAAATACATTGTGAAAGTCAATGATGTATTAGCAGAAATGAACGATGACGAAGATGAATAAAGGAGTGTCTAGCTAATAGTCGCTGAAAAACACGTCCTTGCTTGAATTGCTTCAATGAGCAATCTGTATAACTAAGGGGGCTGGGGCAAGAAAATGGATTTCTTTGAAATCATCATTTTCCCACTCCCTTTCTTTTAGTTAGCATTGTAAAGCAGAAAGGAGAACCATGCTAGATTATACAAAGGAAGACTTGCTTGAATTAGGTGCGGAAATCACCACACGGGAAATCTATCAACAGCCGCAAGTTTGGCAGACAGCTTTTGAAAATTATAAAGCGCAAGCTGATGAGATTGTAGCGTTTCTAAATGGCATTGATGAAAAGCATGACTATATCAAGGTTATTTTGACAGGGGCTGGAACATCAGCCTATGTCGGAGATACGCTTGTACCTTATTTTAGAAAGCTGTATGATGAACGCAAGTGGAATTTCAACGCTATTGCAACAACGGATATTGTAGCCAATCCTTTGGCGTATTTACACAAGGAAGTACCGACTGTTTTGGTTTCTTTTGCCCGTAGTGGCAATTCACCAGAGAGTGTTGCGGTAGTTGACTTGGCAAAAGACATAGTTGAGGAACTTTACCAAATCACGATTACATGTGCAGCAGAAGGCAAATTAGCCCAGCAAGCACATGGTGATGAACGCAATTTGCTATTGCTCCAACCTGCGCCGTCAAATGATGCTGGCTTTGCCATGACATCGAGCTTTACGTCTATGATGTTGACGGCCTTGCTCGTTTTTGACAAAACAGACTTAGTTACAAAAGAAGAGAAAATTTCTGCTTTGATAGCCTTGAGCCAAGAGATGTTAGACTCAGCAGCAGCCATTCAAAAAATGGTTTCCTTAGATTATAATCGTGTCATTTATCTGGGAGCAGGTCCTTTCTTTGGCTTGGCGCATGAAGCCCAGCTGAAAATTTTGGAATTGACCGCAGGACAGGTGGCAACGATGTATGAAAGTCCCATCGGTTTTCGCCACGGTCCAAAATCGTTAGTGAATGAAGAAACGGTCGTTGTGGTATTTAGCTCGACAGATACTTATACTAAATTATACGATCTTGACTTAGTACGAGAAGTAGCTGGAGATGAGATTGCCCGCAAGGTAATTTTATTGACAGATCAAAAAGAAAATTTGGAAAATGTTGAACAAGTCATTCTTTCTAGTCAATATCTTGTGGATGATGTTTATCGCGTATTCCCTTATATTGTTTATGGTCAATTATTTGCCTTGTTGACAGCTCTCAAAGTGAAAAATCGTCCAGACACACCGTCTCCGACAGGTACTGTCAACCGTGTCGTGCAAGGCGTTATCATTCATCCATTTGACAAAGAATAGGAAGGAATCCATGGAAAAATTAAGGATTAGTCACGAAAAATTATCACATTTAAAGAATCTTTCAGATGAAAATGGCATTATTGGAGCTTTGGCGATTGACCAGAGAGGTTCATTGAAAAAAATGCTGGCAAGTGGCGCACATGCTGTGTCAGGAGATGAAGCGCTCATTGAATTTAAACAATTGATTTCCAGTCAGTTGACTCCGTATGCAACTTCTATCCTTTTGGATCCAGAATTCGGTGTACCTGCTACCAAATTACGTGCGCCAGAATGCGGTCTTATTGTTGCCTATGAAAAAACAGGTTATGATGCGACAACAGAGGGTCGCTTGCCAGATTTGCTACCAAATTGGTCAGCCAAACGCATTAAAGAGTTAGGTGCTGACGCAGTCAAGGTTTTGATTTACTATGATGTAGATGATAAACCTGAAATCAACGACATCAAGCAAGCCTGGGTAGAGCGCGTGGGAAGTGAATGTGTGGCAGAAAACATTCCTTATTTCCTTGAAATCTTGACGTATGATGCAAAGCGTGATAATGTAGTAGATGCAGATTATGCGAAAGTGAAACCGCAAAAGGTCAATGAAGCCATGAAACTCTTTTCAAATCCGCGCTACAATGTTGATGTCTTGAAAGTGGAAGTACCGGTCAATATGAATTTTGTCGAAAGGTTTACGAAAGGTGGGGTTGAACCTGTCTACAGCCTCGCGGAAGCCAAGACATTTTTCAAAGAGCAGTCTGATGCAACTCACCTGCCCTTTATTTTCCTGAGTGCTGGAGTTAGCGCAGAGCTTTTCCAGGAAACGCTCAAAGTGGCGCATGAAGCAGGTTCTCAATTCAATGGAGTCCTTTGCGGTCGTGCAACTTGGAAAGAAGCTGTTACCGTCTTTGCTAATCAAGGGGCAGAAGCAGCCAAAGCTTGGCTTGATGAAACGGGGCGTCAAAATATTGAAGACTTGAATCATGTTTTACGTGAAACAGCCGTTTCGTGGACGGAAAAGCTAGAGATTTAAAAGAGGAAAACATAAATTTGTAATAAAAACAAGGAAAGTTGTATGAAATCTTATCAAGAAGCTATTTTTGGAACATTTCAAGGAAAAGATATTGTTGCTTACACATTTGAAAATGACTTGGGCTATCGTTTGAAAGTCATGACTTATGGTGCGACTGTCTTAGAGTATGTCACTCCGGACAAAAATCATGAATTTGCAAATATCGTGGTGGGGTTTGATCATTTTGATGCCTATGTAGGCAACAGCCCTAAATATGGTGCAAGCGTCGGACCAGTTGCAGGACGGATTGCAAAAGCACAGTTTGAGCTGAATGGTGAAACCTATCAGTTAGAAGTCAATAATGCAGAAAATTGCAATCATAGTGGCTCTACTGGCTGGGATAGTGCTATTTTTCAAGTTGAAGAAGTCACGAATGAAGGCATTACTTTTTACACCGAGCGTGTAGATGGCACTGGTGGTTTTCCGGGAAATCTGAAAGTCTGGGTTTCCTATGCTTTAACGGAGATAGGCGAATTAGAAGTTTCTTACCAAGTCCAGACGGACAAGGATACCTTGGTCAATCCAACCAATCACAGTTATTTCAATTTATCGGGCGATTTCAGTCAACCGATTGACAATTGTGTATTGCAGCTAAATACCTTAGGGGTATTTCCAATCGCACCGGATGGTGTGCCTGCTAAAACGCCAGATTCAGAGCGAGATTTTGTCAAAGACTTAATGAAAGGTGTGGCTTTTAAAGATATTTTTGCCAATCAAGATGAGCAGATTCAGATTGTGTCCGGTTTGGATCATCCATTTGCTTTAAACAAGCAAGAGGATAGGGCTGGTTCTTTGTACGATCCGAAGTCAGGTCGCTTTTTGATGTTTAAAACAAGTGCGCCATGCCTAGTGACTTATTCAGCAAATTTTGTAGATGATACGGTCATTTTAAATGGGCAACCCATGATTCAACACAATGGCTTGGCTTTGGAAACTCAGGCACTTCCTGATGCGATTCATAGCGACTTGAAAGCAGATGTTATCTTAAAAGCGAGTGAGATTTTTACCAGCACGACCATTTATCATGCAACAACTAAATAACACGATATATTGAAACGATAGATTATTTGTCTGTCGTTTTTTTATTTGAAATATCCAGCATTATCAAATAAAGACTTTCTAGTCTTTTTCATAATAACACTCCCTTCAATTTCTATTTGTAAAACCTAAGTTCAAACTAACTTACTAACCTGATTTTTTGTTATAATAGTAGTTATGAGTAGAATTTTGGATAATGAATTGATGGGAGACGAAGAGTTAGTAGAACGCACGCTTCGTCCCCAGTATTTGCAAGAATATATTGGGCAAGATAAGGTCAAAAATCAATTAAATATTTTTATCGAGGCAGCTAAGTTGCGAGATGAGGCGCTAGATCACACCTTGCTTTTCGGACCTCCGGGACTAGGGAAGACCACTATGGCCTTTGTTATTGCCAATGAACTAGGAGTCAATCTCAAGCAAACTTCTGGTCCAGTCATCGAAAAAGCAGGTGATTTGGTAGCGATTTTAAATGACCTAGATCCGGGAGATGTCCTCTTTATTGATGAAATTCATCGCTTACCCATGGCTGTGGAAGAGGTGCTTTACAGCGCGATGGAGGATTTCTATATTGACATTATGATTGGTGCAGGGGAGACCAGCCGTAGCGTTCACTTGGAGTTACCGCCTTTTACGTTGATTGGAGCAACGACGCGGGCAGGTATGCTGTCAAATCCTCTACGCGCACGTTTCGGGATTACTGGTCACATGGAATATTATGCAGAAGCAGATTTGACTGAGATTGTGGAGCGAACGGCAGAAATTTTTGAAATGGATATCACTCATGAAGCAGCTGAGGAATTAGCATTGCGTAGCCGGGGTACGCCTCGTATTGCCAATCGGCTTCTCAAGCGTGTACGAGATTTTGCTCAGATTATGGGTGACGGACTGATTGATGACCAAATTACTGATCAAGCTCTGACGATGCTTGATGTGGATCAGGAAGGTCTAGATTATGTGGATCAGAAGATTCTCAAGACCATGATTGAAGTGTATGGCGGTGGTCCGGTTGGTCTGGGAACTCTTTCGGTTAATATCGCTGAAGAACGAGAAACAGTTGAAGATATGTATGAGCCTTATCTGATCCAAAAAGGCTTTGTCATGCGGACGAGAACAGGGCGCGTGGCGACCCGCAAGGCTTATGAACATCTAGGTTATGAGTATTTTGAAAAGTAGGATTTATGAAAATAGCAGAGCAGGATATTTTAAATCAATTTACTGCAGATAAAGATTTGATGACGATTTTAACAATGATTCGCAGTTTGCAGCTAAAAGATAGTTGGTTGGCTGCTGGCAGTGTACGAAATTTTATCTGGAATTATTTGTCAAATCAATCGGGATTTGATACAGAGACAGACGTTGATGTAATTTTCTTTGATCCAGCTATTTCTTATGAAGAAACCCTTAAAATCGAGACAAAACTGAAAGAAAACTATCCAAACTATAACTGGGAGCTGAAAAACCAGGTTTATATGCATATCCACAGTCCAAATACCCAATCTTATACTAGCTCGCAAGATGCCATGAGTAAATATCCAGAGCGCTGTACAGCTGTGGGTTTACGTTTGTTGGATAATAGACAGCTGGAATTCTTTGCTCCCTATGGTTTAGACGATATTCTCCATTTTCGTGTTCAGCCGACTCCGCATTTCCTAGAAGATGCAGACAGGAGACAGCTTTATAATATGAGAATACAGAAAAAAGATTGGCAGAAGAAGTGGAACAATCTTCAAATTGAATTTCTTTAAAATTTCTCAAAAATAGTAAAATCTTTAAGAAAAATTTAAGTCAGAATCGGTATACTATAATCACAAGTTGAGAGAAGCTTAACTTGAACTCCTAAAAACTTTTCTTTTTCATAATAATCTCCCTATAAGAGTCGCCCAATCGGCGGCTTTTTGTGCTTTTAAAAGAATTCAAAAATTCTCAGGGGTTTAAATTCCTATTTTTTTAGATTTTGTTATAATAGTAAAGAGGTCTATGCTATGAAGAAAATTGTATTTGTTTGCTTGGGAAATATCTGTCGCAGTCCAATGGCAGAATTTGTGATGAAAGATTTGACAGATGACGTTTATGTTGAAAGTCGTGCGACTTCAGACTGGGAGCATGGTAATCCAATCCATTCGGGAACGCAGGCGATTTTTAAAAAATATGCCATTTCTTATGACAAAAGCAAAACTTCCCAGCAAATTTCCCAGCAGGATTTTGTAGACTTTGATTATATTATCGGAATGGACGAGTCCAATTTTCAAGATTTGAGGAAAATTGCACCGGGAAAATATCTGGAGAAAGTATTCCAATTTGAAGAGAGAAGTGTGCCAGATCCTTGGTACACAGGTGATTTTGACGAGACTTACCGGCTTGTTTTGGCAGGTTGTCAGAAATGGATTGAACGCGTGAAGAGCGAAGATTAGTGGAGAGAATGGACACATTAAAAGAATTTTACGAAAAGTACAAAATTTATCTCACAAGGCATAACTTGGAATTGCTAGCAGTAACGGTTATTGTCCTATCAGCGATGGTGGCTTTTACATCAGGTATTCCCAGTCAAGGGGCATTGACCTTGGATAAAGGAGCAATCAAATATAATGGCAGTCTCGTCCGTGGGAAAATGAATGGTCAAGGAACATTGACTTTTAAGAATGGTGATGTTTATAAAGGCTATTTTAAAAATGGAACTTTCAATGGGAAAGGAACTTTTACAGCTAAAGCTGGCTGGAAGTACGAAGGCAACTTTGTGAATGGACAGCCTGAAGGGCAAGGCAAATTAACAACAGAAAATAATGTTGTCTACAAGGGAAAGTTTAAACAGGGGATTTATCAAAATGCGCATTAAATGGTTTTCATTAGTGAGGATTACAGGATTACTCCTAGTTCTGCTCTATCATTTCTTCCAGAAAGCTTTTCCCGGTGGGTTTATTGGTGTGGATATTTTCTTCACTTTCTCAGGCTTTTTGATTACGTCTCTTTTAATTGATGAATTTACCAGAAACAAGGAAATTGATGTTAAAGGATTCTTAAGACGTCGCTTTTATCGGATTGTGCCACCGCTTGTCTTTATGATTTTGATTATCATGCCCTTTACCTTGCTGATTCGGAAGGATTTTGTGGCTGGTATTGGGACGCAAATCGCTGCTGCACTCGGCTTTGTGACAAATTTTTATGAAATTTTGTCTGGTGGAAATTACGAGAGTCAATTTATCCAACATCTCTTTGTGCACACATGGAGCTTGGCGTTGGAAATGCACTACTATGTCTTGTGGGGCTTGGCGACATGGTATTTAGCTAAGAAAAGTAAAACAGTCGGGCAATTTCGAGGGATTATCTTTCTCGTTTCGTTCGCTTTCTTCTTGATTAGTTTTCTTTCTATGTTTGTCAGAAGCTTCTTCGTTTCAAACTTTTCTGTGATTTACTTTTCAAGTTTCACGCATATCTTCCCGTTTTTTGCAGGAAGTATCTTAGCGACACTTTCGGGTGTGAGTGATTTGGGAGCACCTTTTCGTAAAATGGAGCAAGCGCTTGATTTGAAAAAGACCTTTTATCTACTTGGTGGTAGTTTTATAGCTTTGCTATTATTAACGTTCCTCCTAAGATTTGATAATTTATTGACTTATCTGTTTGGTTTCCTTTTGGCAACGGTATTTTCAGTCGTGATGATTTTAGCAACACGTGTGCTTCATGATAAAACGTCGCATGTTGATGAGCCGCCTGTTATCACATTTATTGCAGATACGAGTTACGGCGTGTATTTGTTCCATTGGCCGTTTTACATCATCTTTTCCCAATTGATGGGCAATGGATGGGCAGTTCTATTGACAACCGTGCTTTCCTTTGCCTTGGCGGCTTTCTCTTTCTATCTGTTGGAGCCGACATTAGCAGGTAGAGAGCCAAAAGTATTTGGCTTGAAGATGGACATCAAGCAAATCACAACGCCTGTATTTTATAGTTTGATTCCATTAACACTGGTCGCTTTGGTCATGATTGTGACTGCTCCGAAAATTGGTGCTTTTGAAGAAAATTTGCTCGTCAATGGGTTAAATCAAGCTGACAGTAAAATGCAGATCACTCGTACCCAAGCTGATAATGTGAGTGCCAGTCAATACAATGTAGCAAAGGGTACGACCGTTATCGGAGATTCGGTAGCTTTGCGAGCAAGTGAATGGCTCAAGCAGGCTATGCCGGAAATTCAAGTGGATGCAGCGGTCAGTCGAAACTTAGAATCGGGCTTGCAAGTCTATCAAACTGATATTTCAAACAAGGTGCTTCTGGAAACAGTGGTCTTAGCCTTGGGAACCAATACGGTTGATAACTACGAAAGTTTGCTCAATCAATTTATTGCAAAATTACCGAAAGGTCATCGCTTAATCTTGGTAACGCCTTATGACGGACGCACAGCGCATGATGGGACCAGTATCGCTGTAAAAACACGTCAGTATGAATTGGAATTGGCGAAAAAATACGATTATGTATTTGTAGCGGATTGGTATCAAACTGCTATCCAACACCCAGAAATTTGGTATGGAACTGACTATGTGCACTTTGGCTCGGAGACAACAACGATCACCAAGGGCGGTGAACTCTATGCACAAACCGTCAAACAAGCTATTGATGAAGCTGTGAAAAAAGGAACAGTGAAGAAATAATAGTAATAATTAGAAGTCATGGATTGCCTTGCGATTCATGACTTTTGTGTGCTGTAAAAAGATAGTAGGGTAGAACGAGGGTGTAGGAATACACAGCAAAAATGCTCTTTTTTACATAACTTTTGTTTTTGGAAATCTTGAAAAAGTATGTGAAATATATAATTTTAAGTTTTAAACTTCACAAACAATGTTTTAAAATATAGTAGAAAACTCATATTTTGAAACAAATTCACAATATAAAAGAAAAAGTTTGTGAAGTTTGCATGAAAGTGTTTACAAGAGAAAGAAAATAAGGTATAATAATCTTGTGAAAAATTTAACAAAGGATTTATAAAAATCCTAAAAACCATTGGAGGAACACATGGCTGATAAAAAAACATTAACTCCCGAAGAAAAAAAGTTAGCTGCTGAAAAGCATGTTGACGAACTCGTTCAAAAAGGGCTAGTTGCTCTGGAAGAAATGAGAAAATTAAATCAAGAACAAGTAGACTACATTGTTGCAAAAGCTTCAGTTGCTGCTCTTGATGCACATGGTATCTTAGCAGAACATGCTGTTAAAGAAACAGGTCGCGGTGTCTTTGAAGACAAAGCAACAAAGAACCTCTTTGCCTGCGAACACGTTGTTAACAATATGCGTGGTGTTAAAACTGTTGGTGTGATTGAAGATGATCCTATTACAGGTTTAACGAAAATTGCTGAACCAGTCGGAGTAATCTGCGGCATCACTCCAACGACTAACCCAACTTCAACAGCGATTTTTAAATCATTGATTTCATTGAAAACGCGTAATCCAATTATCTTTGCTTTCCACCCATCTGCTCAAGAATCTTCTGCTCATGCGGCACAAATCGTACGTGATGCAGCGATTGCAGCAGGTGCACCTGAAAACTGTGTTCAATGGATTACACAGCCATCTATGGAAGCAACAACAGCTTTGATGAACCATGAAGGTATTGCAACAATTCTTGCGACTGGTGGGAACGCCATGGTAAAAGCTGCTTATTCATGCGGCAAACCTGCTCTTGGAGTTGGTGCTGGTAACGTTCCAGCTTACGTTGAAAAATCAGCAAATATCCGCCAAGCAGCACATGATATCGTGATGTCCAAATCATTTGATAATGGTATGGTCTGTGCATCTGAGCAAGCTGTGATCATTGATAAAGAAATCTATGATGAATTTGTAACAGAATTCAAATCTTACCATACTTACTTTGTCAACAAGAAAGAAAAAGCGCTTTTGGAAGAATTCTGTTTTGGTGCAAAAGCCAACAGCAAGAACTGCGCTGGTGCAAAATTGAACCCAAATATTGTTGGTAAACCAGCTACATGGATTGCTGAGCAAGCAGGATTCAAAGTACCAGAAGGTACAAATATCTTGGCTGCTGAATGTGCAGAAGTTGGAATTAAAGAACCATTGACTCGTGAAAAATTATCACCTATTATTGCGGTTTTGAAAGCTGAAGATACTGAAGATGGACTTAAAAAAGCTCGTCAAATGGTTGAATTTAATGGTCTAGGACACTCAGCTGCTATCCATACAAAAGATGAAGCTCTTGCAAAACGTTTCGGTACGGAAATAAAGGCAATGCGTATTATCTGGAACTCTCCATCTACCTTTGGTGGTATCGGTGATGTATACAACGCCTTCATTCCATCATTAACACTTGGATGTGGTTCATACGGACACAACTCAGTTGGTGATAACGTATCAGCTATCAACCTTCTTAACATCAAGAAAGTAGGGAAACGTAGAAATAATATGCAATGGTTTAAAGTTCCTTCAAAAATTTACTTCGAACGTAACTCAATTCAATATCTTCAAACTTGCGAAGGTATCGAACGTGTCATGATTGTTACCGATAAATCAATTGAAAAACTCGGTTTTGTACAACGTGTGATTGACCAATTGAATCTTCGTAAAAACAAAGTCACGATTCAAGTCTTCTCAGATGTTGAACCAGATCCAGATATCACAACAGTTCGTCGTGGTGTTGAAGTAATGCGCTCGTTTGAACCAGACACTATCATTGCCCTTGGTGGTGGTTCACCAATGGATGCGGCTAAAGGTATGTGGATGTTCTATGAACAGCCAGACGTTGACTTCGGTGACCTCGTTCAAAAATTCATGGATATCCGTAAACGCGCCTTCAAATTCCCGTCACTTGGTAAGAAAGCACAATATATCGGTATTCCAACTACATCTGGTACAGGTTCAGAAGTAACACCGTTTGCAGTTATCTCTGATAAGGCAAATAATCGTAAATACCCTATCACTGACTACGCATTGACACCAACTATTGCAATTGTTGACCCTGCTTTGGTAGAATCTGTTCCAGCATTTATTGCTGCTGACACAGGTATGGATGTCTTGACACACGCAACTGAAGCTTATACTTCTAACTTTGCCAATGACTATACAGATGGTATTGCTCTTCAAACCATCAAGTTAGTCTTCAAATACTTGGAAAAATCTGTAAAAACAGCTGACCCAGAAGCACGTGAAAAGATGCACAATGCCTCTACAATGGCTGGTATGGCCTTTGCAAATGCTTTTCTTGGGATGAGTCACTCAATGGCGCATAAGATTGGTGCTGTTCACCACACCATTCACGGACGTACAAATGCTATTTTACTTCCTTATGTTATCCGTTACAATGGAACTCGTCCATCTAAAACTACAACATGGCCTAAGTACAACTACTGGAAAGCTGATGAAAAATTCCAAGATATTGCTCGTATGCTAGGTCTTCCTTGCTCAACACCAGAAGAAGCGGTTGAAGCGTATGCTAAAGCTGTTTATGACCTTGGTGTAGCGGTTGGTATCAAGATGAACTTTAAAGATCAAGGTATTGATGAAAAAACTTGGAAAGATAGCTTACATGATATTGCCGTTCTTGCTTATGAAGACCAATGTTCACCAGCAAATCCACGCTTGCCAATAGTTACTGACATGGAAGAAATCATGGCTGACGCCTACTATGGCTATGCAGAACGTCCAGGACGTCGTAAATAGACAGTAAAGTTTGTTCTGATTTGAATCGTTCGTCATTGTACAGACAATGTATTCAGATTTTTAGACCTAAATCAGTTTATCAGTCACATCTCCCTGCTTTTGTAGGGAGATTTTTCTATTTGGAGAGAGTGTTCTTTCTCTTGCTTGGTATTGTATGTGTTTTCCTGTAAACTAGTTGTGAAAAAAGGAGGACGGTCATGTTTCAATTGTTAGTGTTTGATATGGACGATGTCATTGTGGATACAGAAAATCTTATACTTCTCTTTGCCCTAAAAGATCATAATAGACTGATAAGTTTTGAATCTGTAAATTTGATACTAAAATAATGAAAAGTTGATGTTGCAAAAAGCATTATGAGTGTTATAATATAATTGTGTAAGCGGTTTCTAAAATAGATGATATTTATAAAAATAAGGAGGAAATATAATGTCAGTATTTTATGTTCCATCAGTTAATCTTATTGGTTGTGGTGTGATTAATGAAATAGGTGATCATATCAAAGAATTGGGGTATAAGAAAGCTCTCTTGGTGACAGACCATTATATTGCAAGCAGTGACATTTTACCTAAGGTAACTGCACCACTTGATAAGGAAGGCATTGAGTATGTCGTTTTTAGTGATGTTGAGCCAAATCCAACTGTTAAAAATGTTGAAGATGGTTTAGCTGTTTTGCGAGATAATAATTGTGATTTTATTATTTCACTTGGTGGTGGTTCGCCACAAGATGCTGCAAGTAGTATTTCAATTCTTGCAACGAATGGCGGGCGTCCGCAAGATTACGAAGGTGTTCACAAATCAAAAGAAAAAGGCTTGCCGGTTGTAGCAATCAATACGACAGCAGGCACATCAGCTGAAATCACGATTAACTATGTTATTACTGACGAAGAGCGTAAAGTGAAAATGGTTATGGTTGATAAGAATAGCCTTGCACTCCTGTCAGTAAATGATCCAGAATTGATGATTTCAAAACCAAAAGCTTTGACAGCTGCAACAGGTATGGATGCTCTTACACATGCGGTTGAAGCTTTGGTAACACCAGGTGCGTATAATGTGACGAAAAAATTGTCTATTGGTGCAATTGAGTTAATTAAAGAATTTTTACCTCGTGCTGTTGAAAATGGCCATGACATTGAAGCACGTGAAGCTATGGTTAATGCGATTTTCCTAGGTGGTATGGCCTTTAATAATGCTGGGCTAGGTTATGTACACTCTATGGCTCATCAACTTGGAGCAGTTTACAATCTTCCTCACGGTGTTTGTTGTGCCATGCTTTTACCAGTTGTAGAGCGTGAAAATGCAAAACGTGTGCCAGAAGCATTCCGAAATGTTGCAAAAGCTCTTGGTTTGCATACGGAAGGTAAAAGTGATAAAGAATGCGCTGATTATGCCATTTCTGAAATTGAAAAATTATCAGCAACTGTGGGCATTCCGAAAAAATTGACAGAACTGGACATTAAAGAAGAGGAATTTGACTTTGAATACCTTTCTAAAAATGCACTCATTGATGCTTGTGCACCAGGAAATCCATTTATGCCAACCTTAGAAGAAACGATTGCTCTTTACAAAGAGTTGTTTTAAGTGCTGATTTGTCGTAAAAATAAAAAAGCGAGATAGAACTAATATTTGAAAATTTTTAGTTAGTAGTTTCAACTTCGCAAAGTTGTTCAATAGCCTCTCGGGCTGTCAAAGTGGTGAATGAAGAGAAACGCAGTTTTCGTCAAAAATACTCATCTAAGCTTGAAAAATGACTAAGGAGTGGTTTGCTTTGCTGTAACCTTAAAGAAGTATTTAGATATTAGCTACTACGTCAAAAGCTTTTTGCTATTATAAAATAAGGCAGGGATAATATTGTCTCTGCCTTTTATTTGCGTTCGTCTTTTGGGGAATGTCCAAAATAGGTACGATATTTGTCATAAAAGTAAGTTTTATTTGAAAATCCAACACTTTGTGCTACCTCGTAAATTGGCATACGTGTAGATAGGAGAAGATGTTTAGACGGACGCCAGGACAATACCGAAAAGAACACCAGCAATGAGAAAATTTTAAACTTTTATTCAAAAGCGACTCTGGATGATACTCCTGAAAAAAGCATTCCCTCTTGCTAATTCTATTATAGGGTCTCCATTCTAGACAATTCTTGGGGGGAGATAGCATTCGCAGAGATGCAGTCTTTGTATACCTCAGAGGCAATCCGCAATGATTATAGCGTCATGTTAACAGAGCTATCGTTCTGGTTGAAACTACTTTCAAGATTTAAGAGAAAAGTAATTGTTATTAGAAATTAGAACCAAAATCTCATATATTGTTGAAAGCGCTTCAAAAAATAGTTATAATAACATCGTGAGATTGAAAGCGCTTTAAAAATCGATCTACAATAGCAAAGGAGAAGGCTGTCTATGGCACAAATGACAAAAGACGAGCTGATTGCCAAAATAAAAAATGGCATCATTGTTTCCTGTCAAGCCTTGCCACACGAACCGCTATATACTGAAGCAGGTGGGATTATTCCCCTTTTGGTGAAAGCGGCTGAACAAGGAGGAGCTGTTGGCATTCGAGCTAATAGTGTTCGGGATATTAAGGAAATTAAAGAGGTTACTTTGTTGCCGATCATCGGCATTATCAAGCGGGATTATCCACCTCAAGAGCCATTTATTACCGCAACGATGCGAGAAATTGATGAACTAGCAGCTCTGGATATTGAAGTAATTGCTTTTGATGGTACAAAGCGGGAACGTTTTGATGGTTTAAAGATTGCGGATTTCATCAAGCGAGTGAAGGAAAAATATCCTCATCAATTGCTCATGGCAGATGTGAGCACCTTTGAAGAGGGTGTGGCTGCAGCAGAAGCAGGTGTGGACTTTGTAGGGACAACTTTGTCAGGTTACACCTCTTATAGTCTGCAATGCGAGGGACCAGATTTTGATTTGGTAAAAAAATTGTGTGATGCAGGTTTGGATGTTATCGCGGAAGGAAAAATTCACTACCCAAGTGAAGCGAAAACCATTCATGACCTAGGTGTTAGAGGAATTGTAGTAGGTGGTGCCATTACGCGTCCAAAAGAAATTACAGAGCGTTTTGTTGCAGCAGTAAGTGAAAAGTAGGAACAATTTTATCTTAAAAAGGATGACAATAAAAGGAGAAACAATATGAGGATGAAGAAAATACTTTGTTCGTTAGTTGCAGGAGCTGCAATTTTATCTTTGGCAGCATGTGGAAATTCAGGTGGTTCAAACAAATCAGCTGATTCAGGAAATTCTTCTGGCAAGACAGAGATTACTTGGTGGGCTTTTCCAGTTTTCACGCAAAAAAAGGCCAGCGACGGTGTTGGTACGTATGAAAAAGAAATTATCAAAGCCTTTGAAAAAGCCAATCCAGATATTAAAGTGAAATTAGAAACTATTGACTTCAAATCTGGTCCAGAAAAAATTACAACAGCTATTGAAGCAGGAACAGCACCAGATGTGTTGTTTGACGCACCAGGACGGATTATTCAATATGGTAAAAATGGTAAATTGGCAGAATTGAACGATCTCTTTACTGATGACTTCGTCAAAGATGTCAACAACGATCAAATCATTCAAGCAAGTAAGGCTGGTGATAAAGCTTACATGTATCCAATTAGTTCTGCTCCGTTTTATATGGCATTTAATAAGAAAATGCTGAAAGAAGCTGGTGTAGAAAACCTTGTAAAAGAAGGGTGGACAACAGCTGATTTTGAAAAAGTGTTGAAAGCCTTAAAGGCTAAAGGGTATACTCCTGGCTCGCTCTTCAGTAATGGTCAAGGTGGTGACCAAGGAACACGTGCTTTCATTGCTAATTTGTATAGTGGTTCTGTTACAGATGATAAAGTGACAAAATATACAACAGACAGTCCAAACTTTGTTAAAGGGCTAAATAAAGCAGTTAGTTGGATTAAAGATGGTTTGATGACAAACGGCTCTCAATTCGATGGTGGAGCAGATATTCAAAACTTTGCGAATGGGCAAACTTCTTATACTGTTCTTTGGGCACCTGCGCAAAAAGGCATCCAAGCTAAACTCTTGAAAGCCAGTGGCGTTGAAGTTGTTGAAGTACCATTCCCGTCAGACAATGGCAAACCAGCTCTGGAATACCTTGTAAATGGTTTTGGTATCTTTAACAATAAAGATAAAAAGAAAGTGGAAGCTGCTAAGAAATTTGTCAAATTTATCGCTGATGATAAAAAGTGGGGACCACAAAATGTTGTTCGTACAGGTGCTTTCCCGGTTCGTTCATCATTTGGTAAATTGTACGATGACAAACGAATGGAAACAATCAGCACTTGGACAAAATATTATTCACCATACTACAACACTATTGATGGATTTGCTGAAATGAGAACGCTCTGGTTCCCAATGTTGCAATCTGTTTCAAATGGTGACGAAAAAGTTGAATCTGCTTTGAAGACCTTTACAGAAAAAGCAAATGAAACCATTAAAAAAGCTCAAAAATAAGTAATTGAATTCTCCCCTTTTTCTGTCGTCAGTTATGTATAAATAGGAAAAGGGGAATTTCTATAAAAGGATAAAAGCGGGAAAGAACTCAAAAAGCTTTAAAAGAGTTGGTTTCCCTCTAATCTAAACGAGGTGCTTGATGTGAAAGTAAATAAAATAAGAATGAGAGAAACCTTGGTATCCTATGCCTTTTTAGCACCAGTTCTATTATTCTTTATTGTCTTTGTATTAGCGCCGATGGTGATGGGATTTGTAACGAGTTTCTTTAATTATTCTATGACATCCTTTTCATTCGTTGGATTGGACAATTACTCACGAATGTTTAAAGATCCAGTCTTTATCAAATCTCTCATCAATACGGTGATTATTGTGATTGGCTCAGTGCCAATTGTTGTGCTGTTTTCTTTGTTTGTAGCGTCACAGACCTATAGTCAAAATGCGATTGCACGCTCTTTCTACCGTTTTGTCTTCTTCCTGCCGGTGGTAACAGGGAGTGTAGCGGTAACCGTTGTATGGAAATGGATTTACGACCCACTGTCAGGAATTTTAAACTTTGTACTAAAGTCAGGGCATGTCATCAATCAAAACATTTCCTGGCTGGGAGATAAGCATTGGGCTTTAATGGCGATTATTGTGATTTTGCTGACAACTTCTGTCGGACAACCCATTATTCTCTATATTGCTGCTATGGGAAATATTGACAATTCATTGGTGGAAGCTGCGCGTGTTGACGGAGCGACAGAACTGCAAGTTTTCTGGAAGATTAAATGGCCGAGCTTACTTCCGACAACGCTTTATATTGCGATTATTACTACGATTAACTCTTTCCAATGTTTTGCCTTGATTCAGCTATTGACATCTGGAGGTCCGAATTATTCAACCAGTACCTTGATGTATTACCTTTATGAAAAAGCTTTCAAGTTATCTGAATATGGTTATGCCAATACCATGGGGGTATTTTTAGCTGTCATGATTGCTTTGATTAGCTTTGCCCAATTCAAGATTCTTGGAAATGACGTCGAATATTAAAGAAAGGAGAGACAAGATGAAACAGAAAAAAATAAGTGCCTTTACGGTTATTTCAACGATTATTCTATTGGTATTGACCGTTCTCTTTGTTTTCCCTTTCTATTGGATTTTGACCGGAGCCTTTAAGTCTCAACCAGATACGATTGTCATTCCGCCTCAATGGTGGCCTAAAATGCCAACACTGGAAAATTTTGAGCAGTTAATGGTGCAAAACCCAGCCTTGCAATGGATGTGGAATAGTGTCTTTATCTCACTAGCAACCATGTTTTTGGTCTGCATTACCTCTTCTTTAGCAGGTTATGTTCTAGCCAAAAAGCGTTTTTATGGTCAACGTATTCTTTTTGCGACCTTTATCGCTGCCATGGCTTTGCCTAAGCAAGTTGTGTTGGTTCCTCTGGTTCGTATTGTCAATTTTATGGGAATTCACGATACATTGGCTGCGGTTATTTTGCCACTTGTCGGCTGGCCTTTTGGTGTCTTTCTCATGAAGCAATTTAGCGAAAATATCCCAACAGAATTGTTGGAATCTGCTAAGATGGACGGTTGTGGTGAGATTCGTACTTTTTGGAATGTAGCTTTTCCGATTGTGAAACCAGGTTTTGCTGCCCTTGCCATTTTTACCTTTATCAACACATGGAATGACTACTTTATGCAATTGGTCATGCTGACATCGCGGCAGAATCTAACTATTTCACTAGGGGTAGCAACAATGCAAGCTGAAATGGCAACGAATTATGGTTTGATTATGGCTGGTGCTGCTATGGCAGCTGTTCCGATTGTAGCTGTCTTCTTAATATTCCAAAAATCCTTTACTCAAGGTATTACCATGGGAGCTGTGAAAGGATGAGGAGGCTGACCAAATGATTTTCGATGAATTAGAAAATCTCGCCCACTACAAAGGTATCCATGAGCATTTGGATTGTGCCATTGATTATCTCCTGACGCACGATGTAAACGATTATGATTCAGGACGGTATGAGATTGACGGAGAAAAAGTATTTCTGTTTGTACAGGAAAATGAATTGTGTTCTGACACGACAGATGAATTTGAATTTCATCACCATTATCTAGACTTGCATTTGCTTTTAGCAGGGCATGAAATCATTCGATATGGCAACAGGGTAAAGGAAGTGAGAAAACCGTATGATAAAAAGAAGGACATTGGCTTTGTGACTTGTGAGCAATCTCTTCCATTTTATTTGGATAAACAGAATTTTGTTCTATTTTTACCCAATGAGCCGCATCAGCCCAATAGGTTTGCTGGTAAAGGTGATACGGTCAAAAAATGTGTCGTAAAGGTTTTGCTCAACGATTGAAATAACTAACGAGGAGGTAGAGTCATGGAAAAGAGAGGTTCTCAGCTAATACAAAGTATTTTTGATACAGATAATTTCTTTATGAGAATATGTGAGAAAATATTAGATTTGGTGACTGTGAACTTGCTCTTTTTGCTGTCCTGCTTGCCAATTGTTACGATTGGTATTGCAAAGATGAGCTTGTATCAGACTTTGTTTGTCATCAAAGATTCGCGTCGCGTAAAAGTCACAGCAACCTATGTGCAGGCTTTTAGAAAAAACTGGAAAATTGGTTTCAAACTCGGTTTGCTAGAGTTGCTGATTGTAGGTATCAGTCTATTTGACCTCATGCTCTTTTGGCGACAAGAGACGCTACCATTTCAAATGTTAAAAGCAACTTGTATCGGTGTCATCATTTTTACTAGTTTGCTGTTTTTATGTGTCTACCCTTTGGCAGCTAAGTTTGAAATGACGATAAAAGATATGTTGCAAACGGGTCTTATCATGGTGAGTTTGCATTTCCCGTGGTTTTTTTTGATGATAGCCTTATTAGCTGCAATCATCTTTTTCCTCTCTAGTTCAGGATTTGTGTTGCTACTAGGCTTTACTCTTTTTGTATTAGTCGGTTTTGCAGCCTTAGGATTTTTGCAATTGCCCATCATGGAAACTATTTTTAATAAGTACAAACGATAAAATCAATCAAATTGGAGAATAAAATATGAGAGATTTAAAAAAATACGAAGGGGTCATTCCGGCCTTTTATGCCTGCTATGATGACCAAGGTGAGATTAGTCCGGAGCGTGTGCGGGCTTTGGTAGAATATTTCCTTAAAAAAGGAGTTCAGGGCTTGTATGTCAATGGCTCGTCTGGGGAGTGTATCTACCAAAATGTTGCCGATAGGAAATTGATTTTGGAAGAAGTCATGGCGGTGGCAAAAGGGAAACTAACGATTATTGCCCACGTTGCTTGCAACAACACTAAGGATAGTGTGGAATTGGCACGCCATGCAGAAAGTTTGGGAGTAGATGCTATTGCGGCTATTCCGCCGATTTACTTCCGCTTGCCAGAATACTCGGTTGCCCAATATTGGAACGATATTAGCGCAGCTGCGTCACAAACAGACTTCGTGATTTACAATATTCCGCAGTTGGCAGGTGTAGCTCTAACGCCGAGTCTCTATACAGAAATGCTCAAAAATGAACGCGTGATTGGTGTGAAGAACTCTTCCATGCCTGTCCAAGACATTCAAACCTTTGCAGCACTTGGTGGAGAAGACCACCTCGTCTTTAATGGTCCAGATGAACAGTTCTTAGGTGGTCGCCTGATGGGAGCAAGAGCAGGTATCGGCGGAACGTATGGAGCAATGCCAGAGCTTTTCTTGAAGCTCAATCAATTGATTGCCGACAAAGAATTGGAAAAAGCAAAAGAATTGCAATTTACCATTAACGCTATTATCGGGAAATTAACAGCTGCTCATGGAAATATGTATTCTGTCATCAAGGAAGTCTTGAAAATCAATGAAAATCTGAATATCGGTTCTGTCCGTTCTCCATTAACATCAGTGACAGACGCGGATCGTCCGATTGTAGAAGACGCGGCGCGTTTGATTCGTGTAGCTAAGGAAACGTTCTTGTAATAAAAAAGAGGTGGATTATGGGGAAATATATTGCCATTGATATTGGTGGAACAAATATCAAATATGGTCTGATTGATGATACCGACACCTTGCTGGAAGCGCATGAAATCCCAACAGAGGCTCATAAGGGCGGTCCAGAAATTTTACACAAGGTAAAGGGAATTGTAGCACGTTATTTAGAACAAATTCCAGTTGCTGGGGTTTGTATCTCCTCAGCCGGAATGGTCGATCCAGATAAAGGAGAAATCTTTTATGCTGGCCCTCAGATTCCAAATTATGCTGGTACTCAGTTCAAGAAAGTGGTAGAAGAAACATTTGCCGTTCCTTGTGAGATTGAAAATGATGTCAATTGTGCTGGCTTGGCGGAAGTTATGTCAGGCAGCGGCAAGGGAGCGAGCATTGCGATTTGTTTGACGATTGGAACGGGTATCGGTGGTTGCTTGCTGGTGGACGGTCAGGTTTTCCACGGTTTTAGTAATTCGGCCTGTGAAGTCGGTTATGTGTATCTGCCAGACGGTGCTTTCCAAGATGTGGCTTCAACGACTGCCATGGTCAACTATGTAGCAGAGCTTCACGGAGAAGATCCTACTATGTGGAATGGACGCCGCATTTTCAAAGAAGCGACCGAAGGAAATGCACGTTGTATCCAAGGAATCGACCGCATGGTCAACTATTTGGGGCAAGGGATTGCGAATATTTGCTATGTGGCTAATCCAGAAGTGGTGATCTTAGGTGGCGGCATTATGGGTCAAGAGGCCATTCTTCGTCCTCGAATTGAGACTGCTATGAAAGCTTGTCTGGTACCAAGTATTGCTGAAAAAACCAAGCTCGCTTTTGCTCATCATCAAAATGCTGCAGGGATGTTTGGAGCTTATTATCACTTTAAAAATAAACATCATTAACGAAAAGCCTTCTATAATGAAAATGAGCAAATCCTTTGGTGAGGAGATGCTCATTTTTATTTGATCCCTTATTTGTGTCGCCTGTAATAGCCGTTTAATTTTTGATTTTCCCAAAAGCTGTTGAAGATTTTTTCCTTCTTTTCTCGGTCAATTTCTAGGAAAAAGGCATAAAGGAGGTCAATCATAAGTAGCATAGGAAACTGTGCTGAGATGCGTAAGATATACTCTGGTTTGCTTTGAATGGCAACAGTGATGATTTCAGTAAAGGTTTCTTTGACTTTGTTGGGGTGTCCTGTTACTAACACCGTTTTCGCACCCATTGCTTGAGCGTCGATGAGACTGTTGATGATAGATTGCGTTCCTCCGGACAAAGAAAATCCAATAACCAAGCAATTTTCATCTAGGATACTGGTTGTCCAAGCAAAACCGTCTTGATCTGTCAACGCTTCGCAGACAACACCAAGCCGCATGAAGCGCAGTTTCATATCGCGTGCGACAAGACCAGAGCTTCCCGTCCCAAAGAAATAGACGCGGTCAGCTGCTTCGATGAGATTGGCAACGCGCAGCAGTTTGTCTTCGTCAACCAATTCCTCAGTTTGTTGACGGATTTGAGCATAGTTTCGTAGCACTCTACGAGATAAGTCATTTTGTACTTTCTCGTCCTGTTCCGCGTTTTCTTGCAATTGATGAAGGTATTGAAAATTAAACTCTCTGTAGCCTTTAAATCCGCATTTCTTTGCAAAGCGTGTCAAGGCTGCTTGAGAGATGTAGAGAGCTTGCGCAACTTTTTGAGAAGAGAGATCGTCATAGATGCTAGAAGGGCTCAAAAAGTAGTTGGCAATCCGCTTTTCTAAGTCGGTCATGCTATCAAAGTGGCTTTCAATCGTTGTTAAGATATGCTGCGTATTTTCCATAGATGTACTCTCTTTACTTGTAATGATATAGAACAAATGTTTTGAAAAACCTATTTGTATTATAACATAGTTTTACAAAATAGGACGCTAGGTAGCTTGATAAATAGCATAGGGTGAAATGATTTCAATTAAGCGAAGAAAACCAATAAAACTTTGTGACGAATGATTTGAAAATGTGTTATAATTTACACAAGAAAGCGTTACACCTATTGTGTCAAAAGGAGGTGCGAGATATGACGAATGCTACTCTTGAGCAAATGCAGGAAATTGAGCAAGCAGCAGATGAAGTGTTGGCGGGCTACAAAAGTCAAATTCAGGAATTGCGAGAGCAAGCTGCCAGCAATCTGAAACAGCTAGAGAAAGTCTATGATGAAGAAAAGCAACAATTGCTTGTTGAGTTAAAAGAACAATCTGAAAAAGAGATTGCCAACTTGACACAAGACTTAGAAAAAACGAGACAAGAGAACGAAGAAAAAGCCCAAGCAGCTTTGTCAAATAAAAAAGAGGTACTGCTGCAAATGATTGTGGACAGGGTGGTAGAAAAATATGGCCATTAGTCACATGCAAGAGTTGTCGTTGCTATTGCCAAAAGATTTGTTGGATGATGTCCTTTCTTATTTGCAAAATCTCCAGTCAGTTGAGGTTCAGGATTTGCAGGCAAAAGAGACTTGGCAGGGAGCTTTTGAGCAAGAGTTGGTGTGGAATCCTGATAAGTCTTTCTCGGAACATCTTCAAACTTTGACTCGGCGGCAGGAAAAACTTGCCAATATGATTGAACGTTTGCAGGCGTTTGTGCCCAAGAAAAAATTACTGGAGTCGTTGAAGGCAGTGCCTTTGGAAATAACGTTTGTGGATTTAGAGCAAGCGGGGCAGGCGCGTGATGAAGAAGCTCTTCTTGTCAATATTCAGCAACAATTTCAAGCGTTGGCAAGAGCGCAGGAAGTAAAAGAGATGGCTCAGTCGGAGATGGCAGAGCTAGAAAAATGGGCGAGTTTAGCCGTTACGCCGTCAGCGCTTAAGCATTTTAAACATCTTCGTGCGTTTGTGGGAAGCATTCCAAGCAGTGAGAACAATCAGCTAAATGCTCGATTGCGGGACTATCCTAATCTGGAAGTCCAAGAGATTTTCACCAGTACCACAGAAAGTGGAATTCTTGTGCTATGTAAAGCAGAAGCAGCTAAGGAAATGCAAGCATTCTTGACAGAGCTTGGTTTCAAACCTTTTGAATATGCTTTTGAAGAATTACCAAAAGAGCGTTTGACAGCCTTGCAAGAGACGATAAAAGAGCAAGAAGCACTCATAACTTCAACGCAAGCACAACTAGCGGCATCTAATGAGGAGCTGCAACAGCTCAAGCTTCAATTGGACTATATTTTGAATCTCACCTCTCGCCAAGAGAGCAAGGAAGCCCTTGCCAGCACGCAGAATTTGGTTGCTTTAGAGGGTTGGATGGAGCAGGGGCAGATAGAAGATTTGAAAACGGGTCTCGCGCAGCAATTTGGCGGTGCTGTCTTGCTTCAAATCCATGAACTGACGGAAGCCGATCGACAGCGAGTCCCGACAAAACTTAAAAATAATGCTCTGATTGAGCCCTTTGAGCTGGTGACAGAGATGTATTCGCTGCCGAAGTACGAAGATAAAGATCCAACGCCCGTTGTTTCGGTCTTCTACTTTATCTTTTTTGGCATGATGGCGGCTGATATTGGCTATGGTTTGTTGCTTTTTGGCGGAACGACTTGGGCTTTGAAGACTTTACATGTCAAGCCAAGCCTGGCAAAGAATTTACGCTTTTTTAGAATTTTAGGAATTGGCGTTGCACTTTGGGGAGTGATTTATGGTTCTTTCTTTGGCTTCAAATTGCCTTTTGCGCTCATTGATACCAGCACAGATGTGATCACTATTTTGATTATTTCGGTCGTGATTGGCTTTGTGACAGTCATGACAGGACTTTTCCTCAGTGGTAAAAAGAATATCCGCATGAAGGATTATGCGGCAGCTTATAATTCGGGTTTTGCCTGGATGTTGATTCTCATCGGGTTGGCTTTGCTAGCAGCGGGACGACTGTTCCCAGCTCTTGCTATTGTCGGCTTTATCGGGCAATGGCTGGCTATTGTAAATGCTGTGGGCATTGTACTGGTTTCTATTATCAGTGCTAGGAGTTTGAAAGGTTTGGGTCCTGCACTGTTTAATCTATACAATATCAGCAGCTATGTGGGAGACTTGGTGAGCTTTACGCGACTCATGGCTTTGGGGCTTGCTGGTGCAAGCATTGGCTCAGCCTTTAACTTAATTGTTAGTCTCTTTCCGCCTTTT
Organism: Streptococcus sp. IsoGale021; assembly: GCF_031142795.1. Lineage (NCBI taxonomy): Bacteria > Bacillati > Bacillota > Bacilli > Lactobacillales > Streptococcaceae > Streptococcus > Streptococcus sp. IsoGale021. Next base: position 60,947 of record NZ_JAKZJH010000009.1, read on the forward strand.
GCTCGCTTTAGTATTGGGATTGTGCTGTTTCTCGCCCTCCACGGTATCAATATGTTTCTCTCCTTTTTATCAGGCTATGTGCACGGAGCGCGTTTGATTTTTGTTGAATTTTTTGGGAAATTCTACGACGGTGGCGGAAAAGCTTTTAAACCTTTGAAGCCAGCAGAGAAATATGTCCGCTACAAAAAATAGCACAGCGAAATTACTTTAGCAGCTCAGCTAGAAGTTTTATGTCATTGACAAAATTACTAAATAAATAATGTTTACTATTAGAAATGGAGTTTATTCATGCAAGCTTTTTCATCTTATTTTTCAACTTACGGTGGTGCTTTTTTTGCCGCACTCGGTGTGGTTTTTGCGATTTTTCTCAGCGGTATCGGTTCTGCGCGCAATGTCGGTTCAACCGGTCAGGCTGCGGCAGCCCTATTAAAAGAACAACCTGAGAAATTCGTTAGCGCTTTGATTTTACAGCTTTTGCCAGGTACGCAAGGCTTGTACGGTTTTGTTATCGGGATTTTGATTTTCTTTAAAATCCAGCCTGAAATGGCTCTTCAGACAGGTCTAGCCCTCTTTTTTGCCGCACTTCCAATCGGAATTGTTGGTTATTACTCTGCTAAATATCAAGGAAATGTAGCAACCGCTGGTATGCAGATTTTGGCAAAGCGACCTGAAGACGTCATGAAAGGGGTTATCCTTGCTGCTATGGTAGAAACCTATGCTATCCTTGCCTTTGTTGTATCTCTTTTGATGGTATTGAATGTAAAATGAGACAGGTTCAATGTCTTGAAACAAGATTTCATAGAAGGAGGCAGATATGGAATTTGAATCTCATTTGAGGGATTCTGTTTTGGAGCAGGCGCATGAAAATGGGCGGCAGCTATTAGCCGATGCTAAAGAGTCTATTGAGCGTGAAGCTAAAGAGCAAGAAGCATGGTTGAAACAAGAAAAACTGCAACAGCGTGAGCAAGAAATAAAAGCGATCAATCGTCAGGTACAGCGTGAAGTGCAGCAGCTTGAAAATGAAAAACGCCAGTCTACTTTGGCGACCAAGCAAGGGATTTTGAAAGAATTATTTGCAGGGGCTTATGAGCAAATGGCGGCCTGGTCGGTCGAGCAGGAGCAGGCTTTCTTGGAGCAGGTCTTAAAAAAGTATCCGCAAGAAGAGCTTGTTTTGACAGTTGGCTCACGGACATTGGTTAAATATTCGGCTGGACAATTGGAACGATTATTAGAGCACTATCCGCACGTAAGATTGGCTTCCTCTCCTGTGAGTGGAGAAGCAGGTTTTCTCCTTTCGCGAGGCAATATTGACGATAACTACCTCTACCGCAGTTTGGTGGATTCTTTGTGGCAGGAGGAGAGTTATCAGCTTGCTCAGACGATTTTCCAAGATGAAGCAGACTAAGGAGGCGTTCTATGAATGAAAAGACCTTCGCTCAAGTGAATACAGAAATTAGCATTCATGAGAGTAGCTTTTTAAGCTTAGCGCAATACGAGCAGTTGTTGCGGACTTTCACTTCTGAAAGTCGGTCAGCAGCTTTGGAAGGAACGGTTTATAATCTGGATTATGAGCAACTAACAGACTTAAATGCGATTGAGAAGTTTCTCATGAAACATTTGTTTGCAGAGTACGCTTGGGCTTTTGAAGTCAGTCCAGACTCTGCCTTGGTTGAGCTTTTTACGCTCAAATATACCTATCACAATCTTAAGGTGCTGCTTAAGCACAAGGCGACGGGCTTAAATTTAAAACATCTGTTGATTGCGGTTGGACCTTATCCTTTATATATTTTGGAGCATTTGGTTGCAACCTTTTCTGCTGAACATTGTCCTAATTTTATGGCGGATGAAATAGCAGCAACTTGGGCGGAATATCAAGATTATCAAGATGTGCGCGTTCTGGAAATTGGAATGGATCTGGCTTATTTCAAACACTTAAAAAGCTTGGAGTCTGCATTTGAAGACGAGCGGCTTAAGCAACTGGTGCGGTTGACGATTGATTTTTACAATGCAACAACGGTGCAGCGTGCCATTCGTCACCAAAAACCGCATAGTTTTATGACACAGTTGTTATCAGATGAAGGCTCTTTGACGAGTGCAGAGTGGATTGAGTTGGCAGAAAAAGGCGATCTTGCTGGCTGGTTTTCCAAAGTCAATCCATTAGAATTTGATGCGGAATTACGCACTTATGAAGAAAAAATGCGTTCGGGTAAGTTGACAAATCTTGAACTGGAGTATTTGGCAGACTTGGTTCAGTTTAAGCTCTTAGAACAAGGGCGATTTGAAACAAGTGGTCCGCTTCCGCTCGCTCGTTATTTATTGGGAAAAGAGCTGGAAGTGAAGAATCTTCGACTTATTTTGACTGGTTTGACAAATCAGCTTCCAGTAGAGATGATTAAAGAAAGGATAAGACCGATTTATGGCCAGTAAAACTTATAAAATTGGTGTGGTGGGGAACCGCGATGCCATTCTGCCTTTTCGCCTGATTGGTTTTCAGACTTTTCCAGTCACCGAAGCAACCGAAGCGGTGAATACTTTACGGCGATTGAGTCGAGAAGATTTTGCTATTATTTATTTGACAGAAGATATGGCTGCTGAAATCCCTGAAACGCTGGCTTACTATGATAAGCAAGTGCTGCCAGCGATTATCTTAATTCCGACCCATAAAGGGGTAATGGGATTAGGACAGAAGCGTATTCGCGAGAACGTAGAAAAAGCAGTTGGACAGGATATATTGTGAGGTTTTTATGAAAATGAATGAATTAGGCCAGCCCATTGGAGATGCCCTGCCGAATTTCAAACCGGGAGATTTGCCCAATCTGGAGCGACTAGAAGGACAATATGTTATCGTTGAATGTCTGTCCAAGGACAAACATGGGTCGGATTTGTATGAAGTCTATGGTTCGGATTCTCCTGCTGATATGTGGACGTATCTCTTTCAAAATCCTGTTCAAAGTCAGGAAGAATGGTCGGCCTTGCTAGATTAGATGCTGGCAGCTCAGGATCGATTCCACTATGCCATTGTAGATAAGGAGAGTGGCAAGGCATTGGGTACTTTTGCTCTAATGAGAATTAATCGTGGTAGCCGTGTCATTGAGGTGGGCTCTGTGACCTATTCGCCCCAATTGAAACGAACCAGACTGGCGACAGAAGCCCAATATCTGTTGGCACGTTACGTTTTTGAGGAGCTGGAGTATCGCCGCTACGAGTGGAAATGCGATGCATTCAATCAACCTTCAAGATACGCAGCAGAAAGGCTTGGTTTTATCTACGAAGGCACTTTTCGTCAGGCAGTTGTTTATAAAGGGCGTAACCGAGATACTGATTGGCTAGCCATGATTGACAGGGACTGGCCAGCGGTCAAAACTCGTTTAGAAAAATGGCTAAGCCCAGATAATTTTGATGAAAATGGGCAACAAATAAAAGCCTTATCTGATTTTTAAAATAAGAAGTATCAATTTTTGCTGTAGAGATAGCTAAGAAGGGTTTCAAGCTCACAGCAAGGATAGAAAATAAGCAAAAATCTCCCAAGAATGGAGGAAGATTGTGAGTCAAGGAAAGATTATAAAAGTTTCGGGTCCTTTGGTAGTTGCCTCTGGGATGCAGGAAGCGAATATTCAGGATATTTGTCGTGTGGGCAATTTGGGATTGATTGGGGAAATCATTGAGATGCGTCGAGATGAGGCCTCCATTCAGGTATATGAAGAGACCTCTGGGCTTGGACCAGGAGAGCCGGTGGGAACAACGGGGAGTCCGTTGTCGGTCGAATTAGGGCCGGGGCTGATTTCGCAAATGTTTGACGGAATTCAGCGGCCTTTGGCACGCTTTCAAACAGTAACTAATAGTGACTTTTTGGTGCGCGGAGTGCAGCTGCCTCATCTGAATCGTGAGACCAAGTGGGACTTTGTGCCTTGTCTGGAGATTGGAGTAGAGGTAACAGCCGGAGATATTCTGGGTACGGTTCAAGAAACCGAGCTGGTAGTCCACCGCATTCTAGTGCCAATTGGTGTCAGCGGTCGTGTGACTAAGATAAAAGCGGGGAGCTATACTGTCGATCAGCCTGTCTATGAGATTGAACAGGCAGACAGCTCCGTCTTTGTTGGCAGTCTTATGCAGAAGTGGTCGGTTCGTCGAGGTCGCCCCTTTGCTCAAAAGCTAATTCCAGAGGAGCCTTTGGTGACGGGTCAACGAGTGATTGATACCTTTTTCCCTGTGACCAAGGGCGGTGCGGCTGCTGTTCCAGGTCCTTTCGGTGCGGGAAAGACCGTTGTTCAGCATCAGGTTGCTAAGTTTGCCAATGTGGATATCGTGATTTATGTGGGTTGCGGTGAGCGGGGCAATGAAATGACCGATGTGCTCAATGAATTTCCAGAGCTAATCGATCCAGTAACTGGTCAGTCAATTATGCAACGAACTGTTCTGATTGCGAACACGTCCAACATGCCAGTTGCGGCGCGTGAGGCTTCTATCTATACAGGAATTACAATTGCTGAGTACTTCCGAGATATGGGCTACTCTGTGGCCATTATGGCAGATTCGACCTCACGTTGGGCAGAAGCTCTGCGGGAAATGTCCGGGCGTTTGGAAGAAATGCCGGGCGATGAAGGCTATCCTGCCTATCTCGGCAGTCGGATTGCTGAATATTACGAACGAGCCGGTCGGGTGAAAACCTTAGGTAGTGACGAGCGCGAGGGAAGTATTACTGCAATTGGTGCCGTTTCCCCTCCAGGTGGAGATATTTCGGAGCCCGTCACGCAAAATACTCTACGGATTGTCAAGGCCTTCTGGGGATTGGACGCTCAGTTGGCACAACGTCGTCACTTTCCGGCTATCAACTGGCTTAGTTCTTACTCACTTTATCTAGATGAGGTAGGGCACTATATCAATCAACATGAACAGTTGACTTGGTCAGAAAAGGTAACCAAGGCAATGAACATTCTTCAAAAAGAGAGTGAACTACAGGAAATCGTGCGGCTGGTTGGTCTGGATTCTCTGTCTGAAAGGGATCGTCTCACCATGAATACAGCTAAAATGATTCGTGAGGATTACCTGCAGCAGAATGCTTTTGACGAAGTGGATACCTACACTTCTTTTAAAAAACAAGTAGCTTTGCTCACTAATATTTTAACATTTGATGAGGAAGCCAATCGTGCCTTGAATTTAGGTGCCTACTTTACCGAAATCATGAACGGTACTGTGGAGCTGCGAGATCGAATTGCTCGCTCTAAATTTATCCCAGAAGAGCAGCTGGATGCAATTCGGAATTTGGATGCTGTTATTCGAGAAAACTTACATGATATTCTTGCCCAAGGAGGAGCAGACAATGAACGTGATTAAAGAATACCGTACCGTCAGCGAAGTTGTTGGTCCTTTGATGATTGTGGAGCAAGTTGAGGGTGTGCATTTTAATGAGCTGGTGGAAATCCAGCTCCATGATGGAACCAAGCGTCAGGGACAGGTCTTGGAAGTGCAGGAAGACAAGGCGATGGTGCAGCTGTTTGAAGGCTCCAGCGGTATCAATCTAGAAAAAGCCAAGGTTCGTTTTACTGGTCGACCGCTTGAATTGCCAGTGTCAGAAGATATGGTAGGACGAATTTTCAACGGTATGGGCAAGCCTATTGACGGGGGGCCTGACATTTTGCCTGAGAAATATCTAGATATTGACGGTCAAGCGATCAATCCAGTCGCGCGAGATTATCCCGATGAGTTTATCCAGACGGGGATTTCAGCTATTGATCACCTCAATACCTTAGTTCGAGGACAAAAATTGCCAGTTTTCTCTGGTTCAGGTCTGCCTCACAAGGAATTGGCTGCCCAGATTGCTCGTCAAGCTACGGTGCTCAATTCAGAAGAAAATTTTGCGGTGGTTTTTGCGGCTATGGGGATTACCTTTGAAGAAGCCGAATTTTTCATGAATGATTTGCGAGAGACGGGAGCTATTGATCGCTCTATCCTCTTCATCAACCTAGCCAATGATCCTGCTATTGAGCGGATTGCGACACCGCGGATTGCCCTGACTGCCGCTGAATATTTGGCTTATGAAAAAGACATGCATGTTCTCGTCATCATGACAGATATGACCAATTACTGCGAGGCATTGCGTGAAGTATCTGCGGCTCGCCGAGAAGTGCCGGGGCGTCGAGGTTATCCGGGTTATCTCTATACTAATCTTTCCACTCTTTATGAACGAGCAGGGCGCTTGGTGGGGAAGAAAGGCTCGGTGACGCAGATTCCTATCCTCACCATGCCTGAGGATGACATCACTCATCCCATTCCGGATTTGACAGGTTACATCACCGAAGGTCAGATTATCCTGTCGCGTGACCTTTACAACAGCGGTTATCGTCCACCGATTAATGTACTGCCGTCTCTTTCGCGTCTTAAGGATAAGGGCTCTGGCGAGGGAAAGACTCGGGGAGACCATGCAGCAACTATGAATCAGCTCTTTGCAGCTTATGCACAAGGCAAACAAGCCAAAGAATTAGCGGTTGTATTGGGAGAATCCGCCTTATCTGACACCGATAAGCTCTATGTTCAATTTACCGAACGATTTGAAAAAGAGTACATCAATCAAGGTTTTTATACCAATCGGACGATTGAAGAAAGTCTGGATTTAGGCTGGGAATTGTTGTCTATCTTGCCACGGACGGAGCTTAAGCGGATCAAGGACGACATGATTGACCAATATTTACCAGAAAGCAAGCAGCACATTTAAGGAGGTGAGTCGATGACTCGTTTGAATGTCAAACCAACCCGAATGGAGCTGAACAATCTAAAAGAGCGACTGAAAACAGCTACTCGCGGTCACAAACTCCTCAAGGATAAACGGGATGAACTGATGCGTCGTTTCATTGAGGCTGTTCGCGAGAACAATCACCTCCGCCAAAAAGTTGAATCAGCTCTGGTCGGCCACATGCAGGATTTTGTATTGGCAAAAGCCTTAGAAAGCGACCTCATGGTAGAAGAGATTTTTGCTGTTCCTATGCGAGAAGTCAACCTTCATATCGAACAGGAAAATATCATGAGTGTGCAGGTGCCAAAAATGCATGCTCATATTGACAATCCTTATGGTGATGACGAGGGAGATGTAGTTTATAGCTATGTGGCATCTAACAGCCAAATGGATGAGACGATTGAGGATATGGGCAACCTATTGCCCGACCTCCTGCGCTTAGCAGAGATTGAAAAGAGCTGCCAGCTGATGGCAGATGAGATTGAAAAGACCCGCCGTAGGGTCAATGGTCTAGAGTATGCAACCATTCCAGATCTCACAGAGACCATTCATTATATCGAGATGAAGCTAGAAGAAGCCGAGCGCGCTAGTCTAGTGAGAGTAATGAAGGTGAAATAAAGATGTGAGAGCATTAAAAAATCACTGAAAATAGGCTGTAAAACAATTTACAAAGAGAGTTCTGCAAAGTTTTTAGCCAGCCGACCTCTACGCTGACAAATTGGAAATAAAATAATAACAAAAGAGACGATAAATTCATCACATTTATCGTCTCTTTTGTTGATTGAAAAAGAAGCAGCTTTTTTCTGTGGTCATCTATTAGTATTCTTTGAAAAACTCATGATGTGTCGTTGGCTTCAGCCTGCCTAATTCTGCACAATCATCCAAAATTCTCTTAAATTTCTCTGTAATAACGACAGCTTTTCCTATTTTTATACTTGAAGAAAATTAAAATCACACATTGTTAACTTCATTTTGTCATACTTACTGTTACTGACAATTCGGCTCTTTGATTTTTCATTACCTGTTAATAAGATTCACGCTTTTAGCAATATTTATTTTAAAAGCTAAGAAGTTTCCACTTGACAAGTGAGTGATTACTTACTATAATGGGAATTGTAGAGATAGTGAGTAATCACTCATCTATTAGAAAGAGGTTTTTTATGGAAAAATTATTGGATTTACAAAACCTGATAAAAAATTTTGGCAGTCAGGTTGTTCTTAATCATGTTAGTTTCCATCTAGAAGCAGGGGAAATTGTTGGTTTAATTGGACCGTCTGGTGCTGGAAAATCAACGATGATAAAGACTATGCTCGGAATGGAAAAAGCCAACGAAGGGAAGGCGCTGGTTCTCAATCATCAGATGCCTAACCGGCGAGTTTTAGGAGATATCGGCTACATGGCACAATCCGATGCCCTTTACGAAAGTCTATCTGGGGCAGAAAATCTGGAATTTTTTGGAAAAATGAAAGGGCTGACGAAAACAGAACTTTCTCAAGCTATTCACCACGCTGTTCAGGTTGTTGATTTATCTGAACACCTCGATAAAACTGTTGCGGGCTATTCCGGTGGAATGAAGCGTCGACTTTCTTTGGCAATTGCTCTTTTGGGCAATCCTCGCCTCCTCATCCTAGATGAACCGACTGTTGGGATAGACCCCGCACTGCGTCGTCAAGTTTGGCGAGAACTGCGTCAACTCAAAAAAAACGGCGTTGGTATCCTAGTGACAACACATGTCATGGATGAAGCTGAATTAACAGATAAAGTTGGATTATTGCTAGATGGTAGAATAATGGCTTTTGATAGTCCTGCTAATTTAAAATCAAGCTATCAAGTCAATTCCATCGAAGATGTTTTCTTAAAGGCAGAAGGAGAATTATGATGAGAATTTTCGCGATTTCAAAAAAGGTATTGACAGAATTATTACGTGACAAACGGTCTCTGGCACTTTTGTTTTTGGCTCCAATATTCATCATGTGGATCATGAATATTGCTTTTTCTGCCAGTACCGATACGAATGTTCAAATAGCTTCCGTAAATGTTTCAAATGCTGTTAAAAAGTCATTAGATGGTGTTAAACACATCAGTACTAAAGGCTATAAAACAGAATATGCGGCTAAAAAGGCTTTAAAAGACAAAAAGGCAGATGCCGTACTAGTTTATAAAGGCAAAGAAAAATATAAGCTCACCTATGCTAATACCGATACTAGCAAAACCGCGCTAACGCGGCAGGCTGTTAAAAGCACTCTAAAACAAGTGCAAATACAGGAATTGCTTCAAAATCTCAAAAAGGCACAACAACAAGCGAGTGCAAAAGCATCCCAAGCGAATAGATTGCCAGACCAATATCAAAATAATAGCCAGTCTGATATGAGTGAAGCTAACCTTAATCAAACCAAACAAACTAATATTCAACAAACGACATTTGATATTTCTGAAGATTATATTTACGGCAATAAAGATACCACCTTTTTTACTAAGATGGTCCCAATCTTGATGGGCTTTTTCGTCTTCTTCTTTGTTTTCCTCATTTCAGGTATGGCCTTGCTTAAGGAACGAACAACAGGAACACTTGATCGTCTTTTAGCAACCCCAGTCAAACGTTCAGATATTGTCTTTGGTTACATTCTTTCTTATGGCGCTGTTGCAGCCTTACAGACAACTATTATTGTGTTGTCAACAGTTTGGCTGTTAAAACTAAAGGTATTAGGAAGCATGATAGATGTTATTTTAGTCAATATTTTATTTGCCTTGGTTGCTTTATCTTTTGGATTATTATTATCCACTTTAGCGCAATCTGAGTTTCAAATGATGCAATTCATTCCTATCATTATTGTTCCGCAAGTATTTTTCTCAGGTATTATTCCTTTAGATTCCATGGCAAACTGGATCCAATCTATGGGAAAATTCCTCCCTCTTTATTATGCTGGACATGCGTTATCAGAAATTGTTTTACAAGGGACTAGTATCCTTAACCTAGAATCTGACTTATTTGTCCTCCTAATTTTCTTGTCTATCTTAACCGTTCTCAATATTGTTGGACTTAAACGTTATCGCAAGGTATAATAAAATAGACAAAAGTGAGGTAACTATGAACAACAGTAATATTTTACATAACTACAAAGAATGGTTAGAGTATCATCAAATGCCAGCTGGAAAAAAGAAAACATTAGTTGCTGCCATTGAACTTTTTTCTCAACAAGGCTATAATGGAACCTCTACTGCTCAGATCGCTGAAAAAGCTGGGGTTAGTCAGGCTACCATCTTTAAATATTTTAAAACTAAAAGTGAATTATTATCAGAAATTATGCAGCCTATGATTCCTGAGTTGAAGAAAGATTTTTTCCCGCGGCTTAAGAACTACCATCGTTTGGAAGAGACTGTTCATTTCATTGTTCAAGATCGTTTTCACTTTTTAGCTCAAAATGCAGAACTCATTAAAATTCTTGTGCAAGAATGTTTGGTCAATACAGAATTACGAGAAGCGCTATTAGTTAACATTCAAATGTCGATCTTGACTGACTTTACTGACTATTGGCAATTATTAAAAAGCAAAAACCCTCAAATCAATTCTAATCTCAGCGGTATGGATGTTATCAGAACGAATGCTGGTTTGCTTTTTGCTTATTTCGCACAGCGTTTTATTTTAAATATACCAACACTATCGCAAGCTGATGATTTAATCCTTATTGAAAAACAAATCCTGTCTCTTTTGACATTGAAATAAAATGCTACAAGACTATGACTCAAAAATCAGAGAGGCATAGGCTTTATTGAAGTAGGGCAAGCTCAAAGCGTCCACTGTAGGAAATAGAGACAATCTAATCAGTGTCATGTCTACAATGGCATAGTATAAAAGTTCAAAGTGTCAAAAAACTTTTCGAGGTAGCTATATAAACACTGAGAATCTCCAACTCCACTCTCTCACATTTCCCATAAAATGCGAGAATTTTCTGATAAATCATGTTATAATAGAACAGACTACACGAAAGGGACAGAAATTCATGACTTTAGTTTATCAATCAACGCGTGACGCAAACAATACGGTAACAGCCAGTCAGGCTATTTTGCAGGGGTTAGCAACGGATGGCGGTCTCTTTACGCCAATTTCTTATCCGCAACTAGAGCTGGATTTTGCCAAACTCAAAGACGCTTCCTATCAGGAAGTTGCAAAATTGATTTTATCTGCTTTTTTAGATGACTTTACAGATCAAGAGCTGAATGACTGCATTAACAATGCCTATGACAGCAAGTTTGACACGCCAGAGATTGCTCCCTTGGTGAAACTGAATGGGCAATACAATTTGGAGCTTTTCCATGGTGCTACGATTGCTTTTAAGGATATGGCCTTGTCTATTCTCCCGCATTTGATGACAACAGCAGTGAAAAAGCATGGTCTGGAAAATAAAATCGTCATTCTGACGGCAACTTCTGGTGATACCGGAAAAGCAGCTATGGCAGGCTTTGCGGATGTTCCGAGAACAGAAATTATCGTCTTTTATCCTAAAAACGGTGTCAGCAAGGTTCAGGAGTTGCAGATGACCACTCAGACCGGGAACAATACTCACGTGGTAGCGATTGAGGGCAATTTTGATGATGCCCAGACCAATGTTAAACGTATGTTTAATGACGCGGCTCTTCGTGAGCGGCTAGCAGTGCACAAGTTGCAATTTTCTTCTGCCAACTCCATGAATATCGGGCGCTTGGTGCCACAGATTGTTTATTATGTCTATGCTTATGCACAGCTGGTTAAGACTGGTCAGATCGTAGCTGGTGATAAAATTAATTTCACAGTTCCGACGGGTAATTTTGGTAACATCTTGGCAGCCTACTATGCTAAACAAATTGGTCTTCCGGTCGGAAAGTTGATTTGTGCTTCTAATGAAAATAATGTCCTAACGGATTTCTTTAAGACACATGTTTATGACAAAAAGCGTAGCTTTAAGGTAACGTCTAGTCCGTCTATGGATATTTTAGTTTCTTCAAACTTAGAGCGCTTGATTTTCCACCTGTTAGGAAATAATGCAGAAAAGACAGCAGATTTGATGAAATCTCTCAATCAGCATGGTCAGTATGAGTTGACTGATTTTGACCCAGACATTTTAGAACTCTTTGCTGCAGAATATGCCACCGAAGCTGAAACAGCAGCTGAAATCAAACGAGTTTATGAAGCGTCTAACTATATTGAAGATCCGCACACAGCAGTCGCCTCAGCTGTTTATCAAAAATACCGGACAGCTACAGGTGATAAGACTACGACTGTCGTTGCTTCAACCGCCAGTCCTTATAAATTCCCAGTAGTAGCAGTCGAAGCTGTGACTGGGCAGACAGGTCTGAGTGATTTTGAAGCTTTAGTAAAACTCCATGAGATTTCAGGAGTTGCAGTGCCTTCTGCAGTTACTAACCTAGAAACCGCACAAGTTCGCCATAAAACGACTGTTGCCGCTGACCAGATGCAGGCAGCAGTAGAGAGTTATCTAGGGCTTTAATTAAAGGTATTATCAACGCTCAGCTGGTCAGCCAACTGGGTGTTTTATTTTGCAAAAGTATCTATGTGGTTAAGATGTTGTAAGCTTGGTGCAGAAAAGTGTATAATCAATCTTAGGAGTTTTTAATAGATGACCAATTACAAAAAGATTTTAAACATCGCTTTACCAGCTATGGCAGAAAATTTTTTGCAAATGTTAATGGGAGTGGTGGATTCGTATTTAGTAGCGAGTCTCGGTCTCGTGGCTATTTCAGGGGTTTCCGTTGCGGGCAATATCATCAGCATTTACCAAGCCATTTTTATTGCGCTGGGAGTAGCGGTGTCTAGTCTCATTTCTAAAAGTTTGGGAGAAGGAGATCGAGACAATCTAGCTTATCATACTAGCGAAGCCATTAAGCTTACCATGCTTGTGAGTATGTTTCTGGGGTTTCTCTCTCTTGTTTTTGGACGCCGGATATTAGCTTGGCTAGGAACGGAGCCTGCCGTCGCCAATGCAGGTGGTCTTTATCTAGCTTTAATCGGGGGAATGATTCTCCTTTTGGGTCTGATGACTACGCTAGGCTCCTTGATTCGAGCAACTAGCAACCCTCGCATGCCTATGTATGTCAGTTTTTTGAGCAATCTGCTCAATGTCCTTTTTTCCAGTCTTGCGATTTTTATTTTTCACATGGGAATTGTTGGGGTGGCGCTGGGCACCATTTTAGCCCGTCTGGTAGGCGTTTTGATTTTATGGAAAGAATTATCTCTGCCTCTAGTACCTTGGAGTTGGAGGTTGGATTGGGACTTGTTGCGTTTATCTCTGCCAGCTGCTGGAGAGCGGCTGATGATGCGGGCTGGGGACGTGGTGATTATTGCTATTATCGTTAAGTTCGGGACAGATGCTGTTGCGGGAAATGCTATTGGGGAGGTTTTGACCCAGTTCAACTATATGCCAGGCTTTGGAGTCGCTACCGCAACGGTTATGTTGGTGGCTCATACAGTAGGACAGGCAGATTTTCAGGCAGTTAGGAAGCTGACGAAGCAGACCTACTGGCTATCTCTAGGGCTCATGTTACCGGTGGCTTTACTTATTTTTGCGCTGGGTCAACCACTAACACATCTTTATACAAAGGACAGCAGCGCTGTGACAGCTAGCTTGTCGGTCATTCTGTTTTCACTTTTGGGTATGCCTATGACAGCAGGGACAGTCATCTACACGGCTGTTTGGCAAGGATTGGGAAATGCCAAGTTACCTTTTTATGCCACGACTGTTGGTATGTGGCTGATTCGCATTGTAGCGGGCTATTTTCTGGGAGTAACTCTGGGATTGGGCTTGTCCGGAGTTTGGAGCGCCACTCTTTTGGATAATGGCTTTCGCTGGATCTTTTTACAAATCATCTATCAACGGAAAATGAGGAAAATAACATGACAAAAGCTTTTATTTGGGATTTGGACGGAACCTTGCTGGATTCTTATGATGCGATTTTGGCAGGGCTTGAGGAAACCTATATGTACTATGGCTTAGATTTTGACAGACCAGCTATCCATGCTTATATCTTGCAGCATTCTGTTCAGAAACTACTGGAAAAAGTTGCAGCAGCAAAAGGTTTAGATGCTGAAGAGATGAACTGTTTTCGAGGTCAAAGTTTGCAAGAGAAAAATGCTCACATTCAGCTCATGGATGGCGCTAAGACTATTCTTGCTTGGGCGCAGGAAGCAGGTATTCAGCAGTTTGTTTATACCCACAAAGGGGAAAATGCCTACCAAGTTTTAGCTGATTTAGAGATTTTGGATTATTTCACAGAAATTGTGACTACTGCAAATGGATTCGCAAGAAAACCTGACCCAGAAGGGGTGAACTATCTCGTAGAGAAATACCAGCTGGATAAGACAAGCACTTACTATATCGGCGATCGGACGTTGGATGTAGATGTTGCCTTTAACAGCGGTATTCAATCAATCAATTTCTGCGATGATCGACCAAACATTAATCACAAAATCGACTATTTACTAGAGATTAAACAGATAATCCGTTAAAGAAAGGCAAAATATTTGCTTTTCTGTTTTTGATGACCTATAATTGACTCATCAATAGTTGACTAGTCAATTAAAACCGGAAAGGAGAAAATATGGTTGCCATTCCTCACCTGCTGTACCAATTGCATTTAACCGATCAAGCTATCACGCAACTCTTTGAGCAAAAATTAGAAATTAGCTTAACGCGGTACGAGATACTGGATTTTTTATTGGACAATGCTCCATGCAGTCAAGTTGCTGTGCAAGAGGTCTTAAAAATCGATCCTGCGGCTTTAACTCGGCATTTCAAACTTTTAGAAGAGCGCGGTTATGTTCAACGGAGCCGCAATCCCAAAAATCAACGAGAAGTCTTAGTGGATGTAACAGATCATGCAAAAGGGCAGCTTTTGCATGATCCACCGAGTTATCATGTAGATGTTAAAAAGCAAATGGAAAAAGTTCTCTCGAATGATGAGAAAAGGACGCTGAGCACTTTATTAGAAAAACTTGTATCTGGCTTAGATCAGATTACCGTGGAAAAACATTAGAAAGAAAAAATTATGTCACTCATTACTACTATATTAGCTACACTTGTCGCACTGGAACACCTCTATATCTTTTATCTAGAAAGTATCGCTACCCAGTCAGACAGCACCAGCCGAGTCTTTAATATGACAAAGGAAGAATTATCTCGCCCGTCCGTTACTTCCTTGTTTAAAAATCAAGGGGTTTACAATGCCTTTTTAGCTCTTTTCCTACTATATGGCTTGTATATTTCACATAATTTAGAAATTGTGACCGTTTTTGTTTTGTTTGTTATCGGGGTTGCAGCGTATGGTGCAGCCACAGCTAACAAGAAAATCATCTTGACTCAAGGCGGACCTGCGATTTTAGCTATTCTAAGCATTTTATTGTTTAAATAGCACCAAATATTAATCATTATAAAAATATAAATTAACCACCGTTAATAGTTTGTGCTATAATATATAGTAGAAATAATTCTACAATAGAAAGAATGATAGAAATGTCAGACAAAAAGGTTTCCTTAAGTGAAGTTAACCAAAGCATTGCAACGCCTAAAAACGCTGGTTTCTTTCGTACTTTATTAGCTTTTTCAGGGCCGGGAATGCTGGTTGCCGTTGGTTATATGGATCCGGGAAATTGGATTACAAGTGTTGTAGGTGGTGCTACCTATCGTTATTTGCTCTTATCAGCTGTCTTGGTTTCTTCTGTAATGGCTATGCAATTGCAGCAAATGGCGGGAAAATTAGGAATTGTCACAAGGATGGATTTGGCACAAGCCATTGCGGCTCATACGTCAAAGCCAGTTCGCTATCTCCTTTGGGTTATTACAGAGTTGGCTTTAATGGCAACGGACTTGGCAGAAGTCATCGGTGCAGGGATTGCGCTTCATTTACTATTTGGTTGGTCTTTGCTATTTTCGATTCTGATTACAGTCTTTGATGTTTTCTTGTTGCTTTTTTTGATGAAATTAGGCTTTCGTAAGATTGAAGCAATCGTTGGAACGCTGATTTTAACTATTTTATTGATTTTCTTATATCTGGTAATCCTTGCAAAGCCCAATCTTCATCATATTTTATCAGGATATTTGCCAAATGTGGTAGCTTATCAACATACGGCTAGTAAAAATGGAACGTCCGTTTTGACCTTGGCACTGGGCATTGTAGGGGCAACGGTTATGCCGCACAATTTGTATTTGCACTCTTCTATCGCCCAAACGCGAAAAGTTAATTACAGAGCCAAACAATCCGTGCATGAAGCAGTACGGTTTATGACGTGGGACTCGAATATTCAATTGAGTTTGGCTTTTGTGGTTAATTCTTTGCTGTTGATTTTAGGGGCAGCATTATTCTTTGGACATGCGGATAAAATTGGTGCTTTTTCTGCAATGTACAATGCCTTAAAAGACCCTCAAATTGCTGGTGCTATTGCTAGTCCTATCCTCTCAACGCTCTTTGCAGTGGCTTTGTTAGCGAGTGGTCAAAACTCAACTATTACAGGAACCTTAACGGGACAAATTGTGATGGAAGGTTTCTTAAACATGAAGTTACCACCGTGGTTTCTCCGCTTGGTAACCCGCTTATTAGCTCTTTTGCCAGTTGTGATTGTTGCTATTTTATACGGAGACAAAGAACAAGTGCTAGACAATCTTTTGGTCTATTCCCAAGTCTTTCTTTCTGTCGCTTTGCCATTTTCAATCTTTCCACTCGTATATTTCACCTCTAATAAAAAGCTCATGGGCGAATTTGTCAACAGCAAATGGAATACCTACTTAGCTTATGCCGTTTCTATTTTATTAACTATTTTGAATGTAAAACTTGTGGTTGATCTTTTTTAAAAATTTGTCTATCAGTTCAATTTTCTCTAGAATAAATAGCTTAAAAGCGCTATAATGAAAGTGGAAAGATTCTCATATACGGAGGTGTCAAGATGGACGAATTGAAAAAAGTTTTGCTGGCAGGTATTGGATTGACATCTATGACCTATGATAAAGCCACTGAATTTGTTAAAGAATTGATTGCCAAAGGTCGCTTGACGGTGGATGAAGGCAAGCAGCTTCAGTCAGAGCTAAAGCGCAAAGTAAATGAAAAAACGGCTGAAAGTCCAGAGGAGCAATTCGATGATGTATATGCCACCAAGCAAGATATTGAACGGTTGGAAGACAAACTAGATCAGTTGCTCAATGGGCTTTCAAAAACAGAAGAATAATCTTCCTGATAACGCAGTCACAACTTTATAAAGACTGCGTTTTTTGCTAAACTAAAAGTAGGATTTGAAAGAAAAAATAATGATAACAAGCAGAATGAGGATAACCTTATGGCAAATAAACGCTTACGAGAGATTCTAACAGCCTTTAGTGCAGTCGGCTGGTCCAATCTGAAAGATCGAAAAAAACCGTTGGACGAGAAAAAAGCTCCCAAGCAATTGCGAGAAGCTTTTGAACAACTAGGACCCAGTTTTGTAAAAATCGGTCAAATTTTATCTACCCGTAGTGACTTATTGCCAGAAATCTATATCAAGGAATTGAGCAAGCTGCAAGATGACGTCAATCCTTTGGACAAAGAGACAGTTATGGCTGCGATTGAAGATGAGTTAAAGCGTCCGATTGAGCAACTCTTTTCAGATGTTTCACAAGAGCATTTGGCGAGCGCTTCCGTGGCACAAACTCATCGTGCTGTTTTGTTAAATGGCGATGAAGTAGTACTGAAAATTCAGCGTCCGCACATTCAAGAGCAAATTACAGAAGACCTTGCTCTTCTGGTTCGTTTAGCCCGTCATTTTCCCAAACATTTGCTGCCCATGGTGGATTTACCAAAGATTTTGCAACAGTTGCAGACAACATTGCTGAACGAAATTGACTTTCGCAACGAAGCTAAGTACATGGATGAGTTCGCCCAATATAATCAAGATATTCCTTGTGTTGGAGTGCCAAAAGTCTATCCAGAGTTTACCACTCCGCACTTGATTGTGGAGGAATATATTCCAGGTGTCCGTATCAATCAATATGCTGTTTTACAAGAAGCGGGTTACGATTTGGCAGATATTGGTCAGAAACTTATGTTGAGCTTTATCAAGCAGGTATTTAAAGATGGCTTTTTTCACGGTGATCCACATCCAGGTAATCTTTTAATCTATGAAGGAAAGATTTATTTTATTGATTTTGGAATTATGGGGGAATTGGAAACAGGTTTTCGTATGTCTCTAAACGACATGTTGTCTAGCTTTACGACACAGGACATTGACTCGATGACGCAGGCTATTCTGACCATTACGACGGCTAGTGAACCAATCAATAAATTGCAATTAGAGCAAGACGTTGAACGCATGCTAACCAAATACGGCAATTTAGAGTTAGGCTCCTTGTCTATTACAGATATGTTTGAGGATGTAGTAGCGATTTGTACGCGTCATCATTTGCAAGTACCGTCCCAGATGACGATCTTAGAAAAAGCAGCCTTGCAAATTGAAGGTCTTTTTCGCGAGTTAGCTCCTAATATCAATCTGATGACCTTAGCCAAGCAATATTTCCTTGAAAATATGAAATCAGACATCTTGTACCAGACTTTGAGTTACGATTCTTTCTTAATCGAACTGCTCTACTTGCTGCGACATGGGAAAAGTATTCCAAGACGGCTTCATCAGCTAGTGGAGCAGATTGTGAATGGTCGCTTAGTCGTCAATCATGACTTAATTGACTACAATCAACGCTTTCGTCGTATCGAATCCGTAGCCAATCGTCTTGTACTAAGCCTTATCTTCCTAGCTTTATTACTGACAGGTGGAATTTTAACCCTCAATCCAGATACGCTATTCTTAGCAAAATTTCTTTTTGTCTTAGCGACAATGGTATTGCTGTGGTTACTCTATCTCATCATTCGCTCCACAAGATGAGAAGACAAAAAAGAGCGCGACAAGTTGAATTTTTGAAAATCACAACTTATCTCGTTCCTACAATCTTAAAATAGCACATTAGAAATTAGACATTAGCATCTTGAAAGTTGAATTATCTTGTTTGAGGCTGAACAACAGTTCTCTGGTTTCAAAGCTCTTTGTCTACTAAATCAACTACAACTTGCGAAGCAAAGTACTTCTTCATTCATTTTTCAAGCTCGGAAGAGCTGTGGAGTGAGACTGTGAACTAAGAATTTTCAATATTAGTTCGGTCTCACTCCTTTTTTTATCTTCCAAACTATTTGTAACGATTAGTTTGTCATTAGAAGAAGCTTGCTTGAAACGAACATAGTCCGTTAAAGGGAAATGAATCAAATTTAAAAAAGTCTCGGAAAACTGCTCAGGCGGTGTGGGTTCAGGTTGGGTAATCCAAATTTCAATAAAGATGAGAATACCTCCAACAAGAACCTGCGATGCCTTTTCTTTTGGAATGTTTAATTTTTGATAATCAATCGTAATGTGCTGCTCAATCCATTGACCATACGTATTTCTTAAAAAATCTCTCCAATAAGGATCTGCTGCTGTCTTAAAGAGACAACTGATTTGCCTTCGGTGGGTGTATAAGATAGGAATAACCACTTCTGCAAAAAAGACAAAAGGGTCAGGATAAACTTTCTTATCATAACCTTGAAAAATCAGTTGAAATTCAGCATCAAGCTCTTTATGAATATAATCTAGAATTTCATAATTTCCATTAAAATGGCGTTTGTAAATCGCTTGTCTTGAGATCCCTGCTTTTTGCGCAATTTCTGCTAAAGAAAAATGCGATTTCTGAGGATTTTCCATTGCAAGTTCAAAAAAAGCTTCTAAAATCTTCTCTCTTGTATTAAGTACCATCTTACTCTCTCCTTATACATATTTTAATGTAAAAAATATATGTAGTCTAGCGAAAAATCTGGGAAAAGTTTACGTTTTGTAAACAAATTTACAATAAAAAATGTGTATAAATATAAAAACAGCATAACTAAACTGTATTTTGCCTTAGATTTAAAAAAACTGACTTAAAATCAGATACTATCGGCATCACAATAAAGCAGGGCTTCTTAATCTCTGCTAAGGATTTACCTCACTACAGAGATTGCAGATCCAGTAAAATATTTTTTAAATAACTTATCAAAAACTTTACAGACTGTCAAGAAATACAGCGAGAATACAGGGTATTTTGATTGAAAGTGCCATAAAGGGGTTGCTATAATGATCTTATTAGAAGTTTGTACTTTTATGCAAAATTCTAAAAAACTATAGAAAGGAAATCGTAATGATTAAAAAAATGATGAATCTTGTTGGGGTAGCATTATTGCTGGCTTCGACAATCTTATCACCGGCTAGTGCTGTTGCTCAAACGCTGACGAATCAATCTTCAGCATTGACAACTCAGTCAGAGACGAAAAAAGGTTTGGAAAATTCGTCTAGAGAAGAAGAGACAGCTAAACAAACAACACCTTCTACTGACTCGACAGGCACAAATGACAGTTCTAACCAAGAGAAAAAGGCTGAAATGCCTGCTTCTGAAAATAAAACGGAAGCAAGTGCTGATTCGAGCCAAGTAAAAGAAGATACTGCTTCAAAGAAAACTGATAATGTGGAGGAAAAAAACGAAAGCAAACCAGGAGCACCCCCTGCCTTAACACCTAGAAGCGAAGGAAGCAAGTACGATCTTTCTAGCGCTGCAAATGCTAAAGAATGGAATGATGTTATCACAGAAATGTATGTGACAAACAAAGATGGAAACCCTATCCCCAAAAAGGGTGTACAGATGTGGGAAACTTTCCAAGTGCATGTAAAATTTAGCCTTCCGAATAACACAGTTAATGAAGGCGACACCACAACTATTACGTTACCAGAAACTTTACGATTTCCAGAATGGACAGACTTTGAAGTTAAGGATTCAAAAGATAAAGTTGTTGCGCATGCAAAAATCAACCCCACAACTAAAACGATTACGTTGACCTATACAAAATATCCTTCTGAACATTCGGATGTTTTAGGAGAACTGTTCTTTTATGCAGCTGTTGACCATAATAAAGTTAAAATAGAAAAAGACATAGATCTTGATTTTAAAGTGGGTCATAAAACTAAGATTGGTGGAAAACTTCATTATCAAGGCCCTGGAAAGAAAATCGAAAGTATACTAGAAAAAAGTGCTTGGCAAGATGGAGCTAACAAATCTCTTCTTCAGTATGCTCTTGCTATCAATAGAAAAGGTCTTGATTTAAAAGAAGTCAATGTTCAAGATAGGCTGGACGACGATGCTAAGGGGATTCAAATTGATCAGAGCAGTATCCGTATATATGAAGTAAGATGGTCCTGGAAAAATGGTGAGTGGAAACACGATAATGAGAAAGATGTTACAACTAACCACCAGATAAAAATGGATGATGATAAACGTGGCTTCCAAACTCACTTAGGAAATATTGGGACTAAAGGTTACTATATCAGATATCAAGTTAAAACTAACTATGAACCGGTGGGTGGAGAAGTTTTTAAAAATAAGGCAAAACTTTCTTCAAAAGATAAAATTTCGGAAGAAGTCAATATCTCTTTAGTATATCGAGCTGCTGGCGGATTTGCAGAAGGTTATGTTTACTCAATGAACTTGCATAAAGAAGACGAAAAAACAAAACAAGCTTTAGCTGGTGCAAAATTTAAAGTAACGCGTGACAGTAATAAGAAAGTCATTGGTGAGTATACAACAGATCCAAACGGTGATATTACAATTCCTAATCTGTTAAAAGACGATTATACGATTGAAGAAGTGGAAGCTCCAAAAGGATACCAAAAATCAACTGAAAAGATTCGTGTTAAGCCAACTGACTTTGGAACAGACAAAGCTTACAGAAAAACAATCACTAATAAGAAAGATGAAAAAGTTTCTGCTCAACTTCAGGTTGAGAAAGAACTGATTGGTCGCCAACTGAGAGATAAAGAATTCACGTTTGAATTGAAGAAACAGGGTGAACAAACTCCGATTCAAACAAAATCAAATGATGCTGACGGGAAAGTAACATTTGATGCTCTTGAATTTACCGAAGAAGGAACATATAACTATACTATTTCTGAAAAACGTGAAGACCATCCTGAAAAGGGAATCTACTATGATCCAAATGATATTCAAGTAACAGTAAAAGTCTCAAGGAATCAAGAAGGTAAGCTAACTACTGAAGTCACTTATAAAGGTAAGGATGACAAAGGTGGTTTAGAAGATAAAAAGAAATTCACCAATCATTATATTCCAGATAAAACAAAGGGAAATCTTTTGGTGAAGAAAGAACTAACCGGTCGTAAACTTCAAGCAGGTGAATTTGAGTTTGACCTAAAAGAGAATGGGCAAATTCTCCAAACTGTGAAAAATGATGCTGACGGAAAAGTTCAATTCAAAGATATTGAATATACTAAAGCAGGAACCTATGAGTATACCATTAGTGAAAAGGCTGGTGATGTTCCAGGAGTTGAATATGAACCGAATCTTATCTCGGCAACTGTAACTGTCGAAGATAAGGGAGGAAAACTTGAAGTTACAACGGTCACTTATTCGAAAGCTGGTGAGGAGACTAAAAAACCAACTTTTGAGAATCACTATACTCCAGGAAAGACTTTCGCTCGATTAGAAGTGAACAAAGTTCTTACGGGCCGTCAGCTACAAGAAGACGAGTTTGAGTTTGAATTGACTGGTAAGGAAGATCATATTCACCAAACGAAGAAAAACACTGCAGCTGGGAAAGTCCAGTTTGATACAGTTGAATATACTAAAGCAGGTGAATACCATTACACTATTAAAGAAAAAAACAATGGTATAGGTGGTATCACTTATGATTCGAAAGAAATAAAAGTTACTGTCAAAGTTACAGATGACGGCAAAGGAAAACTGAATTCTGAAATTTTCTATGAAAATGATGATCAAACTTTCAAGAACACATACTCAGCTACTAAAACAAATGTACAACTCTCCGTTAAGAAAGCATTGACTGGTCGCAAACTGAAAGCGCAAGAGTTTGAATTTGATTTGGTTGATAATACTGAGGTTAGTCCAACTGTCGGTAAAATCTTGCAAACTGTTAAAAATAACGCCAATGGTGAGGTCAATTTCAAATCATTGGAATATACTAAAGCAGGAACTTATGAGTATTTTATCCGAGAGAACAAAGGTTCTGCACCAGGAGTTATCTATGACCAAAAATTTATCACGGTAACAGTAGAAGTCAAGGAGAAATCCGGTAAACTTGAAGTTAGCAAAGTGATTTATATGACAGATGGAGAAGAAATTAAAAAACCAACTTTCAATAATCGCTATACTCCAGTTAAAACATCTGCTAAGTTAGAAGTGAAAAAGGTTTTAACAGGTCGTCCTCTTCAAGAAGGTGAATTTGAATTTGAACTCAAAGATCTACAACGAAATAAAAAGATTTTAGAAACTGTAAAAAATACGGCTGATGGTAAGGTTCAATTCAAAGAGCTTAAATATACTAAAGCAGGAACCTATCATTATACCATTAGTGAAAAAGTTGGTGATGTTCCAGGAGTTGAATATGAACCGAATCTTATCTCGGCAACTGTAACTGTCGAAGATAAGGGAGGAAAACTTGAAGTTACAAAGGTCACTTATTCGAAAGCTGGTAAGGAGACGAAGGATCCAACTTTTATCAACCAATACACTCCAGGAAAAACGTTTGCCCGATTAGAGGTAAATAAAATTCTGACAGGTCGTCAGCTACAAAAAGACGAGTTTGAGTTTGAGTTGAAGGAAGATGGTAAATCAGATGTTCTTCAAACGGCTAAAAATGATGCCCAAGGAAAAGTTCAGTTCCAAGCTATTAACTACGACAAAGCAGGTGAGTACCACTACACCATTACAGAGAAAAATAATGGTTTGACAGGAGTTACTTATGACTCGAGCAAAGTCAAAGTCACAGTTAAAGTAACGGATGATGGTAAAGGGAAGCTAAGTACTACTGCGACTTATGACGGTGGTAAAACGACCTTTAAGAATACGTTCACACCAAAAGAAATCACAGTGCCACTGCAGGTGACGAAAGCCTTAACGGGTCGAAATCTACAAGATGCCGAGTTTGAGTTTGAGCTGTATGATGGACAAAACAAGCTACTTGAAACAGTTAAGAATAAAGCGGATGGTACGATTCCTTTCACAGCTCTTAAGTTCACCAAAGCTGGTCTTTACAACTACATTATCAAAGAAAAAGATGGTAAGGTTCCAGGTGTTGACTACGACAAGCAACCAATTAAGGTTACCATTCGTGTTCAACAGGAAGAGGATGGACAGTTGATTTACAATATCGTCTACCTCGGTTTTGACGAGAGCGGTAAGAATAAAATTTCTAAACAAAGCTTTACAAATAAATATACTGCCAAAGGTACCGATACTACTTTCTCTGTCACGAAGAAATTAACCGGACGTGCTTTGAAGGATGGCGAGTTTAGTTTTGATCTGAAAGAAGATGGCAAGGCAGATGTTCTTCAAACTAAGAAGAATGACAAAGACGGTAAAGTTCAGTTTGACGCAATCAAGTACCAAACTGTAGGAACACACAAGTACACCATTACTGAGAAAAACACAGGCTTGGGTGGTGTGACTTACGACACCAAGACTATCAAGGTAACAGTTGAAGTAACCGATAACGGTAAAGGTCAGCTGGTTTCAAAAGTAACGTACGAAAACAACGACCAAACTTTCACCAATACATACTCTAGTCAAAAGGTTAGTGCACAATTAGGCGTGACCAAAGAACTGACAGGTCGTGCATTAAACGATCAAGAGTTTGAATTCGAATTAGTTGGATCTGATGACAACGTTCGTCAGACGAAGAAAAATGTAGCAGATGGTCGTGTCACTTTTGATGCGATTGACTATACAAAAGTTGGCACTTATCATTACACCATCAAAGAGAAAGACAATGGATTAGGCGGTGTAACTTACGACAAGAAAGAAATCAAGGCAACTGTAAAAGTCACTGATGATGGCAAAGGTCAGCTAGTTGCTCAAGTATCTTATGATACAGCTAATCCAACCTTCCGCAATACTTACCTTGCTAAGGAAACAACTGCGAAATTAGAAGCGAACAAAGTGCTAACGGGTCGCGAATTGAAAGAGAATGAATTTGCCTTTGACTTGATTGGCCCAGACGGTAAAGTGGTGGAAACCGTTAAGAACGCTAAAGATGGTAAGATTTCCTTCAAAGAGTTGACATTCAAAATAGCTGGAACTTATACTTATACCATTAAGGAACAAGCCGGTACTTTAGGTGGTGTGAAATATGACACCAAAGTGGTTAAAGCAACGGTAACTGTAACCGATGATGGTCAAGGTCAATTACATGCAACAGTTGCTTATGAAAACAACCAAAACACCTTCACGAATACTTATTCATCAGATAAAGTCACTGCAACTCTTTCTGCTAAGAAGCTATTAGAAGGTCGTAACCTCAAAGAAGGGGAATTTGAATTTGAACTGACTGGTACAGACGATCAAGTTCGCCAAACGAAGACAAATGCACAAGATGGTAGCGTCACTTTCGATACCCTTGAGTATACTAAGGTAGGCACTTATCATTACACCATCACCGAAAAAGATACGAAACTCGGCGGTGTGACCTACGATAAGAAAGTGATTAAAGCGACAGTCACTGTTACAGACGATGGTCAAGGCCGATTAGTAACAAAAGTTGCTTATGAAAAAGATGATCAGACCTTCAAGAACACTTACTCAGCTGCCAAAACAAATACCCAACTCTCTGTTAAAAAAGCCTTGACAGGCCGTGCTTTGAAAGATGGCGAGTTTGAGTTTGAATTGAAAGGCCAAGATGATAAAGTTGTTCAAAGCAAGAAGAATGCTCAAGATGGCAGTGTCACTTTCGACACCATTGAGTACACGAAAGCTGGTACTTATCATTACACGATCACCGAGAAGGATACAAAACTTCAAGGAATCACTTATGATAAGAAAGTCATTAAAGTTACAGTTGAAGTGACAGACGATGGCAATGGTCAGTTGCACGCTAAAGTAAGCTACGATAAGGACGTGAAGACATTTGAAAATCGCTATACTCCACCGAAGAAGGACTTACCGAAGACAGGTACGGTCATTCATACGTTAGCTATTTTCATTGGAATTATCGCCTTAATCGGTGCAGTTTATCTCATCAAAAAGAAATCTTGATAAAATCAAGGTTGCAGAAAAACTATAAGTCTAAAATTGGAAATCTAGTGAGAATTCTCTCAAGAAATGGAGTCTCTCTTTAGATTTCCTTTTTGATGTTTAGGGGAGAAAATGGTGTGAGAAGCAATGGAAGAATTGAAGTCATTTTCGTGGAAAAAACGAACGCGAAAGAAGCTATATAAAGGCTTGAGGTGATTCTCAGGCTTTTCTTATGAAAAAGGCGCTGAAATTTTCACTTGACTCTTATTTTCTTTATGATATACTTAACTAGTAAAGAATTAACTGGTTAATCAGAAAAGGAGAAAAATGGGTCAGCTAGCACATGAAATTGATCGTTTTTTAAATGAAATCATTTTAAAATCCGAGAATCAACATGAGATTTTGATTGGATCTTGCACGAGTGGTATGCCATTGACCAATACTCAAGAGCATATTTTGATGTTGCTGTCTGAGGAGTCGCTGACAAACTCAGAGTTGGCGAAGCGCTTAAATGTTAGCCAGGCAGCGGTAACAAAGGCCATCAAGTCATTGATTAAGCAAAAGATGTTGGAACCTTTTAAAGATGTGAAAGATGCGCGTGTTATTTTTTATCGGTTGACAGAATTAGCGAAGCCAGTTGCTGCGGAGCATCATCATCATCATCAGCATACATTGGAAATTTACGAAAAAATTGCCAATCAATATAGTTCTGATGAGCAAGCAACTATTCAACAATTCTTAGAAACCTTAGTGGGGGAAATCGGAAAATGAGATATATCACAGTTGAAGATTTGTCCTTCTATTATGATAAGGAGCCTGTGCTGGAGCATATTAACTATTATGTGGATAGTGGTGAGTTTGTGACTTTGACAGGTGAAAATGGAGCAGCAAAAACGACCTTGATCAAGGCTAGTCTTGGTATTTTGCAGCCTCGATTTGGTAAGGTGACGATTTCTAAGACGAATACAGCTGGCAAGAAGCTGCGGATTGCTTATCTGCCACAGCAAATCGCTAGTTTTAATGCAGGTTTTCCCAGTACTGTTTATGAATTTGTTAAATCAGGTCGGTATCCACGTAAAGGCTGGTTTCGTCGTTTGAATGCGCATGATGAAGAACATATCAAGGTCAGTCTGGACGCCGTTGGCATGTGGGAACATCGAGACAAGCGGATTGGCTCGCTTTCGGGTGGGCAAAAGCAACGGGCAGTCATTGCGCGCATGTTTGCTTCGGATCCGGATATTTTTGTCTTGGATGAGCCGACAACGGGGATGGATGCTGGCAGCAAGGATGAATTTTATGATTTGATGCACCATAGTGCACATCGGCATGGCAAGGCTGTGCTGATGATTACGCATGATCCGGAGGAAGTCCGAAAATATGCGGACCGCAATATTCATTTGGTGCGAAATCAAGATTCGCCATGGCGGTGCTTCAATGTTCACGAAAGTGACAAGGAGGAGGTGAGCCATGTTTAATTTATTAGCTTACGATTTTATGCAACGGGCTTTTCTAGCAGTGATTGCTATGAGTCTGTTTTCGCCGGTTTTAGGAACTTTCTTGATTTTACGTCGTCAGAGTTTGATGAGTGATACGCTCAGCCACGTGTCGCTTTCGGGGGTTGCTTTTGGCTTGGTGCTAGGCATCTCACCTACGATTTCAACTGTCATTATTGTGATGATTGCGGCAGTCTTCTTAGAATACTTGCGGACAATTTACAAGGATTTTATGGAAATCGGAACAGCAATTTTGATGTCGACAGGACTTGCCATTGCTTTGATTGTGATGAGCAGGGGCAAAAGCTCTAGTTCCATGAGCTTAGACCAATATTTGTTTGGTTCTATTGTCACGATTAGTACGGAGCAGGTGATTTCACTCTTTATCATTGCGGCAATCGTGCTGGCATTAACCTTCCTCTTCATTCGACCAATGTATATTTTGACCTTTGATGAGGATACAGCTTTTGTGGACGGTCTGCCTGTGCGCACCATGTCCATTCTGTTTAACATTGTGACAGGTGTTGCCATTGCCCTCATGATTCCAGCGGCAGGTGCGTTGCTGGTATCAACCATTATGGTTTTGCCGGCAAGTATTGCCTTGCGGTTGGGTAAGAATTTTAAATCCGTTATCTTGTTGGCTAATATCATCGGCTTCTTAGGTATGATTGCTGGATTGTATATTTCATATTATGCAGAAACGCCAGCCAGTGCAAGTATTACGATTATTTTTGTCGGCGTATTTTTACTAGTAAATTTATTGAAAAAATTTATCAAATAGGAGTAAGAAATGAAGAAAATTGGTCTATTAGTAGCAAGTTTACTGAGCATCTTTTTAGTGGCTTGTTCCAATCAAAAAAGTGCAAATGGGAAATTAAATGTTGTCACAACATTTTACCCAGTTTATGAATTTACCAAGCAAGTGGCAGGCGATACTGCCAATGTTAAGTTGCTAATCGGTGCAGGGACAGAACCACATGAATATGAGCCTTCTGCTAAGGCTGTCGCAACGATTCAAGATGCAGATACTTTCGTTTATGAAAATGAAAACATGGAAACTTGGGTGCCAAAATTGCTTAAAACCTTGAAAAAAGGTAAAGTGAATGTGGTGAAGGCGACTGGGAAGATGTTGCTACTGCCTGGTACAGAAGAGGAAGGAGATCATGATCATGGTACAGAAGGACATCATCATGAATACGATCCTCATGTATGGTTATCACCAAAACGTGCTATTAAAATGGTGGAAAATATTCGTGACAGCTTAAGTAAACGCTATCCCGATAAGAAAGCGACTTTCCAAAAAAACGCAGCAGCCTACATTAAGAAATTAGAAACTCTGGATAAAGAATATACAACTGGTTTAGTAAATGCAAAACAAAAAAGTTTTGTAACGCAACATGCTGCTTTTCGATATCTTGCATTGGATTATGGTTTGAAACAAGTTCCTATTTCAGGGCTTTCACCAGATAGTGAGCCTTCAGCAGCGCGTTTGGCTGAATTGACAAAATATATTAAGAAAAACAATATTAAGTATATCTATTTTGAAGAAAATGCTTCTCAAGCATTGGCTTCTACATTGGCAAAAGAAACGGGTGTGAAGTTAGATGTGCTTAATCCGCTTGAAAGTTTGACTGAAAAGCAAACAAAAGATGGAGCAGACTACATTTCCATCATGCAATCAAACTTGAAAGCTTTGAAAAAGACGACAGATCAAGCTGGTACTGAAATTTCTGCTGAAAAAGAAAAAAATACAAAGACTGTACAAAATGGCTACTTTGAAGATAGTGCTGTCAAAGACCGTACGTTGTCTGACTATGCAGGTCAATGGCAATCCGTTTATCCATATTTGCAAGATGGAACTTTAGACCAAGTCTTTGATTACAAAGCAAAATTAAGTGGTAAGATGACAGCTGCTGAGTACAAGGCTTATTACGAAAAAGGCTACAAGACAGATGTGTCTCATATCAATATCACAGATAAGACTATGGAATTTGTAGTCAACGGACAAAAGAAGAAATATACTTATAAATATGTTGGCAAGCATACATTGACGTATTCGAAAGGTAATCGTGGCGTGCGCTTCATGTTTGAAGCGACAGACCCTGACGCAGGTAAGTATAAATATGTTCAATTTAGCGATCATAATATCGCCCCAACGAAAGCAGCACATTTTCACATTTTCTACGGTGGTGAAAGCCAAGAAGCCCTCTTTAACGAATTGGAAAATTGGCCAACTTATTACCCAACGAAATTAAGTGGACAAGAAATCGCCCAAGAAATGCTTGCGCATTGATAAAGACACAATTTCTATACAGAAAGAGAAAAATCGAGTTGAGCAATCTTCTCGATTTTTTTGCTTGACAAATTATGATTACAGATGTAAACTATAAAAGAATTGATAATTACAATTGTAATCAGAAAAGAGACGAAACAAAATGGAACAACAAAATATTAGTCAGGCAGAATGGCAAGTTATGCGCGTTTTGTGGGCGTATCCTCATAGCCGGAGTACTGAAGTGGTAGAGCGTTTAGAAGCTGATTTTGATTGGAAACCGGCTACTGTCAAAACCTTGCTGAATCGCCTGAAGACTAAAGAGTTTATTTCAATGGAAAAGATTGAGGGCAAGTTTTACTATGATGCGTTAATTTTAGAAGATGAGCACTTGGAAAATAGTTGGCGTACCTTGCTTGACAATATGTGCAATACCAAGCATGGTGATTTAGTAGTTTCGATACTAGAAAGCAATCAATTCAGTCAAACAGATTTATCTCGAATCCTAGATGTTGTAAAAGAAAAGCAGGTACAAGCGCCGGAGACGATTCAGTGCAATTGTCCACCAGGTCAATGTACTTGTGGCGCGCATTGCCAAGATGACACGAATCAATCGAAAATGGCGGAGTAAGAAATGGAAAAAGACAAAAAAGAGTATAAATTATCCGGCATGACCTGTGCAGCTTGTGCGATGACCATTGAAATGGTCGTCAACGATTTGTCAACAGTAGAAGAAGCCACGGTGAACTTGGCGACGGAAAAATTGACAGTTTTTCCCAAAGAAGGATTTGCAAGCGAGCAAGTCTTAGACGCTGTGAAAGAAGCAGGCTACCAAGCGACAGAAAAGGGAGAACAAAGGCGGTCTGATTATGCGAAGCAAGTCGCAGAAAAGCAAGAAAACGTGCGCAAAATGGCGTGTCAGATTTGGTTTGCGGCAGGAGCGACCGTGCCACTCCTCTATATTTCAATGGGGAGCATGATTGGCTTGCCGTTACCCTCCTTTTTAGATCACATGACGCATCCCATTGCCTTTGTATTGGCGCAATTTTTCCTTACTTTGCCAGCGATTTGGGTTGGTCGCGGTTTTTATGTACGTGGTTTTCGGAATTTGGCAAAACGGCATCCGAACATGGATAGTTTGATTGCTGTAGGAACGAGTGCAGCGTTTTTGTATAGTTTGTACTCGGTCGTTCAAGTTTTACTGGGGCATCATACTTTTGTACACCAGTTGTATTTTGAATCAGTTGGTGTGATTATCACTCTTGTTTTACTGGGGAAATATCTGGAATCCAATGCCAAGGGACGAACTTCGCAAGCGATTCAAAGTTTGATGAGTTTGGTGCCCAATCAAGCAACGGTTATTCGTTATGGCGAAGTCGTCACAATTGATACAGAAGACATCAAGGTTGGAGACATTGTACGGATCAAACCGGGAGAACGTATGCCAGTAGACGGTGTGGTTATCTCTGGACAAACCTATGTAGATGAGTCCATGATGACAGGTGAAAGTGTTCCTGTTGAAAAAAACATCGGAGATGTGATTACCAGTGCCACTATGAATCAAACGGGTTCTATTGACTATGAAGCAACTAAAGTCGGTTCGGACACAACCTTAGCTCAGATTGTTCATTTGGTAGAGGAAGCGCAAGGCTCGAAAGCGCCTATTGCAGCTATGGCAGATAAAATCTCGCTCTACTTTGTACCAATCGTCTTGGGCTTGGCAGTTTTAGCAGCTCTGTTGTGGTACTTTCTGGCAGGAGAAAGCCTGCAATTCTCACTTTCTATCTTTATTGCGGTATTGGTTATCGCTTGTCCCTGCGCGCTTGGGCTAGCAACTCCGACGGCTATTATGGTAGGCACAGGAAAGGGTGCTGAAAATGGCGTCTTGATTAAGTCGGGACAGGCTCTTGAAGCGGCTCATTTGGTAGAAGTTGTCGTTCTGGATAAGACAGGTACGATTACCGAAGGGAAACCAAGTTTGACGGATGTGTTGACTTTTGGTGATGTCACACGGGAGGAATTGCTACATTTGCTTGCAAGTAGTGAGCAACATTCAGAACATCCATTGGCGGTAGCAATTTTGGAAGCCGCTCAAGATGAAGTCGTATCTTTGGCACCGGTAACGGATTTCCAAGCAATCTCAGGTAAAGGGATTATAGCTCAAGTAAAAGCTCAAGAAATTTTAATCGGGAATGAAAGCTTGATGAGACAATACCAAGTCGAGCTCGGAGAACATATCTCTGACTTGATTTCCTTATCTCATCAAGGAAAGACGGCCATGTTTGTCGCTTTGGATAGACAATTGGTGGGGCTGGTAGCAGTTGCTGATCCAATCAAAAAAAATAGCCGTGAAGCTATTGCTGAATTGCAAAAAATGGGCTTAGAAGTTGTGATGTTGACAGGGGACCGTGAGGAAACAGCTCAAGCTATTGCAAGAGAAGCTGGTGTCGATCAAGTGATTGCAGGAGTATTTCCAGACGGCAAAGCAGATGCCGTCAAGGATTTGCAAGTGCAGGGGGAAAAGGTTGCCATGGTGGGTGATGGAATCAATGATGCACCTGCTCTGGTGCAAGCTGAAGTCGGGATTGCTATTGGTTCTGGAACGGATGTGGCTATTGACTCAGCCGACATTGTTTTGATGCACAGCGACCTTTTAGATGTGGTGACAGCCATTCGCCTCAGTCAGGCTACGATTAAAAATATCAAAGAAAATCTTTTCTGGGCTTTTGCCTACAATACCTTAGGAATACCAATCGCAATGGGTCTTTTATATGTATTTGGCGGTCCGCTACTCAATCCTATGCTAGCCGGTCTTGCCATGAGCTTTAGCTCGGTTTCTGTCGTCACCAATGCGCTGCGTTTACGGCGCTTTAAAATAGAATCATAAAAGGAGTTCATCATGAAACAAATTGTTACTTTAGAAAATATATCTTGCCAAAATTGCGTGAAGCATGTCACCGAGCACTTCCTAAAATTGGAAGGTGTATCGGATGTTCAAATTGATTTAGATACAAAGGTTGCGACTGTAACTACCAATCGTGCATACAGTGCAGAAGATTATCAAGCTGCTCTGGCTAAAACGATTTATAAAGTTGTTAATGTTGCATAAAAAATGAGGCTGGGCAAAAAGTGTCCCAGCTTCTATTAGAATTAGTAATAAACGAATAACTCAGCTTCAACAATTCAGTAAATTGTTGAAGGCGGGAAATCAGCCTTGCCCAGCAATCATAGTGGCAGATAAAACTTGCGAAGCAAGTATCAAAGCTGTTTGCTTTTCAAGCTCGGAAGAGCACTCTTGCGGGGGAGGGACTACGAACTAAAAATCGAAAATTTTTAGTTCGTAGTCCCTTTATTTTTAAATCAATCCTTTTTCAAAACTTTGAGAGGTAGCTTCGACACTAATTTTTTCGAGTGTAAAAGGATGTGTGAAAGTTAAACGATGAGCATGAAGCATGAGGCGCTCTGACTTTTGAGGATTGTACAATGGATCGCCAACGATAGGAAGCCCATGATGAGCAAGGTGTACACGGATTTGATGAGTTCGCCCAGTTTTAAGTTGACACTTGATAAGGGTGTTGTTTCCAATTTCTTTGAGCTTAGTGACCTGCGTTTCAGCGTATTGACCGTTTTTGTTATCCACTAGCCGTTTTCGCCGATCGTGACGGTCGCGCCCGATTTTATCTGTATAGATTTGACGTTTTTGGGGGAATACTCCTTGTACCAAAGCCCAATATTCACGCGAAATTTCCTTGTTTTCTAGCAATCGATTTAAGATTGGCAAGATAAAAGGATTCTTCGCAAAAAGAACAGCTCCGCTTGTTTCCTTGTCTAAGCGATGAACGACATAGCAAGTATTTCCAACATAAGCAGAGACATGATTTAAAAGTGCCAGCTCCGTTGGTTCATTGGCATGTGTTTTCATGCCTTCGGGTTTGTTGACGATGGTGATGTGTTCATCTTGGTATAGTTCTTCCACCAGGCTAGCATTTCCCATGAGAATGGATTTCTGTGGATAATCTTCTTCGTCAAAAATCAACGTAATTTCGTCATGTGGATGGACAATACTCTGCCAATTGATTGATTCATGGTTGACGAAGACGTGTTTTTTAATGCGTAGAAAATGGCGAATCTTTCGTGGAATCAAAAAATGTTCTTCCAGCAGCTCTTTGACTGTCATTTCTGGTAAACCTTGTGGAATCGTAATCGTAAATTGCATATAGTTATTGTAACAAAATAGCCGATGATTGAAAATAAGCAGCTCGAGATTAAATAATTTCTTAAAGTTTTCTAAACTAAACGCTTGATAAGAGGTCCCTTCTTGTCTGGATATGGAGAAGGTGATAGAATAAGGATATGAAAAAATTAAGTGAGTTATTTGAAATAGTAGTGAATCATTTTAAAAAGGAAAGTCCTGAGCGCAAGCATCAAGAGGTGACAGAGGTTGAAGAATCTGAGCCGCATTTGAGCCGATCTGGGAAAAGTCGGAAAAAGCCGATTTCTCAACACCCATTTCGTCGATTTTGGCGTCGCTATCACCTGACAAAGATTGTCTTAATTTTGGGACTTGGTTTTGGTTTGGTGACAGGAGGTTATCTCTTTTATGTTGCCAAATCCACTAATGTGAATGATTTGCAGAATGCTTTGAAAGCAACGACATCTATTTATGATAAGGACGGCAAAAAAGCTGGAAGTTTGTCAGGGCAAAAGGGAACTTACGTAGAATTGTCCCAGATTAGCCCGAATTTACAACATGCTGTCATTGCGACAGAAGACCGTTCTTTTTATAAAAATAGTGGGATTAACTACGGTCGTTTTATCATGGCGATTTTGACAGCGGGACGTTCTGGTGGTGGTTCTACCATTACACAACAATTAGCCAAAAATGCTTACTTATCTCAGGATCAGACCATTGAGCGGAAAGCAAAGGAATTTTTCCTCGCCTTGGAATTAACCAAGAAATATAGTAAAAATCAGATTCTCACCATGTACCTCAATAATTCTTATTTCGGGAATGGTGTGTGGGGAGTAGAAGATGCTTCTAAAAAATATTTCGGCGTATCTGCTAGCCAGCTGACACTAGATCAAGCAGCTACCTTAGCAGGAATGCTTAAAGGACCGGAGCTATACAATCCCATTGCTTCTATCAAAAATGCAACCAATCGGCGCAATACCGTTCTGCAAAATATGGTAGCTGCTGGCTATATCAATCAAGCAACAGCCAATCAGGCAGCAGCGAATGGTTTGGGCAGTCAATTGGTAGATGCTTACACAGGAAAATCGGCAGATTATCGCTATCCGTCTTACTTTGATGCGGTTATCAATGAAGCAGTTCGAGATTATGGTTTGACAGAAGCCGATATTGTTAATAACGGCTATCGTATTTACACGGAGCTAGATCAGAATTACCAAGCTAGCATGCAAGTCATCTATGATCGCGAAGATTTATTCCCGCAAGCAGCCGATGGGACAAGAGCCCAATCGGGTAGTGTAGCGCTTGACCCTAAAACTGGAGGTGTTCGCGCGCTTGTCGGGCAAATCAATAGTACGAGTGCTGGTTTTAGAAGTTTTAACTATGCCACACAATCTTCAAGAAGCCCTGGCTCGACTATTAAGCCCTTGGCGGTTTACAGCCCTGCAGTTGCAGCAGGTTGGTCCATCAATAAAGAGTTGGACAATAGCACAACGACTTACGGAAATTACACCGTGAACAACTATGGTGGAATTCAAGCCAGTCCGACTGTGCCAATGTATCAGGCTTTAGCGCAATCCTTAAATATTCCAGCGGTTGCTGCTGCTAATGAGTTGGGACTGAAAAAAGTTTTTGAATATGGTAAAAAATTTGGCTTGAATATGGATAAAGTGGATCAGACTCTTGGGGTGGCTCTCGGTAGTGGCGTAACAACCAATCCGCTACAAATGGCACAAGCCTACTCGACTTTTGCCAATAATGGTGTTATGAATGATGCTCATTTGATTACCAAAATTGAAAATGCTAGTGGACAAGTAGTCAAAACTCATAAATCAACTTCAACGCGAGTGCTTAACCGCTCAACAACAGAAAAAATGACGAGTATGATGCTGGGAACATTTACTAATGGTACAGGTGTTTATGCGGCTCCTTACGGCTATGATATGGCTGGGAAGACAGGAACGACAGAGACTGACTTTAACCCAGATTTATCAGGAGATCAATGGGTTATTGGTTACACACCAGATGTGGTGATTAGTCAGTGGCTAGGTTTCCCAAAGACAGATAAAAATCATTATCTGACAGGCACCAGTGCCAATGAAGCTTCAGCTATTTTCCGAAGTGTGGCAAATAGTATCTTACCGTACACAAATGGTACGAAATTTGGTGACGAAAATGCCTATGCAAAAAATGGCATTGCACCGGTTGATACGAATGGTACAAATAACACTACGAATCAAAGTAACAATAATTCAGATATTTTGAAAGATGTGCAAGATAAAGCCAAGAATTTGGTTGACCAAGCTAAGAAAGCAATTGACGATGCTAAGATTCCTGAAAAAGCACAGAATCTTTGGGACACGGTTAAGAGTTGGTTCCAATAGACTTGTCAAAAATGGGCTTTCCTGATATAATAAACAAGATGGAGGCGTTATGGCACTAAAAAAAGCGAGTCTGGCGTGCACGGTTTGTGGATCGAGAAACTATTCAATCAAATTGAGTAGTACGCCAAAACCAAAACGTCTGGAAGTAAATAAATATTGTAAGCATTGCAGTAAATATACGATTCATAAAGAAACTAGATAGGAGAAAGTTGTGAAATTCATTAAAGATACATTTCAAGTATTAAAAGATACAACTTGGCCAACTAGAAAGCAAAGCTGGATAGATTTTATCTCAGTCATGGAATATACAGCTTTCTTTGTCGTCATTATTTATCTTTTCGACTTACTTGTCACAAGAGGTTTGGTACGATTGTTAAATATCTTTTAATTTTTAGCCTGCTTGTTGTTTTATCAAGTAGGCTTTTATTATAAAAATGGTAGTAAAAAGATTGCATTTGCCATTTTTGTGGTATAATAGGGCTAGAAAAGAAACTGAAGCCCTCAGGCTTTTTTATTTAGGAAAGGAAGAACGATGGACAGTTTTGATAAAGGCTGGTTTGTCTTGCAGACATACTCAGGATATGAAAATAAAGTAAAAGAAAATCTTTTACAACGTGCACAAACCTATAATATGTTGGAAAATATTTTGCGCGTGGAAATCCCAACGCAAACGGTACAAGTGGAGAAAAATGGAAAAACCAAAGAAGTTGAAGAAAATCGTTTCCCAGGTTACGTCTTGGTAGAAATGGTGATGACAGATGAAGCGTGGTTTGTCGTACGGAACACACCAAACGTAACAGGCTTTGTTGGCTCGCACGGAAACCGCTCCAAACCAACACCACTATTGGAAGAAGAAATCCGCCAAATCTTGATTTCAATGGGACAAACCGTTCAAGAATTTGACATCAATGTGAAAGTTGGCGATACAGTTCGGATTATTGACGGAGCTTTTGCAGATTATACGGGTAAAATCACCGAAATTGACAACAACAAAGTTAAAATGATTATTTCGCTATTCGGAAATGATACAGTTGCCGAAGTAAATCTGAACCAAATTGCTGAATTATAATAAAAAGTGAGCTAGAAATCAATTTTTATAGTTATTGGTTTAGCTCACTTTTTGTACTATTTTGATGAAAAATAAACTCTTGTTGAAAATGTTTGTCTCAAATTCACCCACCAATTTTATTATATTTGACCTAATTTAACCGAACAAAAAAATAAAAAAGCCCGATTTTACGGGCTTTTCATTCGGTTAATTCCTGTTAAATCAGGTTACGGAAGGCGGTAGACGGATTTGAACCGACGATCAAGCTTTTGCAGAGCCGTGCCTTACCACTTGGCTATACCGCCACAACGTTTATTATTTTATCCTAAAAAATCGTTTTCGTCAAGAGTGTAGATTGGTTTCTCTTTGTAAAATTTTAGTGTTTTCCGATTAAATTTAATCGCCCTGTTGTAAAATGAAGTGCAACACAGAAGACATGTTCATCTGATATACTAGAGTTGCGAAAAACAGTATAAAGGAAGATGAACATGTCCACAAATTATTCTACCACAAATCAATCCTACAAGCACTTATCTGAAGCTGAGCGAGGAGAAATTGAAGCTTATTTAAGCGTAGGACTCAAACCTGCTGAAATTGCTCGTAGACTGGGGAGAAATCGCTCTACTATTATTCGTGAAATTAATCGTGGTTCCATAACACAATGGAAAAAAGTCAATGGGCAGAAGGTCTACTACCAACACTATTATGCAGATGCTGCCCATAACCGTTATCGGGATGCTAGAGAAACCAAGGGTGCATAGCGTGGATACCTTTGTTCATACCTATAGACTCCAACATGTAGATGCAGTTGTTCCTTCAACCAAGACGCTCTATAACTATATCCATCAAGGTTTGTTAGAGATTAAGGTTATTGATTTACCAAGAGCAGTGCGGATCCGTAAGAAATTTAACAAGCGTCCCTCTACCAAGAAACATCTAGGAAAGTCAATTGAAGAAAGACCAGAAGAGATTAATAATCGTTCCCGTTTTGGAGATTGGGAAATCGATTCTGTTCTGGGTGGAAAGACAATAGGAGAACCTTCTATTTTAACATTGGTAGAACGACAAACACGCTATGCTGTCACAAAGAAACTCGTGGAAAAGAAAGCAGAGTATGTCAATCAAGCAGTCTTAGAGTGTATGAAACTTTATCCCATTAAGTCCATAACTACAGATAATGGAAACGAATTTTCATCATTGAGTAAGATAGAGGGATTAGATGTTTATTTGGCACATGCCTATTCATCTTATGAACGAGGCACAAATGAGAATTTCAATGGATTATTAAGAGAGTTCATTCCCAAAGGATCCTCACTAAAAAAACTAAATCCGACACTTTTAGAGGACTATACAAAGGCTATCAATGAAAGACCTAGACGAATCCATGGCTATCAGTCCGCAAAAAAGCTGTTTGAGCTAACTCAAACAGCTTGAAAGATACTCACTTAATCAGAGGAACAACTTTGTTGCACTTGACTTGACAATTGGGAATTAAATTTAATCATTAAAGTGGTGAAATTATCATTTTGATAAGCCGAAGAAAAATTTGGATTGATAGTTTTCCTTGCTTTAGTTAAGATAGCAATAAGATAAACTTGTTTAGCTGAATCAACTAGCTTCAAAAATATCAGCCACCATCTTCCTAAAAGTAAAGAAGTCAGTAAGTTAATTTCCTGTTACTTGCTTCCTTTTTTTTAATAATTGTATCCATCTCATATGACATTTCTAAAATTAGAAGTTCATATTTTTTAGCCATGGGGACTTCTTTAACAAATAAATGTTTCCAGCTATC